>DATFEJ010000072.1:0-7253 GCA_035251235.1 Burkholderiales bacterium
AGCAGGCCTCGCCCGGGGCGAGCTCGAACTTCTCGCCGCCCACCTCGACGTGTGCCGCGCCTTCCAGCAGGTAGCACACCTGCTCGATGCCCGGGTGCGCGTGCGGCAGCGCGCCCCGGCCGCGCTCGATCTCGCCGATCAACATCTCCACCTGCCTGGCGCCCACGGTCTCCCTGCCGATGAGGCGGAAATTCCTCGTGCCCGTGTGGTTGGCGGGCGAATATGGCGCGACGTCCGACTGGCGCACCAGGTAGCGGGGTTTCATCTGTGCTCCAAAGGCTCGTTCCGGCTCACGGGATGACGCGCCGCGCGCGGAACTCGCCGAAGACGCGCCGCATCATGTCCTCGCTGTCCATCATTTCGGTGAAGCCGTGGCGGTTGGCCTTCACCGTACTGATGGCATTGTCCCAGTTCCGCGAGAACACGGTGTCGGCATAGCCCCAGGGCGCCAGCCGGAAGAGGTCGGTCGCCGCGAGACCGTGCCGCGTCTGCAGCTCGGCCCAGAGCCCCGCTTTGTCCGCCATGAACTCCACCAGCCGCATGGTCTTTACCGGTCCCGCCGGCATGCCGAACATGTCCGCGACGCGCGGCCACATGAAATTCCAGCGGAAGGCGTCGCCGTTGCCGATGTTGAACGCCTGGTTGGCGGCGCGCGCATCGGTCGAGGCCCAGAGCATGGCGCGGTTGAGCAGTCCCACGTCGGTGGTGAAGGTGAGCGCGTCGTAGGTGCCTTGGTCGCCGGGAAAATACAGCGGCAGGCCGAGCGCCTTCATGATCGTGGCGTAGGCCGCGATCACGGTCATCAGGTTGATGCGCGCGCCGTTGGCGTAGCCGCAGACCGCGCCCGGGCGCGTCGTCGACCAGGTCCAGGACTGCCCGCGTTGCGCCTTGAGCACGTGCGCGTGCTGCGCCTCGTAGAAGTAGGCCGGCACGCAGGGCGGATCGTCCTCGCGCGCCGGCGTGCGGTAGGCGCCGAGGTGGTAGCCGTACCACTTCACGCCTTCGAGCACGTGCACGTGCCGCAGCCGGCGGATGCGCGGCAGCGCCGCGTCGATGAAGTTGACGAGCAGTCGCGCATTTAGCGCGTTCTCCTCGTCCAGCGTGCGGCCGTTCAGCAGCGCGGTGTAGAAGACGTGCGTCACGTCCTCGATGCCGGTGAGCTTCGCCCTCGCGTCGGCCGCATCGAGCAGGTCGGCCGGGATATGGCGCAGCCAGCCGCCAAGCTCCGGCGCGCCGCGTGACACGCCGATCACGTCCCATTCGCCGGTGGCGTGCAGCATCTGCGCCATGTTGCTGCCGCACATGCCGCCCACGCCCGCGACCAGCGCCACCTTGCGCGCCATGCCTAGCCCTGCGCGTCCAGCCAGTTGTAAAGGGCGATGCCGCCGTCCACCACCACCGTCGCGCCGGTCATGTAGGCGCCGTACTTCTCCGACAGGATCGCCACCGCCATCGGCGCGATGTCCGCCGGCTTGCCGAGGCGCCCGAGGGGAATGCGATCCACGAGGCCCGGGGCGCCCCTGAAGCCCGCGCCCGGCACCGCGCCCGGCGCGATGGCGTTGACGCGGATGCCGTCGGGCCCCAGCGCGCGCGCCAGTTCCTTCATCACCATGGTCTGCCCCGCCTTCGACGCGGAGTAGTGCGGCAGGTTGCGCGGCGAATCCGCGTGCAGGGAGGTGACGAACAGCATGCGGCCGCGGATCTTCTTCTCGCGCATGTGGCGGCCGAGCGCCTGCGCGATCAGGAAGCCCGCGTTCAGGTTCACTTCCAGCATGGCGCGCCACTCGGCCTCGGTGACCGCGAGCGCGGTCTGCGTCTCGCGGCGCGGCGGGCTGGCGGCATGCACGAAAATCGAGACTGCGCCCAGATCGCGGATCGCGCGCTCGGCTAGCGCCTGCGCGGCGCCCGGCTGCGAGAGGTCGGCGTCCTGCACGTCGGCGCGCAGCACCTTCGCGCCCTCGTCCTCGAGCGCCTGCGCGATGGCGAGGCCGATGCCCCCGCCCGTTCCCGTCACCAGCGCCGTGTCAGCGCGGAGCAGCAATCGCAGCTCCGGCAGCGGCCGCCGGGCGCTTGCCGCGCGCGAGCAGCAGGTAGGCGGTGGGGATCACGTAGAGCGTGAACAGCGTGCCGATGGTCAGCCCGCCGACGATCACCCAGCCGATCGGCTGGCGCGCCTCCGCCCCGGCGCCGGTGGCGAGCGCGAGCGGCACCGCGCCCAGCACCATCGCGCCGGTGGTCATGAGGATGGGCCGCAGGCGCAGCGACGCTGCCTCGGTCACCGCCTCGGCGCGCCCCATGCCGCGCTCGCGCAGCTGGTTGGCGAACTCGACGATCAGGATGCCGTGCTTGGTGATGAGGCCGATGAGCATCACCAGCCCCACCTTGGAGTAGACGTTCAGGGTCCCGCCGATGAGCAGCAGCGCGAGCAGCGCGCCGAGCGCGGCGAGCGGCACGGTGAGGATGATGACGAAGGGCGACACGAAGCTCTCGAACTGCGCCGAAAGCATCAGGTAGATGAAGACCAGCGCCAGCGCGAAGGCGAACACCAGGCTCGCGCCCGACTCGCGGAACTCGCGCGACACGCCGTCGAGCTCGGTGCGCGCGGAAGGCGGCAGGATCTCGGCCGCGATCCGGTCCATGTATTCCAGCGCCTCGCCCAGCGTGTAGCCCGGCGCGATGTTGGCCGAGATGATGGCGGCGCGCTGGCGGTTGAAGTGGTTGAGCTCCTTCGCCGCCACCGTCTCGCTGACTCGCACGAGGTTGGCGAGCTGCACCAGCGTGCCGTCCCTGGCGCGCACGTAGATCGCGCTCAGGTCGGCGGGCGTGTTGCGGTCCTTGGCTTCCAGCTGCACCACCACGTCGTACTGCTTGCCCTCGCGCTTGAAGCGCGTCACCTGGCGCCCGCCGAGCAGGGTTTCGAGCGTGCGGCCGATGGTCTCCACGTCCACGCCCACGGCGGCGGCCTTCTCGCGGTCGATGTCCACCGCCAGCTGCGGCTTGTTCAGGCGCAGGTCGCTGTCGGGGTTGGCGATGGCGCGCGACTGGCGCGCCCGGGCGACGAGCCTGGTCACCATCTCGTCGAGCTCCTCGTAGGAGTTCGCCTGCACCACGTACTGCAGCGGCGGATTGCGGAAGCTTTGCCCGAGCGAGGGCGGGTTGACCGGGAAGGCGAGCACGCCCGGCAGCGCGAACAGGCGCGGCGCGATCGACGCGGTGACCTGCTGCGCCGAGCGGCTGCGCTCGTCCCAGAGCTTGAGCTGGCTGAAGGTGATGCCGGTGTTCACGGGGCTGGGGCGCTCCAGGCCCGGCGCGACGACGGCGAACGTCGTGCGGATCTCCGGCACGTCGCGGTAGATGCGCTCCACCTCCAGCACGTTCTGGTTGGTGTACTCCATCGACGCGCCCTCGGGCGCGAGCACGAGCGACAGGAAGAAGCCGCGGTCCTCCAGCGGCGAGAGCTCCTGCTTGAGCAGGCCGAGCAGCGCGAGGCAGCTGCCGATCACCAGGGCAAAGACGAGCAGCACCAGCCACCACAGGCGCAGCGCCGCCGCCACCGAGCGCCGGTAGGCGCCGGTCATGCCGTGGAAGAAGCGCTCCATCGCCAGGTACAGGCCGCCGTGGCGCTCGTGCGCCTTGAGCACCTTGGCGCACATCATCGGCGTGAGGGTGAGCGCGACGAAGCCCGAGACCGCCACCGCCGAGGCCACGGTGAGCGCGAACTCGGCAAACAGCTTCCCCGTGTTGCCGGGCACGAAGGCCACCGGCGCGAACACCGCGGTGAGCGTGAGCGACATGGCGATCACGGCGAACGCGATCTCGCGCGAGCCGTCGGCGGCGGCCTGCGCCGGCGGCTTGCCCATCTCCAGGTGGCGGTGGCAGTTCTCCAGCACGACGATGGCGTCGTCCACTACCAGGCCGATGGCGAGCACCACGCCGAGCAGCGTCAGCACGTTGATGGAGAAGCCCAGCAGGTACAGGAAGAAGAACGAACCGATGAGCGACACCGGGATGGTGACGAAGGGAATGAGCGTCGAGCGGATCGAGCGCAGGAAGACGAAGATCACCGCCACCACCAGCGCCACCGCTTCGAGCATGGTGGTGTACACCGCCTCGATCGAGCGCTCGATGAAGATCGAGGAGTCGAAGGCCACCTGCAGCTTCATGCCCTCGGGCAGGTCGCGCGTGATGCGCCCGAGCTCGCCCTTCACCGCCTGCGCCACCGACAGCGTATTGGCCGTGGACTGCTTGACCACGCCCAGGCCCACCGCGGGGTTGCCGTTCACGCGGATGATGCTGCGCTCGTCCAGCGCCCCGAGGCGGGCGACGCCCACGTCGCGCAGGCGCACCGGGTAGCCGCTCGCCTGGTTGACGATCATGCCGTTGAACTGCTCGGCGGAGCGGAAATCGGCCTCCGCCAGCACCGTGAACTCGCGCTGCGACGACTCGATCCTGCCCGCGGGCAGCTCCACGTTCTGGCGCCGCAGCGCGCTCTCCACGTCCTGGGGCGTCAGCCCATAGGCCGCGAGCCGGTCGCGATCGAGCCAGATGCGCATGGCGTAGCGGCGGTTGCCGCCGATGATCACCGAGGCGACCCCGGGCAGCGTCTTCAGCCGGTCGGCGATGTAGCGGTCGGCGTAGTCCGAGAGCTCGAGCGTGCCGTGGCGCCCGGAATTGAAGGCGAGCCACATGATGGCCTGCGCGTCGGCCTCGATCTTGGAGACCACCGAATCGTCGGCCGCCTCGGGCAGCACCGCGCGCACGCGCGCCACCCGGTCGCGCACGTCGTTGGCCGCCGCGTCCACGTCGCGCTCGGGCAGGAACTCGACGGTGACCTGGCTCACCTCCTCGCGCGACACGGACTTCACCGTGCGCACGCCCTCGATGCCGGAGATCGAGTCCTCGATCGGCGTGGTGACCTGCGACTCGATCACCTGCGGGCTGGCGCCCTTGTACACCGTGCGCACCGAGACCACCGGCGTGTCGATCTTCGGGTACTCGCGCACCGTCAGGCGCGTGAAGCTGATGGCGCCGATCAGCACGATCATCAGGCTCATGACCGTGGCGAACACCGGGCGGCGGATGCAGATCTCGGGGAGTCGCACGGGCGCGGCGCCTTTTCGCTTTTATCCGATCTCGCCTTTTCCGGCGCTTCTGCCTTTGCCGGAAAAGGCGAGACATTGATGCTCAAGCGACGAGATGAGACTCATACGCGTGGCGGACGTCGTCATGTCTCGCCTTTTCCAGCAAGAGCGAGAAACGCTGGAAAAGGCGAGATCGTGGAAATGCAAAGTCAAAATCAAAGGCGTTACCCCTTCTTCTCCGGCAGCGCCGCCGCCGGCTTCTCCGGCATGACGTTCACCGCGCTCCCCGGCCCGAGCCGCTGCGTGCCCTCGGTCACCACGAGGTCGCCGCCCGCCAGGCCCTGCAGGATCTCGACTTCGCCCACCTTGCGGATGCCGGTGCGCACCTGCACCAGCTGCGCCTTGCCGCCGTCGACGCGGAACACGAAGCTGTCCTGGCCGCGCGGCACGATGGACTCTTCCGGGATCCACACCGCGTTGGGGCGCACGCCGAGCTGCAGCTGCACGCGCGCGAACATGCCGGGGCGCAGCTTGAGGGCGGCGTTGGCGACGCGCGCGCGCACCAGCACCGTGCGCGTCTGCTCGTCGATCGCGGGCTCGATGGCGTAGATCGAGCCCGTGAACGCCTCGAGCGGATAGGAATCCACGGCGATGCGCACGCGCTGGCCGCCCTTCAGCTGCGCGAGGAAGGTCTCGGGCACGCGGAAGTCGAGCTTGAGCGGGTCGAGCTTCTCCAGCCGCGCGATGTCGGTGCCGGCCGCGACGTAGGCGCCCTCGCTCACCTGGCGCAGGCCGGCGACGCCGGAGAACGGGGCGCGGATCTCGGACTTGGCGAGGCGCACCTGGTCCTCGCGCAGCTTGGCGGCCGCGCGGTCGTGGTTCGAGCGCTGCTCGTCGAGCGCCTGCTGGCTGATGAAGCCCTTCTTGAACAGGTCCTGCGAGCGATCGAGGCGCTGCTTCTCCAGCGCGAGCTGCACGCTGGAGGACTGCACCTGGGCCCTGGTCTCGCCCGCGTCGAGCGACGCGAGCAGGCTGCCCTGCGCGACGGGCTGGCCTTCCTTGAAGCGGATGTGGGCGATGCGCCCGGCGATCTCCGGCCGGATCACCACCGACTCGTCGGCGCGCAGCGTGCCGACGGCGCCGGTCTCGATCACCGCGGGCGCGATCTTGGCGATCGCGGCGCGCACCGGCATGGCGGGCGGCGGCTTTTGCTGCGCGTCCGCCCACGCCGGCGCGCAGGCAATCAGCAGGGCGAGGACCTGGCGCATGGTAAGCGCCTGATTCTACGCGATCTGCGCCCTCTTCCTGGCGAGCCGCTCGGCGGTCCTGCGAACGTCCACGACGAAGCGCACGTGCTCGCCGCGGCCGCACTCCTCGAGCTCGTCGCGCACCGTGAACGCGCAGCGCACGCTGCGGCCCTCTACGGCCACCACCCGGTACTCGAGCGTCACCTTCATGCCCGCGGGCGTCGCGGCGAGATGGTCGATGACCACCCGCGTGCCGACCGTGTCCTCGCCCGGATCGAGGTGCCCGAGCAGGAAGTCGCGGATCGCGTACTCGACGTCGCTCACCATCTGCGGCGTGGCGTAGACCGCGTTCTCCGGGCCCATGAACGCGATGCAGCGCCCCGCGTCGACGACGAGGTCTTTGCGCCCGGCCGCGCCGGGCGCGAGCGAGGGCTTCATGCCGCCTCCGCGGCGGTGCGCCTGGACATCCCGCGATGATAGCCTCGAGTAGGGCCGACTTGACCTCCATCAAGCAAGCGCCCAGGCCCTGCGCCTAGCATGCAGTCACGCATGAACGCCTTGCTCAACCTGGGTTTCCGGCCCTTCTACCTGCTTGCCGGCGCGTTCGCCGCGCTCGCGGTGCCGGTGTGGGCCCTGCAGTACGCGGGCTGGCTGCCGCGCGAGAACATCCTCTGGCACGCGCACGAAATGGTGTTCGGCTATGCCTTCGCCGTCATCGCGGGCTTCCTGCTCACCGCCGTGCGCGCCTGGACGGGACGGCCCACGCCGACGGGCATCGCGCTCGCGGCGATCTGCGCGCTGTGGCTGCTTGCGCGCGGGCTCGCCCTGGTGTCGCTGCCTGCCGCGGCGGTTGCCGGCGCATTCTTCGCGGTGGCGGTCGCGTGGGGCATCGGCCAGCCGCTCGTCGCGTCGGCAAACCGCCGCA
>DATFEJ010000066.1:0-4397 GCA_035251235.1 Burkholderiales bacterium
AAGCTGGCGCGCTTGCCCAGATCGGCGCCGCTCGTCCCGTCCACCAGCCACACCTGGACCCGGATGCGGTCGCCCGCCGTGGGTTCGACGCCGCGCCGTACCTGGCAGCCGCGGACCGCCTGCTCGCCGGGCGCTGGGACGTGCTCTCGGCGAAGGACTGCGTGCTCGGCTTCCCGCCACGCTGGCACCGCGACCCGAAGACCGGGACTCTCGCGCCGCTCGCGTTCGGCAAGTCGATCGATTACCGCGATGCGCGCGCCGTCGGCGACATCAAGCACCTGTGGGAGCTCAACCGCCACCTCGAGCTGGTGACGCTCGCGCAGGCCTTCCACCTGTCGCGCGCGCCGCGCTACGCCGAAGGCGCGCTCGCGCTGCTCGATGCCTGGCTCGAGCACTGTCCGTACCCGCGCGGCGTGCAGTGGACGAGCGCGCTCGAAGCGGCCATCCGCCTGCTGAACTGGGCGGTGGCCTGGCCGCTGCTCGGCGCGGCCGGCGCGCCGCTGCACGCGCGCTGGGCGGCCTCGGTCTACCGCCACTGCCACTTCATCGCGCGCAACCTGTCGCGCCACTCCTCGGCCAACAATCACCTGCTGGGCGAGCTGACCGGGCTGTTCGTCGCCGCCGTCACCTGGCCGCGCTGGCCCGAGTCGCGCCGCTGGCGCGAGCTCGCGCGCGCCGGGCTCGAGGAGCAGGCGCTCGCCCAGAACGGCGCCGACGGCGTGAACCGCGAGCAGGCGTTCTGGTACCACCACGAGGTCGCCGACATGATGCTGCTCGCGCTCCTCTTCGGCCGCGCGAACGGGGTCGCCTTGTGCACGCCGTACGCGCGCCGGCTCGAGCGGCTGCTGGACTTCATCGCCTCGGTCATGGACGTCGGCGGGCACGTGCCGATGGTCGGCGACGCCGACGACGCGCTGATGGTGCGCTTCTCGCGCGCTGCCGGGTTCAACCCGTACCGCGCATTGCTCGCCACCGGCGCGGTGCTGTTCGACCGAGGCGACTTCAAGGCCGCAGCCGGCGGCTTCTGCGACAAGAGCCGCTGGCTGCTCGGCGACGCCGCGGCCGAGCTCTACGAGGCGCTGCCGGCGGCGCCCGCGCGCCCGCCGCGCCTGGCGTTTCCCGAAGCCGGCTACTACCTGCTCGGCGCCGACTACGGCACGCCGCTCGAGCTGAAGGCGCTGCTCGACGCGGGGCCCCTGGGCTACCTCTCGATCGCCGCGCACGGGCACGCCGACGCCCTCGCGCTCACGCTGTCGCTCGGCGGGCGCGAGATCCTGGTCGATCCCGGTACCTATGCCTACCACGGCGAGCGGCGCTGGCGCGAGTACTTCCGCGGCACCGCCGCGCACAACACGCTGCGCGTGGACCGCGCCGACCAGTCGGTGGCGGGCGGTCCCTTCCTCTGGCTGGAGCACGCGCGCGCGCGCTGCAAGCTCTACGACGCGGGGGTCGACCGCGACGTCTTCGAGGGCGCGCACGACGGCTACCGGCGGCTCGCCGACCCGGTGATCCACCGGCGGCGCGTCGAGCTTGACAAGCAAGCGCGCGAACTCCTGGTGCGCGACACGCTCGAGTGCCGGCGCGAGCACGAGGTGGAGCTGCACTGGCACCTCGCCGAGGACTGCGAGGCGCGCGCCGCGGGGCACGCCGTGCAGGTTTCCTGCGGCGGGGTGCGGCTGCGCCTGGAGTGCCCCCCCGAGCTCGAGCCGCCGCGCGTAGTGATCGGCCGCAAGCACCCGCCGCTCGGCTGGGTGTCGCGCGCCCTGGGGGTCAAGGTGCCGGCCCCGACCATCCTGTGTCGGGGCCGCCTGGGCCCGGGGAGCCTGGAGACGCGCATCCGGGTGGTCCATCCGGACTAGCGCGTCCCGGGCGGGCGTCAAGCGCGCTGCCTAGGATGGCCGGATGAAGCTGAGCGTGCTGGGACTGGGCTACGTAGGCACGGTGTCGGCGGGCTGTCTGGCGCGCGCGGGCCACGAGGTGATGGGCGTCGACGCCGACCCGAACAAGGTCGAGCTGGTGAACGCGGGCAGGAGCCCGATCATCGAGAAGGACATCGGCCCGATGCTGCGCGAGCAGGTGGCCGCGCGCCGGCTGCGCGCGACGCTCGACGTCGCCGCCGCGGTGCGCGCCTCCGACCTCGTGCTCGTATGCGTGGGCACACCGAGCCGGCCGAACGGCGACATCGACCTGCAGTTCGTGCGTCGCGTGTGCGGGCAGATCGGGCAGGCGCTGCGCGAGCACCCGGGCGCGCCGGTGGTCGTCATCCGTAGCACGCTGCTGCCCGGATCCATGCGCGAGACGGTCATCCCGCTCCTCGAGAAGTCCTCGGGCAAGCGCGCGGGGGCCGAGTTCGGCGTGTGCCTCAACCCCGAGTTCCTGCGCGAGGGTTCGGCGGTGCACGACTGGTTCCACCCGCCGAAGACCGTGATCGGGGAGCTGAACCGCGCGAGCGGCGACCTGGTCGCGGAGCTCTACGCGGAGCTCAAGGCACCGTTGTTTCGCACCGATATCGAGACCGCCGAGATGCTGAAGTACGCCGACAACGCCTGGCACGCGCTGAAAGTCGGCTTCGCCAACGAGATCGGCAACCTGTGCAAGGCGCTATCGGTCGACAGCCATCGCGTGATGGACATCTTCTGCCAGGACACGAAGCTCAACCTGTCGCCGTACTATCTGCGGCCGGGCTTCGCCTTCGGCGGCTCGTGCCTGCCGAAAGACCTGCGCGCGCTGCTCTATCGGGCGAAGACGCTGGACGTGGAGCTCCCCATCCTGTCCTCCATCCTGCCGAGCAACGCGCTGCAGGTCGAGCGCGCGCTGCAGGTGGTGATCGACGCCGGGGCGCGCAACGTGGGCGTGCTCGGTTTTTCCTTCAAGGCGGGCACCGACGACCTGCGCGAGAGCCCGGTGGTCGAGCTCGCCGAGCGGCTGATCGGCAAGGGCTACGACCTGCGGTTCTACGACCGCAACGTGTCGCTCGCGCGGCTGCACGGCGCGAACCGCGAGTACATCCTGAAGCGCATTCCGCACATCTCCGCGCTGATGGTGGACAGCGTGGGCGAGGTGCTCGAGCACGCGCAGACCCTGGTCATCGGCAATGCGGATCCGGAGTTCCGCGAGGTGCCGCGGCGGTTGCGCGGGACGCAGAGCATCGTCGACCTGGTACGGGTGAGCGAGGCGAGGAGCGAGGCGGGGGTGTACGAGGGGATCTGCTGGTGAACGGCCGCGTCCTCATCCTGGTCGAGAACCTCCCTGTGCCCTTCGACCGGCGCGTGTGGCAGGAATCCTGCACGCTGCGCGACGCGGGGTGGACGGTTTCCGTGATCTGTCCCACCGGCAAAGGCTTCGAGAAGAGGTCTGAGGCAATCGATGGCATCCGGGTCTACCGCTACCGCCTGCCGCTCGAAGCCGACGGCGCTTTCGGGTACGCGCTGGAGTACGGCGCCGCGCTGCTCTGGAGCTTCACCCTCTCCATCCGGGTGCTGTTCACCCGCGGCTTCGACGTGATCCACGCCTGCAACCCGCCGGACCTGTTCTTCCTCCTCGGCCGCTTGTACAAGCTGTTCGGGAAGAAGTTCGTCTTCGACCACCACGACCTCAACCCCGAGCTCTACGAGGCCAAGTTCCGGAGACGCGATTTCTTCTACCGTCTTCTTCTGAAGCTGGAGCGCTGGACCTTCCGCACCGCCGACGTCGCGATCGCCACCAACGAGTCCTACCGCGACGTCGCCATCGGCCGCGGCGGCATGCACCCGGACAAGGTCTTCGTCGTGCGCAGTGGCCCGAGCCTCGAGCGCCTGAGAATCGGGCCGCCGGAGGAGAAATGGAAGGGCGGCCGGCGCCACCTCGTCGGCTACGTCGGCGTGATGGGCCGCCAGGAAGGCATCGACTTGCTGCTGCACGCGGCGCGCGTCGTCGTGCTGGGCTTCGGGCGAACGGACGTGCACTTCGCGCTGGTGGGCGGGGGCACTTCGCTCGAGGAGATGCGCATGCTCGCGCAGGAGCTCGGCGTCGCCGGCCACGTCACCTTCACCGGCCGCGTGCCGGACGCCGAGCTGCTCGCGGTGCTGAACACGGCGGATGTCTGCGTGAACCCCGACCGCGGCTGCGAGCTGAACGACAAGTCGACCATGAACAAGGTGCTGGAGTACATGGCGCTCGCCAAGCCCGTGGTGCAGTTCGACCTGACCGAGGGCCGGCGCAGCGCGGGTGAGGCCGCGCGCTACGCGAAGACCGACGACCCGGTCGACCTCGCGGCGAAGATCGTGGAGCTGCTCGACGACCCGCAAGAGCGCGCGCGCATGGGCGCGCTCGGCCGCGAGCGCATCGAGCGCAGCCTCGAGTGGCGCCACCAGGCGCCGCGGCTGCTCGCCGCGTATGCCGCGCTCGGGCACGCGCCG
>DATFEJ010000198.1:0-23764 GCA_035251235.1 Burkholderiales bacterium
TCGGTGCCGAGCAGCCACGCCAGGCCGGCGAGCGCGACGCCGGCCGCGAGCGCGGCGAGAGCCAACGAGATGCGCAGTCTGCGGCTCATCGGAAGACGTACCCGATCGACACGTGAAGGCGGTATTCGTCCGTTTCCTTGCCGTAGGCGACGTCCAGGCGCGCGGGGCCGATCGGCGTTCTCAGGCGCGCGCCCAGCCCGTAGCCGAGCGCCGCCTCGAAGGGCTCGCCGGAGTCCCAGGCGTTGCCCGCGTCGACGAACGCCGCCACGCCCCAGCTCTCGCCCACCCAGTACGTGTACTCGGTGCTGGCGACGAACAGGCGCCGCCCGCCGACGATCGCATCGCCCTCGCGCACCCCCAGGCTCTCGAAGGCGTAGCCGCGCACCGTCTGGTCGCCGCCCGTGCGGAACAGGAACGGCGTCGGAATGCCCGTGCGCTCGTCCGACAGTACGCGGCCTGCGCGCGCGCGCAGCGCGAGGTCGCCCTTGCGGCCGACGGGGAAGAACATCGAGCCCTCGAGCACCAGGCGCAGGAAATCCTCCGACGCGAGCGCGTCGGGCGCACCGCCCAGATCGATGCTGCCGAAGTAGCCCGAGCGCGGCGCGATGACCTCGTCGGTGCGGCGGAAGGTGCGCCGGTACCCGAGGTAGACCGCATAGCGGGTGTCGGCGGGGGCGGAGCCCGCTTGCTGCTCCTCCAGGGTCCAGGACAGGATGGCCGCCGAGGGCGCCACGTCGGTGCCGAAGTTGTGCGCCACGCCGAGCGTGAACGTGCGCGCGAGCTCGTTCTGGATGTCCTTGCGGCTGACGCGCCCGAACCAGTTGTTGAAGCGCCCTTGCTCGCGCGGCGGCGAGTCGAGGTCGAGCTGCACCTCCTGGATCTGGCGGTCGAGCGAGAGAGCGCTGCGCAACCGCCAGGCGGCGTCGCCGATATCGTGGTCGCTGTAGCGCAGCTGCAGCCGGGCGCGCACGTCGGTGTTGTAGGTGATACCGGCCTCGAACTGCTTGGCGGGCGCCTCGATCACCGCCACGCGCAGCGGCGCGGCGGCGGGATCGGGCGCGGACGCGTCGATTTCCGCGCGCACGCTGGCGAAGTAGCCGGTTTCCGCCAGGCGCCGCTGATAGACGATGAGCTGCTCGCGGTCGTAGTCCTCGCCCGCGCGCACCGGGCTCAGGTTCTCGACGAGCGCCGGCGCGTAGCGCTGCGTGCCCACGACCGAAAGCGCGCCATAGCGATACGGCGGCCCGCTGTCGAGCACGACGCTCAGCCGCGCCTCGCGAGCCTGCGGATCGATGCGCGCTTCGCTCGAGGCGACGCGCGCCGCGGCATAGCGCCAGCCGGAAAGGGCGCGCGCGGCGCCGTGCTTGGCCGATTCCCAGTCTTCCTGCCGGAACGGCCGGCCGCGCGGCAGCGACCAGCCCCTGCGCATGGCCGCGATGCGCTCGCGCGCCTCGTCATCGTCGGCGGCGGGTCCGACGACGCGCAGCTCGACCTCGACGATGCTCGTGCGCTCGCCGGGCACGAGATGCAAGGTGACGCGCCAGGGCGTGGAGCTTTCATCGATGTCGACGCGCGCCTCGGCGGAGAAGTAGCCTTCGGCGGCGGCGAGCGCTTGCGCCTCGCGCACGGCTTCGTCGGCCAGGCGCCGCAGCTGCTCGGGCGTCACGTCGGTGTCCTCGCGCCAGCGCGCGAGGCCGAGCCCGCCGCGCAAGGGCGCTGCGAGCTCCTCGGGCGCCTGCACCTCCACGCGGTACTCCACGCCCGCGACGGCCGCCGGGGCGGCAGCGCACGCGATGAGCGTCACGACGAGGGCGAGGACGCTGCGCACGGATGGCGAATTCTAGGTCGTGCCGGGGCGTTCGCCGCGCTGCATGCGGGCGGATTTCTGTGTAAGAATCCTCCCGGTCCTTGGAGGAGGAACTGCCTCGATGAAAGCCGGCATCGGGTCGCTCGACACGTTTCCCAAGCTCCTGGCGCACCACGCGCGGGTGCGCGGCGCGCTGCCTGCGATCCGCGAGAAGGACCTGGGCATCTGGCAGACCTGGACGTGGCACGAGTTCGCCGAGGAAGTGCGCGCGCTCGCCTGCGGGCTCGCCGAGCGCGGCCTGAAGCGCGGCGAGCACATGGCGCTGGTCGGCGACAACCGGCCGCGCATCTATGCCGCGATGTGCGCCGCGCAGTGCCTGGGCGCGATCCCCGTGCCGCTCTACCAGGACGCGGTGGCGGCGGAGATGGCGTTTCCCATCCAGAACGCCGAGATCGCGCATGCGCTCGCCGAGGACCAGGAGCAGGTGGACAAGCTGCTCGAGATCCTGCCGAAGTGCCCCTCGCTCAAGCACATCTTCTACGACGATCCGCGCGGCCTGCGCTACTACGCGCAGCCGGGGCTCGAGGCCTACGACGCGCTGCTGGAGGCGGGGCGCGCGGCCTGGCGGCGCGACCCGGCGTTCCTCGAAGCCGAGATCGACAAGGGCCGCGGCGAGGATACGGCGGTCATGCTCTTCACCTCGGGCACGACCGCGACGCCCAAGGGCGTCGTTCTGTCCTATCGGGCGCTGATCGACGCGGGGCGCGCCGGCGTCGAGCTGGAGAAGCTCGACGAGCGCGACGTGGTTCTCGCCTACCTTCCTCCGGCCTGGGTCGGCCAGTTCGTGTTCGCGGTGGCGCAGCCGCTGGTCTCGGGCTACTGCATCTGCTGTCCCGAGTCGGCCGAGACGGTGATGACCGACATGCGCGAGATCGGCCCGACCTACTACTTCGCACCGCCGCGCGTGCTGGAGGCGCTGCTCACGCAGGTGTCGATCCGCATGGAGGACGCGGGCGCGCTGAAGCGCTGGCTGTACCGCAAGTTCATGGGCGTGGCGCGGCGCGTGGGCGGGGCGCTGCTCGACGGCAAGCCGGTGGGCCTGGACGACCGGCTGCTGTACTGGCTCGGCGACCTGCTGGTCTACGGCCCGCTGAGGAACGTGCTCGGCATGAGCCGCGTGCGCGTGGCCTACACCGCGGGCGAGGCGATCGGCCCGGACCTGTTCAAGTTCTACCGCTCGCTCGGCATCAACCTGAAGCAGCTGTACGGCTCCACCGAGACGAGCGTGTTCGTGTGCATCCAGCCCGATGGCCAGGTGAAGTCGGACACCGTCGGCCCCGCGGTGCCCGGCGTGGAGCTCAAGTTCACGCCCGAGCGCGAGCTCCTCATCCGCTCGCCGGGCCTGTTCAAGGAGTACTACAAGAACCCGCAGGCGACGCTGGAGGCGAAGGACCGCGACGGCTGGTTCCACACCGGCGACGCGGGCTACTTCGACCCCGACGGGCACCTGAAGATCATCGACCGCGTGAAGGACGTGGGCAAGCTCGCCGACGGGACCCTCTTCGCCCCCAAGTACCTCGAGAACAAGCTCAAGTTCTTTCCCTACATCCAGGAGGCCGTCGCCTTCGGCCACGGGCGCGAGCGCGTGTGCGCCTTCATCAACATCGACGCGGAGGCCGTGGGCAACTGGGCCGAGAAGCGCCACATGCCCTATGCGGGCTACGTCGACCTCGCCTCGCGCGACGAGGTCTACGAGCTGGTGCGCGAGTGCATCGAGCAGGTGAACGCCGATCTCGCGCGGGAGCCGGAGATCGCCGACTCGCAGATCCACCGTTTCCTCATCCTGCACAAGGTGCTCGATGCCGACGACGAGGAACTGACGCGCACGCGCAAGGTGCGCCGCGGCTTCATCGCGCAGAAGTACGCGACGCTCGTCGACGCGCTGTACGGCGGCAGGCAGAGCGTGCACGTCGAGGCGCAGGTGAGGTACGAGGACGGGCGCACCGGGACGATTTCCGCCGACCTCAAGATCCGCGACGCCAAGACCTTCCGCGCCGACGCGGCCAAGCGCGCCGCATGAGCCGCGATGCGCGCATCGGCGAGACCGTCCTGTCGGTGGACAAGGTGTCGCTTGCCTTCGGCGGCGTGAAGGCGCTGCAGGACGTGTCGTTCGACGTGCGCGAGCACGAGGTGCGCGCCATCATCGGGCCGAACGGCGCCGGCAAGTCCTCCATGCTGAACGTCCTGAACGGCGTCTACCACCCGCAGCACGGCACCATCCGCCTGCGCGAAGGCGGCGCCTGGCGCGAGTTCCACGACATGGACTCGCACGAGGCGGCGTCGCTGGGCATCGCGCGCACCTTCCAGAACATTGCGCTCTTCAAGGGCATGACGGTGCTCGACAACATCATGACCGGGCGCAACCTGAAGATGCGCGCCAGCTTCCTCGAGCAGGCGATCTGGATCGGGCGCGCGCGCAAGGAGGAGCTCGCGCACCGGCGCGCCGTGGAGGAGATCATCGACTTCATGGAGATCCAGCACATCAGGAAAACGCCCGTAGGGCGCCTGCCCTACGGCCTGCAGAAGCGCGTGGAGCTCGCACGCGCGCTGGCCGCCGAGCCGCGCCTGCTGCTCCTGGACGAGCCGATGGCCGGCATGAACATGGAGGAAAAGCAGGACATGTGCCGCTTCGTGCTGGACGTGAACGACCAGTACGGCACGACCATCGTGCTCATCGAGCACGACATGGGCGTGGTGATGGACATCTCCGACCGCGTCGTGGTGCTCGACTACGGGCGCAAGATCGGCGACGGCACGCCCGAGCAGATCCGCGGCAACCAGGCGGTGATCGACGCCTATCTGGGAGTGGCGCACTGATGGAGATCGTCTTCTTCTTCGAGGTACTGATCGGCGGGCTGCTGGCCGGGGTCATGTACTCGCTGGTGGCGCTGGGCTTCGTGCTGATCTACAAGGCCTCGGGCGTGTTCAATTTCGCGCAAGGGGCGATGGTGTTCCTCGCCGCGCTCACCTTCGTGTCGATCCTGAAGATGGGCGTGAACTTCTGGCTGGCGCTCCTCGTCACGCTGGCCGTGATGGTGGTGCTGGGCATCTCCATCGAGAAGGTGGTGCTGCGGCCGCTGGTCAACCAGCCGCCGATCACGCTGTTCATGGCGACCATCGGCCTCACCTTCGTGCTCGAGGGCCTGTCGCAGCTGGTGTGGGGCTCGCAGCCGCACGGGCTGGAGCTCGGCATTCCCGACGTGCCGATGGAGTGGCTGGCGAATTCGACCGGCATGGTCATCAGCCAGTTCGACCTGTTCGCCTCGGGAATCGCCGCGGTGCTGGTGGCGGCGCTCGCCCTGTTCTTCCAGTACACGCGGATCGGGCGCGCGCTGCGCGCGGTGGCCGACGATCACCAGGCGGCGCTGGCGGTCGGCATTCCGCTGAAGCACATCTGGGCGATCGTCTGGGCGGTGGCCGGCTTCGTCGCGCTGGTCGCGGGCCTGATGTGGGGCGCGCGCAACGGCGTGCAATTCGCGCTCACCTTCATCGCCCTGAAAGCGCTGCCGGTGCTCATCCTCGGCGGATTCGAATCCATCCCGGGCGCGATCGTCGGCGGCCTGATCATCGGCGCCTCCGAGAAGCTCGCCGAGGTCTACATCGGGCCGATGGTGGGCGGCGGCATCGAGTCGTGGTTCGCGTACGTGATCGCGCTGCTGTTCCTTCTCGTGCGGCCGCAGGGCCTGTTCGGCGAGAAGATCATCGACAGGGTCTAGCCATGCTCTACCGCGAAGCCGGCCAGTTCAAGTCCACGTACGGCGAAGACCAGCAGATCTTCCCGATCCGCCAGGACCGCATTGCGTTCCTCGCGCTGCTGCTCGTCGCCTTCGTGGGCGTGCCGCTGGCCGCCAACCAGTACTGGCTGTCGGCCATCCTCACGCCGTTCCTCATCTTCGCGCTGGCGGCGCTCGGCTTGAACATCCTCACCGGCTATGCGGGGCAGCTGTCGCTCGGCACGGCCGCCTTCATGGCGGTGGGTGCCTTCATGGCCTACAACTTCGTGCTGCGCATGCCCTGGCTCGGCGTCATCCCGAGCTTCATCCTGGCGGGCATCTGTGCGGCGGCGGTCGGCATCGTGTTCGGGCTGCCGAGCCTGCGCATCAAGGGCTTCTACCTTGCCGTGGCGACGCTCGCCTGCCAGTTCTTCGTGCTGTGGGCGATCCAGCGCATCGGCTGGTTCACCAACAACAGCGCCTCGGGGGTGATCACCGCGCAGGCCGTCGAGATCCTGGGCTACGCGTTCGACACGCCGCAGTCGAAATACCTGCTGACGCTCGCCATCGTCTCGGCGCTCGCGCTGCTGGCCAAGAACCTGATGCGCAGCGAGACCGGGCGCGCGTTCATGGCGGTGCGCGACATGGACGTGGCGGCGAGCGTCATCGGCATTCCGATGATGAAGACCAAGCTGCTCGCCTTCGCCATCAGCTCCTTCTATTGTGGCGTGGCCGGCGCGCTGTACGCCTATACCTACCTCGGCACGGTGGAGCCGGAAGCCTTCACGCTCGACCTGTCGTTCCGCATCCTGTTCATGATCATCATTGGCGGGGTCGGGTCGATCCTGGGTTCGTTCCTCGGCGCGGCCTTCATCATCCTGATGCCGATCTTCCTCAGCGTGCTGTTTGCCGCCATCTCGCACGCCACGGGCGTCGAGATCTCGCATGCGGTGGTGTCGAACCTGGAATTGATCATATTTGGCGGCCTGATCGTGTTCTTCCTGATCGTCGAGCCGCACGGGCTGGCGCGGCTCTGGCAGATCGCCAAGGAAAAGCTGCGCCTGTGGCCGTTCCCGCACTAGACACTCGGAATAGATTCACTATACTGGCCGTTCCACTATCTGTAACAACAGGCTCCGTAGAGGGCCGAACTCAAGGAGACAAGCTCATGAAGCGCACCACCATTGCATTGGCGCTCGTTGCCTCGGCGGGCTTCTCCGCCGGCGCGCTGGCGCAGGCCAATGTGCAGTTCGTGCCGCACAACTACTACTGGGTGGGACCGTACGCCGCGAGCGGCTCAGGCATCGCCGGCGGCGCCATCGACTACCTGGAAATGCTCAACGAGCGCGATGGCGGCATCAACGGCGTCAAGTTCGTGGGCGAAAAGTGCGAGACGGAATACAACAACGCGCGCGGCGTGGAATGCTACGAGCGCTCGAAGAAGAGCGGGCCCACGGGCGCGACGCTGGTCCATCCGCTCTCGACCGGCATCACCTATTCGCTGATCGACAAGGGCACCGCGGACAAGGTTCCCATCGTCTCGGTCGGCTACGGGCGCACCGACGCCTCCGACGGGCGCGTGTTCCCCTACGTCTTTCCGCTGATCACCAACTACTGGTCGCAGAACACCGCCAAGATCAAGTTCATGGGCATGAAGGCGGGCGGCATGGACAAGCTGAAGGGCAAGAAGATCGTGAACCTGTATCACGACTCGGCCTACGGCAAGGAAACCATCCCGGTGCTGGACGCGCAGGCCAAGATGTACGGCTTCGAGGTCACGCACATCGCCGTCCCCCACCCGGGAAACGAGCAGCAATCGCAATGGCTGCAGATTCGCCAGATCCGTCCGGACTGGGTGATCCTGCGCGGCTGGGGCGTCATGAACCCGACGGCGATCAAGGCCGCGCAGCGCGCCGGCTACCCGCGCGACAAGATGATCGGCGTGTGGTGGGCGGGCGCGGAAGAAGATACCGTGCCGGCCGGCGACGCCGCCAAGGGCTACATCGCGGCGGCCTTCAACGTCTCGGGCACCAACTTCCCCGTGATCCGGGACATCACGAAGTACGTGTACGGCAAGGGCAAAGGCGAGATGCGGGACGACAAGTCGCGCATCGGTTCGGCCTATTACAACCGCGGCGTCGTGTTCTCGATCATCACCTCGGAGGCCGTGCGCACGGCGCAGAACCGGTTCGGCAAGGGCAAGCCGATGACCGGCGAGCAGGTGCGCTGGGGGCTCGAGAACCTCGTCATCGACGAAAAGCGCCTCAAGGAGCTGGGCGCGGTCGGCTTCATGCAGCCGCTCAAAGTCTCCTGCCTGGACCACGAGGGCGGCGGCGCGGTCAAGTTCCAGCAATGGGACGGCAAGCAGTGGAAGGTGATCACCGACTGGATCCCGTCCGACCAGAAGCTGGTGCGGCCGATGATCGAGGCCTCCGCTGCGCAGTACGCGAAGGAAAAGGGCATCACGCCCCGCGACTGCTCGAAGGAAAAGTAGCCTGGACGCTGCACGACGAACGGCCGCCTGCGGGCGGCCGTTTTCACGTTCATGACCGCATCCCGCGCCTATCTTTCCGTCAGCAACGTCGAGGTCATCTACGACCACGTGATCCTCGTGCTGAAGGGCGTGTCCCTGCAGGTGCAGGAGGGGCAGATCGTGGCGCTGCTCGGCGCCAACGGCGCCGGCAAGACCACCACGCTCAAGTCCATCTCCAACCTGCTGCGCGCCGAGCGCGGCGACGTCACCAAGGGCCAGATCGAGTTCAAGGGAGAGCGCATCGACCAGCTGAATCCGTCGGAGCTGGTGAAGCGCGGCATCTGCCAGGTGATGGAAGGGCGGCACTGCTTCCAGCACCTGACCGTCGAGGAGAACCTGCTGACCGGCGCCTATACGCGCGGCGGCGCGGACCTGCGCCAGGACCTGGACAAGGTGTACACGTACTTTCCGCGCCTCAAGGAGCGCAGGAAGTCCCAGTCGGGCTACACCTCGGGCGGCGAGCAGCAGATGACCGCCATCGGCCGCGCGCTGATGGCGCGGCCGAGCATGATCCTGCTGGACGAGCCGTCGATGGGCCTCGCGCCGCAGCTGGTCGAGGAGATCTTCGAGATCGTCAAGGACCTCAACCAGAAGGAGAAGGTGAGCTTCCTGCTCGCCGAGCAGAACACCAACATCGCGCTCAAGTACGCCAACTACGGCTATATCCTGGAGAACGGGCGCGTGGTGATGGACGGCGAGGGAAGTTCGCTCGCGCAGAACGAGGACGTGAAGGAGTTCTACCTCGGCTTTTCCACCGGCGGGCGCAAGAGCTTCCGCGACGTGAAGTCCTACCGCCGGAGAAAGCGCTGGCTCTGAGCCCGTTCTACGACGCGCTGGAGCGGCGCCCGGCGAAGTCGCGCGAGGCTGCGCTGATGGCCGCCCTGCCCCGGCTCATCGCGCACGCCAAGCGCAAGGCGCCCGGCTGGGCGCGGATCCTCAGGGACGTCGATGCGGCGCGCGTCAAGTCGCGCGCCGCCCTTGCCCGGCTGCCGGTGACGCGCAAATCCGTGCTCGCCGAGCTGCAGCGGGCGCTGCCGCCGCTCGGCGGGCTGAACGCCACCCCCGTGGACAAGCTCGCCAAGCTCTTCGCCTCGCCGGGGCCGGTCTACGATCCCGAAGGGCGCGGCAAGGACTGGTGGCGCACGGCGCGCTCGCTGTACGCCGCGGGATTCCGGCCCGGCGACCTCGTGCTGAACGGCTTTTCCTACCATTTCACGCCTGCGGCCTCCATGGTCGAGGCCGGCGCGCGCGCGGTCGGCTGTGCCGTGGTGCCGGGCGGCACGGGGCAGACGGAGATGCAGGTGGCGGCGATCCGCGACCTGCGCGCCACGGCCTTCGCCGGCACGCCGTCGTTCCTCAAGCTCATCGTGGAGAAGGCCGACGAGATGCAGGCGGACATCTCGAGCCTGCAGAAGGCGATCGTCGGCGCCGAGTACCTGCCGCCCGCCTTGCGCGCCGCGATGGCCGCGCGCGGCATCCGCGTGCAGCAGCTCTACGCGACCGCGGACATCGGCCTGCTCGCCTACGAGAGCGCGCTGCCCGACGGCACGCTCAACGAGGGCATGATCCTCGACGAAGCGCTCATCCTCGAGATCGTGCGCCCCGGCACCGGCGACCCCGTGCCGGCGGGCGAGGTCGGCGAAGTCGTCGTCACCTCGCTCAACAAGGACTACCCGCTCATCCGCTTTGCCACCGGCGACCTGTCGGCGGTGCTGGCCGGCAGGAGCCCGTGCGGCCGCACCAACACGCGCATCAGGGGATGGATGGGGCGCGCCGACCAGACCACCAAGGTGCGCGCGATGTTCGTCACCCCCGGCCAGGTGCAGGAAGTGCTGCGCCGGCACAAGGAAGTGCTCAAGGCGCGGCTGGTGGTGGCGGGCGAGACGGGGGACGACCGCATGACCCTGAAGTGCGAGGTGCGCGAGCGCCCCGCAGGGCTCGCCGAAGCGATCGTGGCGTCGATCCGCGAGGTCACCAAGCTGCGCGGCGAAGTCGAGCTGGTCGACGCAGGCAGCCTGCCGAACGACGGCAAGGTCATCGAAGATTCGCGCAAGTACACCTGAGAAAGGAGGAATGCATGAAGCGGATGTTCGCAATGCTGATGCTGGCGCTCTTCGCAGGCACGGCGTTTGCGCAGAAGACCGAGGTCCTGTGGCTTGGCCAGGCCGCATTCCGCATCACCACGCCGGGCGGCAGGGTCATCATGATCGACCCGTGGATGCGGACCAACCCGAAGACGCCGGCGGGCTTCAAGTCGCTGGAGTCCGTGGGCAAGATCGACCTGATCCTCGTCACGCACGCGCACTTCGACCACTTCGCGGATGCGCCGGACCTCGCCAAGATGCACAACGCGCCGATGTACGGTCCCGCGGGCCTGGGCAACACGGTCGATACGCTCGGCATCCTGCCGGCCAAGCTCGCGCCGCGCTTCGGCAAGGGCGGCACCATCGAGCCCTTCGGGGCCAATAGCGTCAAGATCACGGCGACCCGCGCCGAGCATTCCTCCGAACTGGTGTGGAAAAACCCGGCGACCGGCAAGAACGAGACGCACCCCGGCGGCGAGCCGGTGGGCTACGTGCTCGAAATGGAGAACGGCTTCCGCGTCTATCACATGGGCGACACGGGGCTGTTCGGCGACCTGGCGCTGATCGCAGAGCTGTACAAGCCCGACCTCGTGCTGATGCCGATCGGCGGGCACTTCGTGATGAGCCCGAAGGACGCGGCGATGGCCGTCAACCGCTACCTGAAGCCGAGATTCGTCATCCCGATGCACTACGGCACGATCCCGGTGCTCAAGGGCACGCCAGAGGAGTTCAAGCAGGCGCTGGGGACCACCGCGACCCGGGTGATCGTCCCGCAGCCCGGGGAGAAGGTCGAATTCTGAGCTAGGCCTTGCGTGCCGCGCCGACAGGGAGCGCGTCGGCGCGGCGGATTTCGTCGTTCCTCAGCACTGCGGGGTCGGCAAGGTAGGCATTGAGGAAGCCGATGGCGTCGGCGCCCCAGAAAACCTCGCCGTCCACCTCGTAGCTCGGAACGCCGAACACCCCGCGCGCGATCGCTTCGTCGGTGTTGCGGCGCAGCGCATCCTTCACTTCCGGCGCAGCGAGGCGCGCTTCGTCCACGCCGAGCGAACGCGCCAGCGTCGCGAACGCGCGCGCATCGGTCGCCTCTGCACCCGTGGTCCAGATCGAATCGAAGATGAGCCCTACGTTCTCGCGCGTGACCCCGGCGGCGATCGCCAGGCGCAGGTGATGCAGTGGATTGAACGGATGCGAGGCGGGAAAGCGGAAGGGGATGCCCAGCTCCTTTGCCCACCACGTGCACCAGCGGTAGGTCCAGCGGCGCTTGATCGGGATCTCCGCCGGCCCCTTGTTGCCGAAGTGGGTGAGCAGGCCGGCGAATAGCACGGGCATCAGCTCGACCGCCGCGTCGCGCGGCAGTTCGTTCAGCCGCTTGTAGGCGATGAACGAGTAGGGCGAGACGAAATCGAAGTACAGGGTCACCGCGCGCACGGCTGCGGCTCCTTGCGCTGGGGAAGCAGCGCCAGTACCTGCTTGCGCTCCGCCTCGCTCATCCCGCCCCAGCGCGCGATCTCGTCGAGCGTCCTCCGGCAGCCGAGGCAGAAGCGGTTCTCGGCGTCCATGACGCAGACCTTGGTGCAGGGGGAGGCGACGCTCATGCGCGTTTCTTCGCGGCCAGCGCGCGTCCCGCCTTCGAAGCCGGTTCCTTGCCGATGACGCCGCAGATCCACTGGCCGGTGTCCACCACCTTGTCGAGGTCCACGCCGGTGCGGATGCCCAGGCCGTGCAGCAGGTACACCACGTCCTCGGTCGCGACGTTGCCCGAGGCACCCTTGGCATAGGGGCAGCCGCCCAGTCCCGCCACGGAGGAATCGAAGGTCGCCACGCCGAGCTCGAGAGAGGCGTAGATGTTGGCGAGCGCCTGCCCGTAGGTGTCGTGGTAGTGCCCGGCGAGCTTGGCCATCGGCACGCGCTTGGCGACCGCCTCGATCATGGCCCTGGTCCTGCCGGGCGTGCCCACGCCGATGGTGTCGCCGAGCGACACCTCGTAGCAGCCCATGTCGTAGAGCGCCTGCGCCACGCCCGCGACCTTCTCGGGCGCCACCTCGCCCTCGTAGGGGCAGCCGAGCACGCAGGAGATGTAGCCGCGCACCTTCACGCCCGACTGCTTCGCCGCCTCGGCCACCGGCCGGAAGCGCTCCAGGCTCTCGGCGATCGAGCAGTTGATGTTCTTCTGCGAGAACGCCTCGCTCGCCGCGCCGAAGATCGCCACCTCGGTGGCGCCCGCCGCGCGCGCGGCCTGGAAGCCCTGGAGGTTGGGCGTGAGCACCGGGTAGTCGACGCCGGGCTTGCGCCGGATGCCTTCCAGCACCTCGGTGTGGTCGGCCATCTGGGGAATCCACTTGGGCGAGACGAACGCGGTGGCTTCCACCGCGGGCAGCCCCGCGTCGGCAAGCCGCTCGATCAGCTCGAGCTTCACCTTCGTCGGCACCTCCTGCTTCTCGTTTTGCAGCCCGTCGCGCGGGCCGACCTCCACGATGCGAACCGCCTGCGGCAGCGCCATGGCCTACTCCAGTCTCAGCAGCTCGGCGCCCTCGGGCACCTGTTCGCCGGCGGCGAAATGGATTTCCTTCACCACGCCGTCCCCGGGCGCGAAGATCGTGTGCTCCATCTTCATCGCCTCGAGGATCAGCAGCGCAGCGCCCTTGGAGACCCGCTCGCCGGGCTGCACCATCACCGCGATCACCTTGCCGGGCATCGGCGCGGCGAGCGAGCCGCCGCCCGCGTCGATATCCAGGCCCTCGAGCTCGTCGTGCAGCGTGAGGCGGCGGTGCGCGCCGCCGATGAATACGTGCCAGTCGCGCCCGTCGCGCACCGCGCGCGCCTTGCAGGCGCGGCCGTCCAGGCGCACGAGCAAGCGCCCGTCCGCGAGCCGTTCTGCCTCGAACGCGTGGCTCCCGCCCGCGATGTCGATGCGCTGGGCCGCCTCGCCGAAATGTACGGTCACCGAATGGCGTTCCTCCCCTTCGGCGAACGCAAAGGCGTGGTGCGAGTCCTGGTTGAGCCGCCAGCCATCCACGCGATTCCAGGGCGAATGCGGGTCGCCCGAAGCGGCGGCGCGGCGGCGCGCCGCTTCCTCCTCCGCGAACAGCTCCGCGCAGGCGGCCGTGGCGAGCACCTCCCCGGAAAGCGGCGCGCGCGCGGGCAGCAGCTGCGCGCGGTTCCTCTCGATGAGGCCTGTGTCGAGCTCGCCTTCCGCGAATGCGCGGCAGCGCACCGTGCGCGCGAGGAACTCGACGTTGGTGCGCAGGCCCGCGATCTCGACCTCGTCCAGCGCGCTCGAGAGGCGCGCAAGCGCCGCGCGCCGGTCCGCGCCCCAGGCGACGAGCTTGGCGATCATGGGATCATAGTGCGGCGAGATCGTCGCGCCTGCCTCCACGCCGGTGTCGGTGCGCAGGTCGGCCGCGTCCTCGGGAAAGCGCAGGTGCGCCAGGCGCCCGGTCTGCGGCAGGAACTCGCGCGCCGGGTCCTCGGCGTACAGCCGCGCCTCGACGGCGTGGCCGCGGATCGCGAGGTCCTGCTGGGCGCGCGGCAGCGGCTCGCCCGCCGCCACGCGCAGCTGCCACTCCACGAGGTCGAGCCCGGTGATCATCTCCGTCACCGGGTGCTCGACCTGCAATCGCGTGTTCATCTCCATGAAGTAGAACCTGCCGTCCTGCTCGGCGATGAACTCCACCGTGCCCGCGCCCACGTAGTGGACCGTGCGCGCCGCGGCGAGCGCCGCCTCGCCCATCTCCTTGCGCCGCTTGTCCGTCATGCCGGGCGCGGGCGCCTCCTCCAGCACCTTCTGGTGGCGGCGCTGCACCGAGCAGTCGCGCTCGAACAGGTGGACGAGGTTGCCGTGCGTGTCGCCGAACACCTGCACCTCGATGTGCCGCGGCCGCTCGAGGTAGCGCTCGATCAGCACGCGCGCATCGCCGAAGGCGGACTGCGCCTCGCGCTGCGCGCCTTCCAGCGCCGCCTTGAACTCGCCCGC
Source organism: Burkholderiales bacterium (assembly GCA_035251235.1). Lineage (GTDB taxonomy): Bacteria > Pseudomonadota > Gammaproteobacteria > Burkholderiales > SG8-39 > JAABQT01. Next base: position 14,171 of record DATFEJ010000198.1, read on the forward strand.
CGCGCGCACGATGCGCATGCCTTTGCCGCCGCCGCCGGCCGAGGCCTTGATGAGCACCGGGTAGCCGATGCGCTCCGCTTCCTTCGCCAGGCGCGTCGCGTCCTGCTCCTCGCCGTGGTAGCCGGGCACCAGCGGCACGCCCGCCTTCTCCATCAGTCGCTTGGCGGCGGACTTGTCGCCCATCGCCGCGATCGCCTCGGCGCTCGGACCGATGAAAACGAGGCCGGCCTTGGCGCAGGCGCGCGCGAAATCCTCGTTCTCGGACAGAAACCCGTAGCCCGGGTGGACCGCTTCGGCGCCGGTGTCGCGCGCCGCGGCGAGGATCGCGTCGATGTCGAGGTAGCTCTCGCGCGCGGGCGGCGGCCCGATGCGTCGCGCCTCGTCGGCGAGGCGCACGTGGCGCGCGTCGCGATCGGCGTCCGAGTACGCCGCGACCGTGCGCACGCCCATGCGGCGCGCGGTGCGCACCACGCGGCAGGCGATCTCGCCGCGGTTGGCGATGAGGATCTTGCGGAACATCAGCGGCGCCAGGCGGGCTTGCGCTTCTCGAGGAACGAGGCGACGCCCTCGCGTCCCTCGGGCGAGCCGCGGATCTCGGCGATGCGCTGCGCGGTATCGGCGATCAGCGGATCGCTCACCGGGCTCGCGGCGACCGTGCGGATCAGATCCTTGATCTTCGCCATCGCCTGCGGCCCGCCTTGGCGCAGGTGCTCGAGCATCTTATCGATCTCGCCGTCCAGCTTCTCGGACGGCGAGACAGCGGTTAACAGGCCAATGCGATGCGCCTCGATCCCGTCGAAGACCTCCGCGGTCAGGAAATAGCGCCGCGCCATGCGTTCGCCCATGGCACGCAGCACGTAGGGGCTGATGGTCGCGGGCGACAGCCCCAGCTTCGCCTCGGAAAGACAGAACTTCGCCTCCGGCACGCCGACGGCGATGTCGCAGGCAGCGACCAGTCCGACGCCGCCCGCGTACGCCGGGCCATGCACGCGGGCAATGGTCGGCTTGCGCATGCGATCGAGGGTCTTCATCAGGCCCGCGAGCGCTTGCGCGTCCTGCAGGTTCTCGTCGTAGCCATAGCCCGCCATGCGCTTCATCCAGTTGAGGTCGCCGCCCGCGCAGAACGCCGGCCCGTTGCCGCCGAGCACCACGGCGCGCACGCCGTCGTCCGCGTCGAGCTCGCGCAGCGTCTGTGTGAGCGCGGCGATCAGCGCGTCGTCGAAGGCGTTGCGGATCTCGGGGCGGTCGAGCCACACGCGCGCGATGCCGCCGCTTTGCACGACTTTCAGCATGGTCACATCCGGAAGACGCCGAAGCGCGTCGGCTCGATCGGCGCGTTGAGGGAGGCCGAGAGGGCGAGGCCGAGGACGCGGCGCGTCTCCACCGGGTCGACGACGCCGTCGTCCCACAACCGCGCGCTCGCGTAGTAGGGGTGCCCCTGGCGCTCGTACTGCTCGCGGATCGGGCGCCTGAATGACTCTTCTTCCTCCGTGCTCCAGCGGCCGCCTTTCGCCTCGATGGCGTCGCGGCGCACGGTGGCGAGCACGCTCGCCGCCTGCTCGCCGCCCATCACGGAGATGCGCGCGTTCGGCCACATCCACAGGAACCGCGGCGAGTAGGCGCGCCCGCACATGCCGTAGTTGCCCGCGCCGTAGGAGCCGCCGAGGATCAGGGTGAACTTGGGCACCTTGGCCGTGGCCACCGCGGTCACCATCTTGGCGCCGTCCTTGGCGATGCCGCCCGCCTCGTACTTCCTGCCCACCATGTAGCCGGCGATGTTCTGCAGGAAGACGAGCGGGATGCCGCGCTGGCAGGCGAGCTCGATGAAGTGCGCCGCCTTGAGCGAGCTCTCGGAATACAGGATGCCGTTGTTGGCGAGGATCGCCACCGGGTAGCCGTGCAGGTGCGCGAAGCCGGTGATGAGCGTGGTGCCGTAGTTCTGCTTGAACTCGTCCAGCTCCGAGCCGTCCACCACGCGCGCGATCACCTCGCGCACGTCGTAGGGCTTGCGCACGTCGGAAGGGATCACGCCGTAGATCTCCTCCGCCGGGTAGAGCGGCTCGCGCGGCTCGCGCATCTCGAGCCGCACCTCCTTGCGCATATTGAGGTTGGCGACGATGCGCCGGCAGATGGCGAGCGCGTGCGCGTCGTTGAGCGCGTAATGGTCGGACACCCCCGAGATGCGCGTGTGCACGTCCGCGCCGCCCAGCTCTTCCGCGCTCACCACCTCGCCGGTGGCCGCCTTCACGAGCGGCGGGCCGCCGAGGAAGATCGTGCCCTGGCCCTTGACGATGATGGATTCGTCCGCCATCGCCGGCACGTAGGCGCCCCCTGCGGTGCAGGAGCCCATGACCGCGGCGATCTGCGGAATGCCGGCCGCCGAGAGGTTGGCCATGTTGAAGAAGATGCGCCCGAAGTGCTCGCGGTCGGGAAACACCTCGTCCTGGTTTGGAAGATTCGCCCCGCCCGAGTCCACCAGGTAGACGCAGGGCAGCCGGTTCTGCAGCGCCACTTCCTGCGCGCGCAGGTGCTTTTTCACGGTCATCGGGAAGTAGGTACCGCCTTTCACCGTGGCGTCGTTGCACACGACGACGCACTCGCGTCCCGAGACGCGGCCCACGCCGGTGATGATGCCGGCGCCCGGCGCCTCGTCGCCGTACATGCCGAAAGCCGCGAGCTGGCCGATCTCGAGGAAGGGCGAGCCCGGGTCGAGGAGCGTCCTGACGCGCTCGCGCGGCAGCAGCTTGCCGCGCGCGGCGTGCTTGGCGCGCGCCTCGTCACCGCCGCCCAGCGCCGCCTGCGCCACCTTCGCGCGCAGGTCCGCCACCATCCCCTGCATGCGCGCGGCGCTGGCGCGGAATTCCTCCGACCTCGGGTTGAGCTGCGACTTGATGACCGGCACTACTCGCCTCCGAGCGCGCGGCCAATCACAAGGCGCTGGATGTCGTTCGCGCCCTCGTAGATCTTGCACACGCGCACGTCGCGCCAGATGCGCTCCACGGGAAAGTCCGACACGTAGCCGTAGCCGCCGTGGACCTGCATCGCGTCCGAGCAGACCTTCTCGGCCATCTCGGAAGCGAACAGCTTGGCCATCGAGGCTTCCTTGAGGCACGGCTTGCCTGCGTCGCGCAGGGCCGCCGCATGGAGGTACAGCTGGCGCGCCGCCTCGACCTGGGTCGCCATGTCCGCGAGGCGGAAGTTCACCGCCTGGTGCTCGAAGAGCGTCTTGCCCATGCTCCTTCTCTCGTGCGAGTAGGCGAGCGCGGCGTCCAGCGCGGCCTGCGCCATGCCGGTGGCCTGCGCCGCCACGTTGATGCGCCCGGACTCGAGGTTGGCAAGCGCGATGCGGTAGCCGACCCCTTCCTCGGCAAGCCGGTTCGCCACGGGCACCCTGCAGTTCTCGAGCACGATCTGCGCCGTGTCGGAGGCGCGCTGGCCCGCCTTGTCCTCCAGGCGCGCGACCTGGTAGCCGGGCGTCGATGTCGGCACGACGAAGGCGCTGATGCCGCGCTTGCCCGCCGCCTTGTCGGTGACCGCGAAGACGATGGCGAGCTCGGCGGTCTGGCCCGAGGTGATGAACTGCTTCACGCCGTTCAGCACGTAGTGCTCGCCCTGGCGCTCGGCGCGCGTCGTGATCGCGCCCGCGTCCGAGCCCACGTGCGGCTCGGTGAGCGCGAAGGCGCCGAGCATCTCGCCGCGCGCCACGGGCTTGAGGAAACGCTCCTTCTGCGCGTCGTCGCCGTAGCCGTAGAGGATATTCGCCACCAGGTTCGTCACCATGACGATGGTGCAGGTGGCGCCGTCGCCCGCCGAGACCTCCTCGCAGGCGATCGCCAGCGCCGTGGTGTCCATGCCGGCGCCGTCCCAGCGCTCGGGGATCGCCACGCCCATCAGGCCCATGGCGGCCAGGCCCCTGACTTCCTCGCGCGGGAAGCGCTTTTCGCGGTCCCAGGCCGGCGCGTTCGGCGCGAGGCGCTCGCGTGCAAAACGGCGCACCGCGTCGCGCAGCTCCGCGTGGTGCGCGGCGAGCGTCATCTCAGGAGACCCTCGCGTAGGTCACCGTGTGGTGGGTGAACAGCCGCCCCTTGCCGTCGTGGCATTCGGCCGTGCCGTAAATGATGCGCTTGCCCGTCTTCAGCACGCGCGCAGTGCAGTAGACGGTCTGGCGGCGCGCGGCGTTGAGAAACGCGGTGTTCAACTCCGAGGTCACCGCGTCGTGTTCCAGGCCGATGTGCCGCTTGATGGCGATCCACATGGCGCAGTCGGCAGCCGCCATGAAGGCCGGGCCGTTGACCGTGCCGCCCGGGCGCTCGAGCGACTTGCGGAACGGCATGGCGATGGTGCATTCGGCATCGCTCACCGCGTGCAGGCGCATGCCGTAGTCGCGCACGAAGCGCGCGCGCTTCAACAATGCCTGCAGCTCGCGCTTGGAGGGCTTCTTCGCGCTCACGCCAGCTCGATGGCCATGGCCGTGGCCTCGCCGCCACCGATGCACAGGCTCGCCACGCCGCGCTTGCCGCCGTACTTCCGGAGCGCGCCGATCAGCGTCACGACGATCCTCGCGCCCGAGGCGCCGATCGGATGGCCGAGCGCGCAGGCACCGCCGTGCACGTTGATCTTCTCGTGCGGCAGGTTCAGCTCCTGCATTGCCGCCATCGCCACCACGGCGAACGCCTCGTTCACCTCGTAGAGGTCCACTTCGCCCGCGCCCCAGCCGGTGCGCGCCAGGAGCTTTTTCATCGCGCCCACCGGCGCAGTGGTGAACCAGCCCGGCTCCTGCGCGTGCGTGGCGTGGCCGATGATCGTGGCGAGCGGCGCGAGGCCGCGCTTTTCGGCCGTGGAGCGGCGCATGAGCACCAGCGCCGCCGCGCCGTCCGAGATCGAGCTCGAGTTCGCCGCCGTCACCGTGCCGTCCTTGCGGAAGGCGGGCTTCAGGGTCGGAATCTTCTCCAGGTTGGCCTTGAACGGCTGCTCGTCGGTCTCGATGAACTTCTCGTCCTTGCCCGCCTTGAGGGCGAGCGGCGTGGTTTCCCAGGCGAACCAGCCTTCCTTGTTCGCCTTCTGCGCGCGCTGCAGCGAGGCCACCGCGAAGGCATCCTGCGCTTCGCGGGTGAACTGGTACTTCTGCGCGCAGTCCTCGGCGAAGCTGCCCATCAGGCGGCCCTTGTCGTAGGCGTCCTCCAGGCCGTCGAAGAACATGTGGTCGATCACCTGGCCGTGTCCCATGCGCAGGCCGGCGCGCGCCTTGGGCAGGAGGTAGGGCGCATTGGTCATGGATTCCATGCCGCCCGCGACCATGATCTCGGCGGAGCCGGCGAGCAGCTGGTCGTGCGCGAACATCGCCGCCTTCATGCCGGAGCCGCACATCTTGTTCACCGTGGTGCAGCCGGCGGCGAGCGGCAGCCCCGCACCGAGCGAGGCCTGGCGCGCGGGTGCCTGGCCCTGGCCCGCGGGCAGCACGCAGCCCATGATGACTTCCTGCACGTCTTCGGCCTTGATCCTGGCGCGCTCTACGGCGGCGCGGATGGCGGCGGCGCCCAGCTCGGGCGCGGCGAAGCTTTTCAGGTCTCCCTGGAAGCCGCCCATCGGCGTGCGGGCGGCGGAAACGATGACGATCGGATCGGAAGCCATGTCGGTGTCCTCAAGCTGGCGGGGTATAGGCGCGCACGAGACTCCGGCCGCGCGCGAGGATTTCCTGCGGAAACGGGCAGGAGCGGCGCTGCTCGGCGTCGATGTGCACGCCGGTCAGCATGCAATAGGCAGCGATCTCGCCGGTTTCGCCATTGCGCATCTCGTGGACGAAGCGCGCGACCTTGTCGCGCACCTCCAGGAACGCGGACTGCACGACCACGGCGTCGCCCGCGACGAGCTCGCGCTTGTAGGTGATGTTCTGCTGCACCGCGGCCATGCCGCGCTTGCTCTCGCGCAGGAAGGCCGCAGTCATGCCCATGGCGGAGAACAGGTTCCAGGTGGCCTCGTCGAACTTGCCGACGTACCACATGACGTTCATGTGGCCCATGTGGTCGCAGTGCCACGGGTAGACCACGCCGCGGTAGGTTTCCATGAGCCCGCTCACGCCGTGCTCCCGGCGCGCGAGACCCGCAGGTCGCGGATGAGGCCGTCCATCAAGTCGTAGATCCAGCCGTGCACCTCGAGCGCCTGCCCGCGCTCCCAGGCCTCCTGCACGGCGGTGCACTGGCTGATGTTGCGCACCTGCTCCTCGACGTTCAGCTCGCACAGGCGCCGGTGACGCGGCCCCTCGTGTGCGAACCCCGAGAGCTCGGCGGCGTGCTTTCCGGCCACGTCCTGCACGTGGCGCAGCCAGTTGTCGGACAGGCCGATGCGGTGCCGGGTCATGGCCGCGTGCACGCCGCTGCAGCCGTAGTGGCCGCAGAGGATGATGTGCCGCACCTTCAGAATGTCGACGGCGAACTGGATCACCGACAGGCAATTGAGGTCGGTGTGCACGACCACGTTGGCGATGTTGCGGTGGACGAACACCTCGCCCGGCGCGAGGCCGGTGATCTGGTTGGCCGGCACGCGCGAGTCCGAGCAGCCGATCCACAGGTACTGCGGCGTCTGCTGGCGCGCGAGGCGCGAGAAATACTCCGGGTCGGAGGCGAGCACGCCTCGGGCCCAGGCCTTGTTGTTCTCCAGGAGCTGCTGCAGGCTCACGCCGTCTCGCCGAACAGCTCGCGCCCGATGAGCCAGCGCCGGATCTCGGAGGTGCCGGCGCCGATCTCGTAGAGCTTCGCGTCGCGCCACAGGCGCCCGGTGGGGGTCTCGTTGATGTAGCCCATGCCGCCCATTGCCTGGATCGCCTCGCCGGCCATCCAGGTGGCTTTCTCGGCGGCGTACAGGATCGCGCCCGCGGCGTCCTTCCTCGTCGTCTCGCCGCGATCGAGCGCCTGGCCCACCGCGTAGACGTAGGCGCGGCACGCGGAGAACGTGGTGTACATGTCCGCGAGCTTGCCCTGCATGAGCTGGAACTCGCCGATCGGCTGGCCGAACTGCTTTCTTTCGTGCACGTACGGCATGACGACGTCGAGGCACGCGGCCATGATGCCCAGGGGCCCGCCGGCCAGCACCGCGCGCTCGTAATCGAGGCCGCTCATCAGCACCTTGACGCCCTTGCCTTCCTCGCCGAGCACGTTGGCCGCGGGGACTTCGCAGTCGCGGAACACGAGCTCGCAGGTGTTCGAGCCGCGCATGCCGAGCTTGTCGAGCTTCTGCGCGGTGGAAAAGCCCTTCATGCCCTTCTCGATGAGGAAGGCGGTGATGCCCTGGTCGCTCGTCTTGCCGTAGACGACGAGCACGTCGGCGTCCGGGCCGTTGGTGATCCACATCTTGTTGCCGTTGAGCACGTACCGGTCGCCGCGGCGCTCGGCGCGCAGCCGCATGCCGACCACGTCCGAGCCCGCGCCGGGCTCGCTCATGGCGAGCGCTCCCACGTGCTCGCCCGTGATGAGCGCCGGCAGGAATTTCCGCTTCTGCGCCTGGCTGCCGTTCCTGCGGATCTGGTTGACGCACAGGTTCGAGTGCGCGCCGTAGGACAGGCCGACCGAAGCCGAGGCGCGCGAGACCTCCTCCATGGCGATGATGTGCGCGAGGTAGCCCTGGCCCGCGCCGCCGTGCTCCTCCTCCACCGTGATGCCGAGCAACCCGAGCGCGCCGAGCTTCTTCCACAGGTCGGGCGGAAACTGGTTCGTACGGTCGATGTCGGCCGCGCGCGGCGCGATCTCGTGCGCCGCGAACTCGCGCACCGCGCCGCGCAGCATGTCGAGCGTCTCGCCGTGCTCGAAGCGCAGGGTGTTCATGTCGCCTCCGGCGTGTCCGGGGTGTCGGCGAGCATCATGAGCGTCTGCAGCATGCTCGCCACGTGCGTGCCGTCGGCCGCGTACACGTCGCCGCGCGCGATGGTCAGGGTGCGCCCGGGGCGGATCACCTCGCCGCGCGCCACGAGGTCGCTCTTCGCCGGGGCGAGGATGTTGATCTTGTACTCGACCGTGACGAGCGAGCTGGTCGCCGGCATGAGCGAGTAGGCGGCGTAGCCGCAGGCCGAGTCGGCGATCATGCCGAGGATGCCGCCATGCACGAAGGCCTTCTGCTGCGTGAGGTCGGCCCGGTAGGGCAGCGCGATCTCGGTGTAGCCGGGCTCGACCACGGTGAGCGTGGCGCCGATCAGCACCATCGCCTTCTGGCGCGCGAAGCTCGCGCGCACCCGGGCGGCGAACCCGGGGTCCTTGGGCTGGAACTTGCGCTGCGCGGGCAGGGGCGCGTTCATCGGCGGCAGGCTACTTGACGTTTACGTCAACGTCAACCACGCTTCCCGGGGCCCAGCTGCTTGCGCGTGCGCTTCTCGAAGGCGGCCAGCTCGGCGAGCTGCGCCTCGATGTCCTCGCGCTGGCGCTCGAGCGCGCGGCGATGGGCCTGCAGCACGGCGAGGAAGCGCTCGAGCTGCGGCCGCTCGTCGCGCCCGGGCTCGTACATGTCGATGAGATCGCGGATCTCCGAGAGCGTCAGGCCGAGGCGCTTGCCGCGCAGCGTGAGCTTCAGGCGCGTGCGGTCGCGCGGCGTGTAGATGCGGCGCTGCCCGTCGCGCCGCGGCGCGAGCAGGCCTTCGGTCTCGTAGAAGCGGATGGCGCGCGGCGTGACGTCGAATTCCCGGGCGAGCTCGCCGATGGAATACTCCGCGCGTTCCTTTTCGCTTTGCAGCATGGTAGGGTGCTCGCTGATTCTAGCCCAGCTTCCCGCCGTGTCCGCCCTCGAGTTTCCCTTCGCCGAAGCGCCGGCGCCCGGCGCGCTGCGCAACGTCGCGCCCGGCGTGCACTGGCTGCGCATGGCGCTGCCCTTCGCGCTCGATCACATCAACCTGTGGCTGCTCGAGGACGGCGACGGATGGACGCTGGTCGACACCGGGCTCGCCGACGCGCCGACGCGCGCGCTGTGGGACCAGGTTTTCGCCGGCGCGGCGGGCGCGAGGCCGGTGCGGCGCGTGCTGGTGACGCACTTTCATCCGGACCACATGGGCAACGCGGGATGGCTGTGCGAGCGATTCGGCGTGCCGCTGTGGATGACGCAGGGCGAGTACCTGACCGCGCACGCCGTGCGCGCCGGGGCCGCCGGCTTCGTGCCGGAGGCGACGCTCGCGCTCTACCGCGCGCACGGGCTCGACGAGGCGCGCCTGGCGCTGGTCGGCGGGCGCGGCAATCAGTACCGCCGGCTGGTGAGCGAGCTGCCGACGCAATACCGCCGCATCGTCGATGGGGAGACGATCACCGTGCATGGACGCGCGTGGCGCGTGATCGACGGCTACGGCCACGCGCCCGAGCACGCGTCGCTGTATTGCGAGTCGCTGCGGCTGCTGATCTCGGGCGACATGCTGCTGCCGAAGATCTCGACGCACGTCGGCGTGTGGCCGACCGATCCCGAGGGCGATCCGCTCGGGCTTTTCCTGCGCTCGATCGGCCGTTGCCGCGAGCTGCCGCAGGACACGCTGGTGCTGCCTTCGCACGGGCTGCCGTTTCGCGGCGCGCACGCGCGCGTGGCGCAGCTCGAGGCGCACCACGAGGCGCGGCTTGCCGAGCTGCTGGC
>DATFEJ010000217.1:0-8633 GCA_035251235.1 Burkholderiales bacterium
CGGGCGCGGCCGGCAAGGACACGCAGGAGTGAACCGATTCACAAGGAGGAGGCGATGGCGATGACCAAGGCAGTGCGGTATCACAAGACCGGCGGGCCCGAGGTGCTGCAGTTGGACGACGTGCCGGTCGGCGACCCCGGACAGGGCCAGGTGCGCGTGCGGCACACGGCGATCGGCGTGAACTTCATCGACACCTACCAGCGCTCGGGGCTGTACCCGATGCAGCTGCCGCAGGTGGCGGGCAACGAGGGCGCGGGGGTGGTGGAGGCGGTCGGGCCGGGCGTGACCTCGCTCAAGGCGGGCGACCACGTCGCCTATACGGGGCAGGTCGGCTCCTACTGCGGCGAGCGCCTGCTGCCCGCGGACCGCGTGGTCAAGGTGCCCGCGGGCATCAGCGACGAGCAGGCCGCCTGCATGATGCTGAAGGGCATGACGGTGCAGTACCTCATCCACCGCACCTATCCGGTGAAGGCCGGCGAAACGGTGCTGTGGCACGCCGCCGCCGGTGGCGTGGGGCAGATCGCCTGCCAGTGGCTGAAGGCGCTGGGCGTCACCGTGATCGGCACGGTCGGCTCGGCGGACAAGGCGAAGCTCGCCCAGGCGCACGGCGCGGCGCACGTCATCGACTACGGCAAGGAGAATTTCGTCGAGCGCGTGAAGGAGATCACGGGCGGCAAGAAGGTGCCGGTGGTCTACGACTCGGTCGGCAAGAGCACCGGCAAGAAGGTGCCGGTGGTCTACGACTCGGTCGGCAAGAGCACCTGGGAAGGATCGCTCGAATGCCTGCAGCCCCTCGGCCTGTGGGTCATCTTCGGCAACGCCTCCGGCCCGGTGCCGCCCCTCAACACCCAGGTGCTGGCGCAGAAGGGCTCGCTGTTCATGACCCGTCCGACGCTGCAGACCTACATCGCCTCGCGGGCGGACCTCGAGGCGCGCTCGGCGTCGCTGTTCGACGCAGTCAAGTCCGGCAAGGTGAAGATCGAGGTCTCGGCGCGCTACAAGCTCGCCGACGCCGCGCAGTGCCACCGCGACCTGGAGGGCCGCAAGACCACCGGCTCGGTGATCCTGACGCCGTAGCGCGGCCGGCGCCGCACAAGCGCAAACGCCGCCCGCGGGCGGCGTTTGCGCTTCCAGCCGGGCTGAACGCTACTGGATTTTCAGGATCTTCATCGCCTTGGCGAGCGTATCGACCGACTCCTGGTGCTTGCCGGCCTTGTGCAGGGCCTCGCCGTCGGCGCGGTACTTCTTCACCTCGCTCATCTGCTGCGCCGAGAGCATCGGGCTCTTGGCCATGGCCGCGTCGATCTTCTTCATGTCCGCGGGGCAGTGGAACGCCAGGGCGCTCGCGCTCGCGAGCGCCAGCGCGGTGCCAAGGATCAGTCTCTTCACAATGTCCTCCTGTTCGGGGTGAGGGGAGCCGGGACCCATTATCATGCCGGTTGGAGCGCAAACACATGCGGCCCCTGAAAAATTCCTCGTGCGGGCGACGCTGATCCACGACGGCCCGCTGACGCTGGACCCCGACTGGCTGCGCCGGCGCTTCGCCGCGGGTGCGCCACCGGAAGGCTCGGTATACGGCGACCAGGGCGTCGAAGCCGCGCGCCCCGCCGGACGGCGGCCGGCTTGCGTGCTGGTGCCCATCGTGACGCGCGCCGAGGAGCTGACGGTCCTGCTCACGCGCCGCACCGTCCACCTGAAGCACCACTCCGGGCAGATCAGCTTTCCCGGCGGGCGCGTCGAGGCCGGGGATGCGCGCGCCGAGGACACGGCGTTGCGCGAGGCGCGCGAGGAGATCGGCCTCGATCCCGCGCGGGTCGAGGTGCTCGGCCGGCTGTCCGAGTACCACACGCGCACGGACTTTCGCGTCACGCCCGTCGTCGCCCTGGTGGCGCCGCCGTTCGAGCTGCGCCTGGACGCGCACGAGGTCGACGAGGCCTTCGAGGTGCCGCTCAGCTTCCTGCTGGATCCGGCGAACCACCAGCGCCACGCGCGCGAGTTCCAGGGGCGGCAGGTGCCGTACTTCGCCATCCCGTATCGCGACTACTACATCTGGGGCGCGACCGCCGCCATGCTCGTCAACCTGTACCGCTTTCTCGCCCGCGCGGCGGTGACGCCGTGAACGTCCTGGCCGTCGTGGCCGCGCTGCTGCTCGAGCAGTGGCGGCCGGTGGGGGATCGGCGGAGCTACGCCGCGGCGCTGGCGGCCTGGGCGGACTGGCTGGAGCGCTCCTTCAACGCGGGCGAGTCGCGCCATGGCCTGGTCGCGTGGCTGGTCGCGGTAGTGCCGGTGCTGGTGGCGGCGTCGGCGCTGTACTACGCGCTGCTGTGGGCGAGCCCCCTGCTCGCGCTCGCCCTCAATGTGCTTGCCCTCTACCTGACGCTGGGCTTTCGGCAGTTCAGCCATTACTTCACGGACCTGCAGCTCGCCATCCGCGCCGGGGACATCGATCGCGCGCGCGAGCTGATCGGCGCCTGGCGCGGCGAGGCGGCGCAGCACCGCAGCCGCGAGGAGGTGATCCGGCTGGCCGTCGAGGAGGCGCTCGTCGCCTCCCACCGGCACGTGTTCGGCGTGCTGTTCTGGTTCGTGCTGCTGCCCGGGCCCTGCGGCGCCATCCTCTACCGGCTCGCGGTCTACCTGCGGCGGCGCTGGCGCGGCCTGGGCACCTTCGGTGCCTTCGCCGAGCGCGCCGGGCGGACGCTCGAGTGGCCGGCGGTGCGCCTGACGGCAGTGTCCTTCGCCGTCGTGGGCGACTTCGAGGACGCGATCTACTGCTGGCGCACGCAGGCGCAAGCCTGGCCGGATCCCGAGGCCGGCGTGGTGCTGGCGGCCGGGGCGGGCGCGCTCGGCGTGCGCCTGGGCATGCCGCTCTCGGCGATCGAGGGCGTCGAGGTGCGCCCCGAGCTCGGCGTCGGCGAGGCTGCGGAGGTGCCGTTCCTCGACGGCGTGGTCGGGCTGGTGTGGCGCGCGGTGGTGGTCTGGGTGTTCGCGCTGCTGGTGCTGGCCATCGCCAGCGCGCTGCCCCTCTAGCGCCGCGCCGCGCCGCAGCGCCAGCATTGCGTGAACTGCGGCTCGAGCTGCTCGCCGCACGCGCCGCAGCGCCATGGCGATCCGGTCACCGGCTCGCCCTCGCGCAGCAGCCGCCCGGCGCGCGCGGCATCGCGCGCGTCGCGCACCCACACCTCGGCCTGGCATTCGGCGGGCGGCAGCTCGCCCATCGCCGAGGCGAGGCGCTCGTTGCGCACTTCGGCGCGGATGCCGTGCGATTCGAGGAGGTTTCTCGCGTGATGCGCGGCGATCAGATCGTGCGAGCTGAAGACGCGCGGCACGGCGCCCCGCGCATCACAGCTCGAACAGGGCGTCGCACTTGGCGGCGCAGATGAAGTCGTTCTCCGACAGGCCGCCGACCGCGTGCGTCCAGTACGCGACGCGCACCTTGTTGTAGCCGACCTCCAGGTCGGGATGGTGGTCTTCGCGGTGCGAGACCCAGGCGAGCGCGTTCACGAACGCCAGGGTCTGGTAGTAATTGCCGAACGGATACAGCTTGACCAGCCTGCCGTCCTCCAGCGTCCAGCCCTTCAGGCCCTGCAACTCCGCGCGCGCCTGCGCCTCGGTGTAGGCGGGCACGCCGCCCTCGCAGGGCTTGCACTTGCGCTTGGTCAGTTCTTCCATGTTCCCTCCTAGGCGCTGGTTTGCAGGCGCGCGATGCGCAGCGCGGCCGGCGGGTGGGAGTCGTAGAAGGCCGAGTGCACCGGGTCCGGCGTGAGCGTCGCGGCGTTGTCCTGGTAGAGCTTGACGAGCGCTCTCACCAGCTCGGCGGCGCTGGCGTGCGCCGCCGCGTAGGCGTCCGCCTCGAACTCGTGGCGCCGGGAATACAGGCTGCCGAGCGGCTGCAGGAGGAAGGTGAACACCGGCATCACCAGCACGAAGAGCATCAGCCCCATGGCCTGCCCGGGCGCGCCGGCATCGAGCCCGTCATAGAACCACGGCTCGTCGATCAGGGCGCCGAGCACCCACAGCAGGCCGAGCGACAGCGCCGCGAGCAGGGCGATGCGCTTCCACACGTGGTGCCGCCGGTAGTGGCCGAGCTCGTGCGCCAGCACCGCCTCGACCTCGGCGGGTGCGAGGCGCGCCAGCAGCGTGTCGAAGAACACGATGCGCTTGGCCGCGCCGAAGCCCGTGAAATAGGCGTTGCCGTGCGCCGAGCGCCGCGAGCCGTCCATCACATACAGCCCGCTGGAGCGAAAGCCGCAGCGCGCCAGCAGCGCCTGGATGCGCCCGGCGAGCGCCGGGTCGGCGAGCGGCGTGAAGCGGTTGAACAGCGGCGCGATGAACGTGGGGTAGGCGAGCAGCACCAGCAGGTTGAAGCCCATCCAGGCGAGCCAGACGTACAGCCACCAGGCCTCGCCCATGCGCTGCATCAGCCACAGCACCAGCACGAGCAGCGGCAGGCCGAGCGCCGCGCCGAGCGCGGCGCTCTTGGCCAGGTCGGCGAGGAACAGGCGCACGCTCATGCGGTTGAAGCCGAAGCGCGCCTCGATGACGAAGGTGCGGTAGACGGAGACCGGCAGCTCCAGCGCCGAGAGCAGCAGCACGGCGCTCGCCACCAGCGCCGTGCCGTGCCACAGGCCGCCGGCGTCGAGCACCTGCGCCCAGGCCGCGGAGAGCCACTGCAGCACGCCGCCCAGCGTGAGGGCGAGGAGCGCCGCGGCGCCGAGCAGCACGTCCGCCACGGCGAGGCGCGTCTTGGCGATGGTGTAGTCGGCCGCCTTCTGGTGCGCGGCGAGCGGGATGGTGGCGGCGAAATCCGGCGGCACCGCGTCGCGGTGCGCGCGCACGTGCGCGACCTGGCGCCGTGCGAGCCACAGGCGCGTGAGCGTCGCGGCGGCGAGCGCGGCGAGGAAGGTCCAGGAAAATGCGTTCATGGCGACATGAGAGAATACGGCATGCCCGCGGACCAGAACAACCTCATCTGGATCGACATGGAGATGTCGGGCCTGGTTCCCGATTCCGACCGCATCCTCGAGGTGGCGCTGCTGGTCACCAATGCGCAGCTCGAGACCGTCGCCGAGGGCCCGGTGCTCGTCGTGCACCAGCCCGACGAGGTGCTGGCGGCCATGGACTCGTGGAACACGGGCGTTCACGGCAAGTCGGGACTGGTGGACAAGGTGAAGGCCTCGCGCCTGGACGAGGCGGCCGTGGAGGCGCAGCTGCTCGCCTTTCTCGCGCAGCACGTGCCTTCGGGCGCCTCGCCCATGTGCGGCAACTCGATCTGCCAGGACCGCAGGTTCCTTGCGCGCTGGATGCCCAGGCTCGAGGCGTGGTTCCACTACCGCAACCTCGACGTCTCCACGCTGAAGGAGCTGGTGCGGCGCTGGAAGCCCGAGATCGCCAAGGGCCTGAAGAAGGAAGGCAAGCACGAGGCGCTCGCCGACATCCTCGACTCGATCGAGGAGCTGAAGTACTACCGCCGGACGGTGATGACGATCTAAATAGGGACAGTCCCTATTTCTTTACCTCCACGATCACCTCGATCTCCACGGGGATGCCCATGGGCAGCGACCCCATGCCCACCGCCGAGCGCGCGTGCTTGCCGGCCTCGCCCAGCACCTCGACAAAGAGGTCCGAGCAGCCGTTGATCACTTTGGGGTGGTCCTGGAACTCGGGCACGGCGTTCACCATGCCGAGCACCTTCACCACGCGCTTCACCTTGTCCAGGCTGCCGAGCTCCGCGCGCATCACTGCGAGTAGGTCCAGACCCACCGTGCGCGCGTGCTGGTACGCCTGCTCGGCGGTGTACTCGCGCCCGACCTTGCCGCTTGGCCGCTTGCCATCAGCGCCCGCGCGCGGCCCCTTGCCGGCGAGAAAGAGCAGGTTGCCCGTGCGCACCGCGTTGACGTAGTTCGCCACCGGCGCCGACACGGTGCCCAAATCGAGGCCGAGCTGCTTGAGGCGCTTCTCGGCGCTCAAAGGCTTACGACCTTGCCCGGATTCAAGAGGTTATCGGGGTCGAAGGTGCGCTTGATGTCACGCATCAGGTCAACCGCCTCGCCCAGCTCTTCCAGAAGGTAGGGCTGCTTGCCGAGGCCGACGCCGTGCTCGCCCGTGCAGGTGCCCTCCATGGCGAGCGCGCGCTTCACCACGCGCAGGTTGATCGCCTTTGCCTCTTCCATGTCGGACTTGCTGTTGGGGTCGATGAGGATCACGAGGTGGAAATTGCCGTCGCCGACGTGGCCGAAGAGCGGGATCGGCATCGAGGCCTGCTCGATGTCCTTGGTCGTCTCGACGATGCATTCGGCGAGCCGCGAGATCGGCACGCAGACGTCCGTGGAGATGGCGCGCGAGCCGGCCTTCAACTGCAGGCAGGCGAAGTAGGCGTTGTGGCGCGCTTCCCAGAGCTTGGTGCGCTCCTCGGGCTTGGTGGCCCACTGGAAGTCGAGCCCGCCGTTCTCCCTGGCGATCTCCTGCACCATCTCGGCCTGCTCGACCACGCCGGCCTCGGTGCCGTGGAATTCCAGCAGCAGCGTCGGCATCTCGCGATGGCTGGTCTTGTTGTGCCGGTTGAGCGCCGCCATGGTGGTCGCGCACAGCAGCTCGCTTCTGGCGATCGGGATGCCCGACTGCAGCGTCTGGATGACCGTGTCGGCCGCGCCCTTCACGGTGGCGAAGGCGCACACCGCCGCCGACATCGCCGCCTGCACCGGGTGCAGCTTCACCGTCACTTCGGTGATGATGCCCAGCGTGCCTTCCGAGCCCACGAACAGGCGCGTCAGGTCGTAGCCGGCGGAGGACTTCTTCGCGCGCCGTGCCGTCTGGATCACGCGGCCGTCGGCGAGCACGACTTTCAGCGACAGCACGTTCTCCCGCATCGTGCCGTAGCGCACGGCGTTGGTGCCCGAGGCGCGCGTCGCGGTCATGCCGCCCAGCGTCGCGTCGGCGCCCGGATCGATGGGGAAGAACAGGCCCGTGTGCTTGATGTATTCGTTCAACTGCTTGCGCGTGACGCCCGCCTGCACCACGGCGTCCAGGTCCTGCTCGTGCACCGCGAGCACCCTGTTCATGCGGCTCATGTCGATGCACACGCCGCCGCGCACGGCGAGGATGTGGCCTTCGAGCGAGGTGCCGACGCCGTAGGGGATCATCGGCACGCGATGCCGCCGGCAGATGTTGACGATGTCGCGCACCTCCTCGGTGCTCTCCGGGAAGGCCACCGCGTCGGGCGGCGCGTACGGGAGGTAGGACTCGTCCTTGCCGTGGTGCTCGCGGATGCCCGCGGACGTGGTGACGCGCTCGCCGAGCAGCGCCTGCAGCTCGGCGAGCACGCTCTGGTCGAACTCGCGCGCCTTGTTCATGGCCTATTTTAGCCTGACGTCCCCGTCGAACGGCACCCGCACCCCGAGCGCGGGTATCTCGAGCGTGACCTTCGCGGCGAGCGTCTCGTCCCCCTTCAGCCTACCGGCGGCCATGGCCTGCTGCACCGCCTGCTCGATCTCGCGCTGCGAGTTCACGCCCACCATTTTCAGGAACTTGCGGATGCTCAGATTGAAGACTTCCTGGTCCATCGCTCATGCCCTCCCTTGATTCGCGAGTATCTCACCGGCGAGCTGCTTGCCCAGCTCCACGCCCCACTGGTCGAAGCTGTTCACGTTCCACAGCACGCCCTGGGTGAAGACCTTGTGCTCGTAGGCGGCCAGCAGGCCGCCCAGGTGCCGCGCGTCCAGCCACTCCAGGCGCAGGGTGCTCGAGGGGCGGTTGCCCGGGTAGCGCCGATGGGCGGGGAGCGCCGCGTCGTCGGTGCCGAAGGCGAGCGCGCGCGCCTGCGCTTCGGCGTTGGCATCCAGCTCCGCGCTCGCGCCGGCGACGACGAAATCGCAGGGCACGCTCTGCGTGCCCTGGTGCAGCAGCTGGTGGAAGGAGTGCTGGCTCACCGTGCCCGCCGCCCCCCAGACCACCGGCGCGGTGGCATAGCCAAGCTCGCGTCCCTCGCGATCCACGCGCTTGCCGTTCGACTCCATCTCCAGCTGCTGCAGGTACGCCGGCAGCAGCCGCAGCGCGTGAGCGTACGGCAGCACGCAGTGCGTCGCCGCGCCGAGGAAGTTCACGTTCCACACGCCCAGCAGCGCGAGCAGCACCGGCACGTTCTTCTCCAGCGGCGCGTCGAGGAAGTGCCGGTCCATGTCGCGCGCGCCCGCGAGGAACGCCTCGAAGGTCTCGGCGCCGAGCGCGGCGAACGCGCTGAAGCTCGCCGGCGACCACACCGAGAAGCGCCCGCCGACCCAGTCCCACATCGGCAGCACGTCGGTCGCGCCGAAAGTGCGCGCGGCGGCCTCGTTGCCCGTCACCGCAACCAGGCGGCCGCGTCCATTGAGCCACGCCTTGGCCGCGCGCGCGTTGGCGAGCGTCTCGGCGGTGGTGAAGGTCTTGGAGACAGCCACCACCAGCGTCGACGCCGGCTCGGCGCCCTCGAGCGCGCGTGCCAGGTCCAGCGGGTCGATGTTGGCCGCGAAGCGCACGTCGATGCGCGCGCGCCCGCGGAACGCGTCCGCGAGCAGGCGCGCGCCCAGATCGGAGCCGCCCGTGCCCAGGTGGACGATGCGCCGCACGCCCCGCAGCTGCGCGGACAGCTCGCGCATGCG
>DATFEJ010000197.1:0-10095 GCA_035251235.1 Burkholderiales bacterium
TCGGACGCGCCCTGCGCCGTCGTCGCCGTGCCGACCACCGCCGCCCCGGCGCGTGCCAGCTCGAGCGCGATCGCGCGCCCGATGCCGCGCGACGCCCCGGTGACCAGCGCGAGCTTTCCTTGCAGCATGGTCACCCTCCCCGCACCGCGGCGAGCGCCTGCTCGAGCGACGCCTGGTCGGCGAGCGCGTGCACCTGCAGCCCGGCATCGATGCGCTTCACCATGCCCGCCAGCACCTTTCCGGGCCCGCATTCGAGCACGTGCGTCACGCCCTCCTCGCGCATCCTGCGCACCGTCTCCACCCAGCGCACGGGCGAGGCGGCCTGGCGCACCAGCGCCTCCTTGATGGCGGAAGGCTGCGTCTCGACCTTGACGTCCACGTTGTTGATCAGCCGCACGCCGGGTACCGCGACCTTGACGTCGGCGAGATAGCTGCGCAGCCGCTCCGCGGCCGGCCGCATGAGCGCCGAGTGAAACGGCGCGCTGACCGGCAGCGGCAACGCGCGCTTGGCACCTTTCGCCTTGCAGGCCTCCATGGCGCGCAGCACGGCGGCCTTGTGGCCGGCGATGACGACCTGCCCGGGCGCGTTGAAATTGACGGCCTCGACGACCTCCTGCTGCGCAGCTTCCGCGCAGGCCGCCCGCACCAGGTCGTCGTCCAGATTGAGGATCGCCGCCATCGCCCCCAGGCCTTGCGGAACGGCCTCCTGCATGGCCTCGGCGCGATAGCGCACCAGCGGCAGGCAATCGCGGAATTCGAGCGCCGAGGCCGCGACCAGCGCGGTGTACTCGCCCAGGCTGTGGCCCGCCACGACCTCCGGCGCCGGCCCGCCCAGGCCGCGCCAGCCGCGATAGGCCGCGTACCCTGCCGTCACCATCGCCGGCTGCGTGTTGCGCGTCAGGCCGAGCGCCTCCGCCGGCCCCTCGTCGAGCAGCCTGACGAAGTCCGCCCCGAGCACCTCGGTCGCGTCGCGCCGCACCTCCTCCACGCCGGGCAGGCCGGCATACGCGCGCAGCATCCCTACCGACTGCGACCCCTGCCCCGGAAATACCATCGCCAGTTTCATCGCGTCACATCGTCACGAGCGTTGCGCCCCAGGTGAACCCGCCACCGACGCCCTGGAGCAGCACGCGATGGCCCGGCCGGATCCTTCCCGCCCGCACGAATTCGTCCAGAGCGAGCGGCACCGAAGCCGCGGAGGTATTGCCGTGGTGATCGACGGTGACCACCAGGCGCTCGAGCGGCAGGCCCAGCTTGCGCGCCGTCGCCTCGAGGATGCGCACGTTCGCCTGGTGCGGAATGAGCCAGTCGATGTCGGCGAGCTGCATGCCCGCGGCGGCCATCGTTTCCCGCGCAACTTCGTCCAGCACCTTGACGGCGAACTTGAAGACCTGGCTGCCCTGCATGTGCAGATAGGGCGAGCCCGCGATGCGCCCCCCGCAGACGTTGCCCGGCACCGAGAGGATGCCGGCGTGGCTGCCGTCGGCCCGCAACACCGACGCATGCACGCCCGGGCGCTCGCCGGCGGCCAGCACCACCGCGCCCGCGCCGTCGCCGAACAGGACGCAGGTTCCGCGGTCGTTCCAGTCCAGGATGCGCGAGAAGACTTCCGTCCCGACCACGAGCGCCCGGCGATGCGTGCCGGCGCGGATGAAATTGTCCGCAGTGGCAAGCGCATACACGAACCCGCTGCACACCGCCTGCAGGTCGAAGGCGGGGCAGTTCTTGATGCCGAGCTTGGCCTGCAGCAGGCAGGCAGTGCTCGGAAACACGTAATCGGGCGTGGAGGTCGCCAGCACGATCAGGTCGATCTCGTCAGCCCGCACGCCCGCCGCGCTCAAGGCCGCGCGGCTCGCTTCCAGCGCCAGGTCGCTCGAGGCCTGCGACGGCTCGGCGATGTGCCGCTGGACGATCCCGGTCCGCTCGCGAATCCAGGCATCGCTCGTATCGAGGCGCGCGGCGAACTCCTCGTTCGTGACGACGCGCGGCGGGAGGTAGCTCCCGGTGCCGACGATGCGCGAATAGATCATGGCTGTTCCACCGCGGTCGCCACTGGCAGCTCGGCCATGCGGCGCGCGATGCGCTCGATCACCTCGTTGCGCACCTCCTCCGCCGCCCGCTCCAGCGCCTGGCCGAACGCGAACGCGTTGGCCGAGCCGTGGCTCTTGATGACGATGCCGCGCAGCCCGAGCAGGCTGGCGCCGTTGTAGCGGCCGGGGTCCATGCGCGCGCGCAGCGCCTTGAGCACCGGCAACGCAACGAGCGCCGATAGCCGGCGCCACCAGCCGCGCGAGAACTCCTGGCGCAGGAAGCCGACGATCATGGTCGCCACGCCCTCAGAGGCCTTGAGCACCGAATTGCCGACGAACCCGTCGCAGACCACCACGTCGGTGGTGCCCTTGAAGATGTCGTCTCCTTCGACGTTGCCGTGGAAGTTGAGGCCGCTACCGCGCAGCAGATCCGCGGCCTGCTTCACGGTCTCGTTGCCCTTGATGTCCTCGATGCCGATGTTGAGCAGCCCGACCGACGGACGCTCCCGGTGCTCCACCGCCGCCACCAGCATGGCGCCCATCACGCCGAACTGCATCAGCTGCTCGGGGGTGCAGTCGACGTTTGCGCCCAGGTCGAGCACGTAGGTCCACCCGCCGCGCATGTTGGGCAGCACCGTGGCGATGGCGGGCCGGTCGATGCCGGGCAGGGTCTTCAGCACGAAGCGCGAGATCGCCATCAACGCGCCGGTATTGCCGGCGCTCACGCAGGCGTGGGCGGCGCCGGACTTGACCAGATTGACGGCCACGCGCATGGAGGAATCCTTCTTGAAGCGCAATGCCTGCGCCGGCGGCTCATCCATGCCGACCACCTCCGTGGCCGGGCGCAGCTGCACGCGCGGACCGGTGCTCGCGCTCTCGGCGCGCAGGGCGGCTTCGAGCGCCTCGCGTTGCCCGACGAGGATCATGACCGTCTCCGGGTGCCTGCGCTGGAAGGCCAGCGCCGCAGGCACCGTGACTCGCGGTCCGTAGTCGCCCCCCATGCAGTCGACGGCGATGACGATGTCCGTCGAAGCCGCGGCATGCGCGTCGCTCACCCGCAACTCGAATGCCGAGTGCTGTTACTCGTCGCGCGCCTTGGCGACCTTCTTGCCCCGGTAATAGCCGCTCGCGCTCACGTGGTGGCGCAGATGCACCTCGCCCGTGGTCGGTTCCACCGCCAGCGGCGGCTTGCCCAGATGATCATGCGCGCGGTGCATGCCGCGTCGCGACGGGGATTTCTTGTTCTGCTGCACTGCCATGGTCAAGCTCCTCTCAATGTCGATGCCGGCCGCGCAGCATGCCGCGCAGGCCGGAAAATGGCGATTGTCGCGCGCCCGGCGGACGCGCCCCATCCGCCGGACAGCTCTCGTGCTGCGGCGCGTACGGCAGCGCCAGCAGCAGCTCGTCCTCGACGAGATCGCGCACCGCCATCTCCTTCGAGGCCACGATGCCGTCCGGCCCTTCGGCCGTGAGCGGCAGCGCGTCGATCTCCTCCTGTGACCGCGCCAGCCACAGGCGGATGTCTTCCTCCACCGTCACGCGCACGGGCTCCAGGCAGCGGCGGCAGGCAAGCCGCAGCGCCGCACGGATGCGCATCTCCAGCCCGTGCCGGCCGTGCACGTCGCGCGAGCCGCGCAGATCGTACTCGACCGAACCCTGCGAGTCGTACAGCATGCCACGCAAGCGAGGAAACACATCCGCAGGCCAGGCGCCGTGCAGGCTGGCGCCGGCTGCCGCGAACTCCAAGCCGTCGATCACTGGAAACCGCGTCGGCGGCTGCGGCATGAGGGGGCGGATGATATCATCGCCGAAAAAGCCGTGTCAAAACAAAGTCATGCCTGAGCCTCGACGCCTGATCCTCGCTTCCACCTCCCGGTACCGCCGGGAGCTGCTCGCACGCCTGGGAATGCCGTTCGAATGCGTCGATCCGGGCGTCGCGGAAGATGCGCGCGCGAACGAGGCGCCGGCAGAAATGGCGGGCCGACTCGCGCTCGCCAAGGCTGGCGCAGCAGCATCCCGGTTCTCCCAGGCCCTGGTCATCGGCGCCGACCAGGTCGCGCACTGCGGCGAGCTGCGCCTCGACAAGCCGGGCAACCATGAGCGCGCCATGGAGCAGCTCACCGCGGTCAGCGGCAAGATCGTGTCCTTCGAGACGGCGGTCGCCCTGCTCGATGTGCGCACCGGCGACGCGCAGGCGCGCGTAGTCGGCACGCGCGTGCATTTTCGCCGCCTCACGCCGGCCGCCATCGAGGCCTACCTGCTGCGCGATCGACCCTACGACTGCGCCGGCAGCGCCAAGGCGGAGAGCCTCGGCATCGCGCTCATCGCGCGCATCGACAGCGACGATCCGACCGCGCTCATCGGCTTGCCGCTCATCGCCCTGAGCGAAATGCTGGGCGCGGCCGGCATGCCGGTGCTCGCGGCGTGAGCACGCCCACGCTCTACCTGATCCCGACGACGCTGGGCGGCGCGCCCGCGGATGTGCTGCCCGCGAGCACCCTGCAGGTGGCGCGCGCGTTGCGCGATTTCGCGGTGGAGAACGCCAAGAGCGCGCGCGCGTTCCTCGGGGCGCTGTCCATGGCGTGCCCGTTGCGTGAATTGCGCATCGCCGAAATCGGCGAGGACGCGCACGTGCTGCTGGCGCCGTTGCGCGCCGGACGTTCGCTCGGCCTGCTGTCCGATGCGGGTTGCCCGGGGGTCGCGGACCCGGGGCAGGCGCTGGTCGCCGCGGCGCATGCCGCGGGCTTTCGCGTCGTGCCGCTCGTCGGCCCGTCCGCCCCGCTGCTGGCGCTGATGGCCTGCGGGCTTGAAGGCCAGCGGTTCGCGTTCTGCGGCTATCTGCCGCGCGAGCGCGAGCCGCGCGCCGAGCGCATCCGGGCGCTCGAGCGCCGCTCGGGCGAGGCGAAGGAAACGCAGATCTTCATCGAAACGCCCTACCGCAGCGACACGCTGCTCGCCGCGCTGCTCGCGGCCTGCGCCGCCGACACACGTCTGTGCGTCGCCGTGGATCTGACGCTGCCCGGGGAATCGATTGCCACGCGCTACATCCGCGACTGGCGCCGCGCGCCGCCGACGCTCGGGCGCCGCCCGGCAGTGTTCCTGCTGCTCGCCTAGCGCGGCAGCAGCGCGGCGCGCTGCGCGAGCTCCATGACGGCACTCGCCGCGCCGGCGCCGAAGCGCCGGGCGAACTTCTCCGCCAGATTTTCCTTCTGGGTGAAGTCGACGATGTTCTCCGCCTTGACGACCTCGCGCGCGACGTAGTCGAGGCTGCCGTAGGCATCGGCCAGCCCGAGCTCCAGGCTCTGCTGGCCGGTCCACACCAGCCCGGAAAAGATGTCCGGCGTCTCCTTGAGCCGCGCGCCCCGGCCCTCGCGCACCACGTCGATGAACTGGCGATGCACGTCCTCCAGCAGCGCCTGCGCATGGCGCTTCTGCACCTCGTCCACCGGCAGGAACGGGTCGAGAAAGCCCTTGTTCTGGCCGGCGGTGATCAGGCGCCGCTCGACGCCGATCTTGTCCATCAGTCCAGTGACGCCGAAGCCGTCCATGCGCACGCCGATCGACCCCAGGATGCTCGACTTGGCGACGTAGATCTTGTCCGCGCCGACCGCCACGTAGTAGCCGCCCGAAGCGCAGACGTCCTCGACCACGGCGTACAGCGGCACCTTCGGGTACTTCTTGCGCAGGCGCCGCATCTCGTCGTAGATGTTGTTCGACTGCACCGGGCTGCCGCCGGGACTGTTGATGCGCAGCACGACGCCTTGCGTGTTCTCGTCCTTGAACGCCGCCTGCAGGGCGGCGGTCACCCGCTCGGCGCTCGCGTCGGTGCCCGGCGCGATGAGGCCGTCCAGCTCGACCAGCGCGGTGTGCTTGCCGCTGGTCGCCTCGCCGCGACCGCCCCAGTCCATTGCCATGATGAGGATCACCGTCACGTAGGCGAAGGTCAGCAGCTTGAAGAAGATGCCCCAGCGGCGCGCGCGGCGCTGTTCCTGGAGCGCCGCGCCGGCCAGCCGCTCGATCGCCTTGCGCTCCCACTGCCCGTCGTTGTCAGTCATCTGCGACTCCCAGGTAATAGACGCCGCCGTCGCGCTCCTCGACCCGCAGGGGCGTCAGCGGCTTGCCGCCGCACGGCCCGCCCAGGCATTGGCCGCTGGACGCGGCGAAGACGGCGCCGTGCGTCGAGCATAGCAAATCGCGCCCCTCGGCATCGAAGAACAGGCCTGCCTGCCAGTCCAGCTCCGAGGACACGTGCGGGCAGCGGTTGAGATAGCCGACCACGCTGCCCCGGTTGCGCACCACGAACGCGGGCGCGTGCTCGCCGAAGTACTCGACCTCGAAGCGCACGCCGCGGCCGGCGTCCTGCAGCGCGGCGGACTCGCAGATCAGGCGTGCGTCGTCAGCCACCGCCGCAACTCCTCGATGCTCGCCACGCAGGCGCGCGGTTCGAGCGCGCGCAGGCCGTGCTCGGCATGCGCGCCATAGCTGACCGCCACGGCATCCACGCCCGCCGCGCTGGCCATCTGCAGGTCGTGCGACGTGTCGCCGATCATCAGGGCCTGCTCGCGCGGCGCATCGAGCATGCGCATCAGCTCGTGCAGCATGGCCGGGTCGGGCTTGGGCGTGGTCTCGTCCGCGCAGCGCGAGGCGGAGAAGTAAGACCGCAGGCCGGTGGCGTCGAGCGCGCGCTCCAGCCCGCGGCGGCTCTTGCCGGTGGCCACCGCCAGCACGTGGCCGCGCGAGCGCAGCTCCGCGAGCAGGTCGACGACCCCCGGAAAAAGCCGCATGCGCTCCTCGCGCACGCGGAACTCGCGGCGGTAGGACTCGACGAACTCCGTGGTGCGCTCGGCGGGCAGCTCCGGCACCGCGAGGCGCAGCGAGTCCTGCAGGCCGAGCCCGATGACGTGGCGCGCGCGCGCCGGGTCCGGCACCGGCAGACCGAGCTCGCGCGCGGCGTGGCGGATGCACTCGCCGATCGCCGCCGTGGAATCGAGCAGCGTGCCATCCCAGTCAAAGACGATCAGCGCGTAGCGCAAGCTCCTTCTCCACGAATGGGCGCATGTCCATGGGCAGGGGCGACTGCAGGCGCAGCCGCGCATGCGTCAGCGGGTGCGCGAACGCCAGGCGCCGCGCGTGCAGCTGCAGGCGCGTCGCGCCTGCGCGCGCCAAGGCGCGGTTGAGCGCGAAGTCGCCGTACTTGGTATCGCCGACGATGGGGTGGCCCGCGTGCGCGAGATGCACGCGGATCTGGTGGGTGCGGCCGGTTTCCAGCCGGAGCTCGAGCAGGCTGCAGCGATCCGCGACCGCGATCGGCCTGGCCCGGGTGAGCGCCTCCCGGCCCTCCTGATGCACGGCTACGCGGCGCTCGCCGCTCGCGCTGACATACTTGTGCAGGCGCGCGCGCAGCTCGCGTTCGCCCCCCGCCCAGCACCCGTGCACCACCGCCCAGTAGACCTTGTCGACCTTGCCCTCGCGCAACTGGCCGTGCAGCGCGGTCAGCGCGCTGCGCTTCTTGGCCACGATCAGCAGCCCGGAAGTGTCCCGGTCGAGCCGGTGCGCGAGCTCGAGCAGCTTGGCGGCCGGCCGTGCCGCGCGCAGCGCCTCGATCACGCCGAAGCTCAGGCCGCTGCCGCCGTGCACCGCCACGCCGGAGGGCTTGTCGATGACCAGCAGCGCGTCGTCCTCGTACACGACCGGAAGCTCGGGCAGGCGCGCCGGCAGGGGCCGGGCCACGGCGGCCGCGACGCGCACCGGCGGGATGCGCACGCGGTCCCCGGAGCGCAACCGGTAGTCGGGCTTGACGCGCGCGCTGTTCACCCGGACCTGGCCGCTGCGCAGCACGCGGTAGACGTGGCTCTTGGGCACGCCCTTCAGGCGCCGCAGCAGGAAGTTGTCGATGCGCTGGGCGGCGCCCTCCTCGCCAACTTCAAGCAGGGTCGCCCGAGCCTTGCTTAAGTCATTCATTTTCCGTATGATCCGCGCGTTGCTTCGAGACGCGAGGCACAGGATTCACAGGCGCGATGAGCATGATTCCCGCGGCCGGAACCTGCAACCCGCCTCCTGTCCGGCCACAGCTGGACCTGAAGCAGTGGTTAATCTCGCTCACCGGAAGTAGCGATAGTACTTCATAGCGCGCCGCAGGTCCTTCGACCCGCACGGTCACATCCCCAAAGGAGCATCCGACCATTCGTTAACGCGAACTCCTGCGCGCGCAGGAGAACAATAAGTGAAGCGCATGTTGTTTAACGCGACCCAGCAGGAAGAACTGCGCGTCGCCATCGTTGAAGGGCAGAAGTTAGTCGACCTCGACATCGAGTCCGCCTCAAGGGAACAGCGCAAGAGCAACATCTACAAGGGCATCATCACCCGGGTCGAGCCCAGCCTCGAGGCCGCCTTCGTCGATTACGGCGAGGAGCGGCACGGGTTCCTGCCCTTCAAGGAGATCGACAAGGCCTACTTCCGGCCCGGCGTCGACGTCGGGCGGGCGCGCATCCAGGACGCCCTGTCGGAAGGCCGCGACCTGATCGTCCAGGTCGAGAAGGACGAGCGCGGCACCAAGGGCGCGGCGCTCACCACCTACATCAGCCTCGCCGGCCGCTACCTCGTGCTGATGCCGAACAATCCCCGCGGCGGCGGCGTCTCGCGCCGCGTCGAGGGCGAGGACCGCAACGAGCTGCGCGACACCCTGGACCACCTGCAGGTCCCCGAAGGCATGAGCGTCATCGCGCGCACCGCCGCGATCGGCCGCTCGCTCGAGGAGCTGCAGTGGGACCTCAACTACCTGCTGCAGCTGTGGAGCGCCGTCGAGAGCGCGGCCCACACGCAGGAGAGGAAGCCGTTCCTCATCTATCTCGAGTCGAGCCTGGTGATCCGCGCGATCCGCGACTACCTGCAGCCCGACATCGGCGAGATCCTGATCGACACGCAGGAGATCTACGACCAGGCGGTCGCGTTCATGCAGACCGTGATGCCGGCGAACGTCGGCAAGGTGAAGCTGTACCGCGACGACGTGCCGCTCTTTTCGCGCTTCCAGATCGAGCACCAGATCGAGAGCGCCTATTCGCGCCAGGTGAGCCTGCCCTCGGGCGGCGCGATCGTCATCGACCACACGGAAGCCCTGGTGTCGGTGGACGTCAACTCGGCGCGCGCCACCAAGGGCGGCGACATCGAGGAGACGGCGCTGCGCACCAACCTCGAGGCGGCCGATGAGGTGGCGCGACAGCTGCGGCTGCGCGACCTGGGCGGCCTGATCGTCATCGACTTCATCGACATGGAGTCGCAGAAGAACCAGCGCGAGGTGGAGAACCGCTTCCGCGAGGCGCTGCGCTACGACCGCGCGCGCGTGCAGGTCGGCAAGATCTCGCGCTTCGGCCTGCTCGAGCTTTCCCGCCAGCGCCTGCAGGCTTCGCTGGAGGAAACGGCGCACATCAACTGCCCGCGCTGCAGCGGCACGGGATTCATCCGCGGCACGGAGTCGACCGCGCTGCACGTGCTGCGCATCGTGCAGGAAGAGGCGATGAAGGAGAATACCGGCGCCGTGCACGTGCAGGTGCCGGTCGACGCGGCCAGCTTCCTGCTGAACGAGAAGCGCGCGGAGATCCAGAAGCTCGAGGCCCGGCTCAAGGTCAACATCCTGTTGATCCCCAATCCGCACCTCGAGACGCCGCACTACAAGGTGCAGCGGCTGCGCCACGACGAGCTGAACGCCATGGAGCACGTCCCGGCGAGCTACGAGATGGTCGAGCAGCCCGAGGAGCCGAAGGCCGCCGAGGCCGCGGCCGCCGAGAAGCGCGAGCGCCAGGAGGCGGTCGTCAAGGCGATCATCCCCGATCAGCCGGCGCCCATGGTCCCCGAGGTGCGTCCGGCGGTGCCGGCGCCGCAGGCCCCTGCGCCCGCCGCGCCGCTCGCGCAGCCTGCGGGCATTCTCGGCAAGCTGTTCGGCTGGCTCACCACGGGCAGGCCGCAGGTCGAGGCCATCGCGGTGCCCGGCCCCACGCCGGCGCAGCCGCCGCGCGACGCAACTCGCGACCATCGCCATCGGGATCGCCGGCCGGAGCATCGGCAGGGC
>DATFEJ010000062.1:0-2332 GCA_035251235.1 Burkholderiales bacterium
GCCACCACAGGAGCTTCGCGGCGCCTACCGAGCGCACCGGCTGGCGCGTGGCCACCGGCAGCAATTGCAGCGTCGCGCCGATGGCTGCCATTGCGAGCACGCCGAGCGTGGCGAGGTGCAGCGCGGCGAACGGCCACCCGAGGCCGCCGGGAAACGACGCGACGTCGCGCGCGCCCGCGAGCAGCGCCGCCCAGGCGAGCACGTGGAAGGCCACCGCGGCGCCGAAGTAGCGGAACGGCACCGACATCGGCAGCAGGCGGCTGCGGGCGACGTTGGCGAACATCAGGCCTTCTTCGGTCGCAGGTCGCGCACGCGCACCGCCTTGCCCTGCGAGCGCGGCACTTCGCCGGGCTTCTTCGCCACCACCTTGGTGGTGACGCCGATCATGGACTTGATCTGGTGGCGCGCGCGCGCTTCCAGCTCCTCGAGCACGTGCTCGAGCGTGGCCGCCTCGATCTCCACGGTCAGCTCGTCGAGGCTGCCGTTCCTCTCCACCACCAGCTGGTAATGCGGCGCGACGCCGGGCAACCCTACCAGCACCGCCTCGATCTGCGACGGGTACACGTTCACGCCGCGGATGATCAGCATGTCGTCGTTGCGGCCCGTGATGCGCTGCAGGCGCACGTGGCTCCGGCCGCAGGCGCAGCGCGCGCTGGTCGCGCGCGTGATGTCGCGCGTGCGGTAGCGCAGCATCGGCAGCGCTTCCTTGGTGAGCGTGGTGATGACCAGCTCGCCCGCCT
The DNA here is from genome assembly GCA_035251235.1 of Burkholderiales bacterium. GTDB lineage: Bacteria > Pseudomonadota > Gammaproteobacteria > Burkholderiales > SG8-39 > JAABQT01. Next base: position 741 of record DATFEJ010000062.1, read on the forward strand.
CGCCCTCGGGCACCGGCCGGCCGCTGTCCGGGTCGATGATCTCGACCAGGAAGTGGTCTTCCCAGGCGTGCAGGCCGTCCTGCGCCTCGCATTCGACTGCGACGCCGGGGCCCATGATCTCGGAAAGGCCGTAGACATCCACCGCCTTCAGTCCCATGCGCTCCTCGATCTCGCGGCGCAGCGCCTCGCTCCAGGGCTCGGCGCCGAACAGGCCGATCTCGAGCTTCGAGGCGCGCAGGTCCACGCCCTCGCGCTCGGCGACCTCGGCGATGGCGAGCGCGTAGGAGGGCGTCGCGCACAGCACGCGCGCGCCGAAGTCCTGGATGAGCAGCACCTGGCGCTCGGTCGAGCCGCCCGAGATCGGCACCACCGTCGCGCCGAGACGCTCGGCGCCGTAATGGGCGCCGAGGCCGCCGGTAAACAGGCCGTAGCCGTAGGCGTTGTGCACCACGTCACCCGGGCGCGCGCCCGCGCAGGCCATCGAGCGCGCCATGAGGTCCGCCCAGGTGCCGAGGTCGCGCGCGGTGTAGCCGACGACCGTCGGCTTGCCGGTGGTGCCGGAGGAGGCGTGCAGGCGCGCGAGTGCCTCGCGCGGCCGCGCGAACATGCCGAAGGGATACGCTTCCCGCAGGTCGCCCTTCAGCGTGAAGGGCAGCTTGCGCACGTCCTCGAGGCTCTTGATGTCCTGCGGACGCACGCCGAGCGTCTTCATGCGCTCGCGGTGCAGCGGCACCTTGTCGTAGGCGTTCTTGAGCGTGGCGCGCAGGCGTTTCAATTGCAGCCTGGCGAGCGCGTCGCGCGAGAGCGTCTCCGCTTCGCGGTCGAAGTAGTGGCGGCGCTTCGCGGCGCGCGGATGCACTTTCGCCGCGTACTGGGGCTGGAGCATGGCGGTCATCGTCGGTCCCTCCTTTCAGCGCGTGCCGCGCACCGGCAGGTGCGGCAGGTGGAAGCCCTGGTTGAGCGAGGCGCGCGTCACCAGCGCGTACTTGAGCCACAGGCCGGTGGCGAGCGCGGCGGCGCCGGCGAGCAGCGCCAGGTCCGGCATCCAGAAGGCCAGGATGGCGAGCAGCAGCACGCCGACCGTGCCGATCTGCACGAGCATCTTGGCGGGTGCGGCGAGCGCCGGGCTGTGGACCGCGGACGCGTAGCGCGACCAGGCGAAAGCCCGGAGGATCACCGCGAGGCCGAACCAGGCGACCAGCAGCGGCGCGGTGGTGAAGAACAGCGCGATGCCCGCGCCCTCGGCGAGGCCGGTGCTCACGATCAGCAGCGTCACCTGCGGCGCGCGCCAGGCCGGGATGCCCTTGGAGGCGCGCAGGATGCGCCCCTGGCAGAAGACGAAGGCGAGCGCCGCCGCGGCGGCGAGCGGCAGAAACGGCCGCGGCTGCCACAGCGCGGCGGCACCGAGGCCGAAGACGAGCAGCGCGGCGAAGGACTCGCGCGTCATCCAGGACGTGAACGGGTTGAAGAACACGTTGACGGCGCGCAGCTTCTTGCCGATCTCGAGCCACACGGCGGCCAGGCCCGCCGCGATCATGGCGAGCGCGAGCAGCACCGGCGCGCGGCCGTCCGGGTAGGCGAGCGCCGCCGCG
>DATFEJ010000101.1:0-6315 GCA_035251235.1 Burkholderiales bacterium
CCCGAGGTGCGCGCGCTGCTGGCGGCATGCTGCTGCATGGCCGCGGCGCACGGCGCGCTCTACGGCTTCTTTTCGCTGCACGCGCAGGCGGCCGGCTACAGCAAGACCGCGATCGGCACGCTGTGGACGCTCGGCGTGCTCGCCGAGATCGGCGTGTTCTGGGCATGGCCGCGGCTTGCCCGGCGCTGGAGCCTGCGCGCCTTGCTGCTGGCGAGCTTCCTCGCCGCCGCCGTGCGCTTCGCCCTGATCGGCTGGGGGGCGCAGGTGCTCGCGCTGCTCGTGCTGGCGCAACTGCTGCACGCCGCGACCTTCGGCGCGTATCACGCGGCCTCCATCGCCGCGGTGCACCGCCTGTTCCCCGGCCGGCTGCAGGCGACCGGACAGACGCTCTATTCCGCCCTGTCATACGGGATCGGCGGCAGCGCGGGGATGCTGGTCGCGGGCTGGTCGTGGGAGCGCCTCGGGGCGACCGCGAGCTTCAGCATCAGCGCCGCGTTCGCCCTCGCCGGCGCCGCTCTCGTCACCTGGCGCGTGCGCGTGTAGGCTTTCGCCATGCGCAAGATGCTCTTGCTGACGGGCCTGCTGGCCCTCGCCTCCGGCTGCCAGACGGTGCAGACCACCCAACCCGGCGCGGTCGGCGTAGAGCGCTCGCAGGCGATGATGCTGTCGTCCAAGGAAGTCAACGACAGCGCCGCCAAGGGCTACAGCCAGGTCACGGCCGAGGCCGCGAAGAAGGGCCTGCTCAATCGCGACGCGGCGCTGGTCGAGCGCGTGCGCGGCGTCTCCCGGCGGCTGATTCCCACCACGGCGGCCTTCCGTCCCGACGCGCCCGGCTGGAGCTGGGAGGTCAACGTCATCACCTCCAAGGAGCTGAACGCCTGGTGCATGCCGGGCGGCAAGATCGCCTTCTACACGGGACTGATCGAGAAGCTGAAGCTTACCGACGAGGAGATCGCGGCCATCATGGGCCACGAGATCGCGCACGCGCTGCGCGAGCACGGACGCGAGCGCGCCTCGCAGGCCATGGCGCAGGGCATCGCGCTCACGATCATCGGCGCGGTCGCGGGCATCTCGCGCGGCGGCATGGATCTCACGCAGCTCGTGCTCAACGTGACGCTCAACCTGCCGAACTCGCGCGAGCATGAAACGGAGGCCGACCGCATCGGCGTAGAGCTGGCGGCGCGCGCGGGTTACGACCCGCGCGCTGCGGTCAACGTCTGGGAGAAGATGGCCAAGGCCGCCGACGGCGCGCCACCGGAGATTCTTTCCACGCACCCCGCCCCCACGACGCGCATCGCCGACCTCAAGGTGTACGCGGCGCGCGTCATGCCGCTGTACGAGCAGGCCAAGCCCCGTCCCTAGGTAAACCGAGTCCTATCAAGGACTTCGCCTGTGCCATAATCCGCGGTTTCCGCGATGCCGCAAATGGACCGCACGCTCTACGACAAGCTCTGGGACAGTCACTTGGTGCATGCCGACGAAGACGGCACCGCGCTCGTCTACATCGACCGCCACCTGCTGCACGAAGTCACCAGCCCGCAGGCCTTCGAGGGCCTGAAGCTCGCCGGGCGCAAGCCCTGGCGCATCGAGTCGGTGGTGGCGACCGCCGACCACAACACGCCGACCACCGGCTGGGAGCGCGGGCTGGACGGCATCACCGATCCCATCTCGCGCATCCAGGTGGACACGCTGGAGGCCAACATGCGCGAGGCGGGCGCCAGGGCCAAGGCCTACTTCCCGTTCCTCGACCGGCGCCAGGGCATCGTGCACGTGATCGGCCCGGAGCAGGGCGCGACGCTGCCCGGCATGACCGTGGTGTGCGGCGACTCGCACACCAGCACGCACGGCGCCTTCGCGTGCCTCGCGCACGGCATCGGTTCCACGGAGGTGGAGCACGTTCTCGCCACGCAATGCCTGATCGCCAAGAAGATGAAGAACATGCGGGTCAATGTCGAAGGCGCGCTGGCGCGCGGCGTGACCGGCAAGGACATCGTGCTCGCGATCATCGGCAGGATCAGCACGGCGGGCGGCAGCGGCCACGCCATCGAGTTCGCCGGCAGCGCGATCCGCGCGCTGTCCATGGAAGGCCGCATGACCGTGTGCAACATGGCGATCGAGGCGGGCGCGCGCGCCGGCATGGTGGCGGTGGACGACGCGACCATCGAGTACCTCAAGGGCCGGCCGTTCGCGCCCGTCGGACCGGACTGGGATGCCGCGGTCGCCTACTGGCGCACGCTCAAGTCCGACCCGGGGGCGAAGTTCGATCGCGAGCTGACGCTGCGCGCCGAGGAGATCCGGCCGCAGGTGACCTGGGGCACTTCGCCGGAGATGGTGGTGCCCGTGGATGCCGAGGTGCCCGACCCCGAGCGCGAGAAGGACGCCATCAAGCGCGAGGGCATGGAGCGCGCGCTGCAGTACATGGGCTTGAAGCCGCGCATGAAGATCACCGACATCAGCCTGGACAAGGTGTTCATCGGCTCGTGCACCAATTCGCGCATCGAGGACCTGCGCATCGCGGCGGCCGTGGTGAAAGGCCGGCGCGTCGCGCCGAACGTGCGCCTGGCCATGGTCGTCCCCGGCTCGGGGCTGGTGAAGGCGCAGGCCGAGCGCGAAGGCCTCGACAAGGTCTTCAAGGACGCGGGCTTCGACTGGCGCCAGCCGGGCTGCTCGATGTGCCTGGCGATGAACGCCGACCGTCTCGAGCCGGGCGAGCGCTGCGCCTCGACCTCGAACCGCAATTTCGAGGGCCGGCAAGGCGACGGCGGGCGCACGCACCTGGTGAGCCCGGCGATGGCCGCCGCCGCGGCCGTCATGGGCCATTTCGTCGACATCCGGCAGTGGCGCTGAACAGCCATGGATAAGTTCACCGTGCATACGGGGATCGTCGCGCCGCTCGACCGCGGCAACGTCGACACCGACCAGATCATCCCCAAGCAGTTCCTCAAGTCGATCAAGAAGACCGGCTACGGCGCGAACCTGTTCGACGCCTGGCGCTACCTGGACCACGGCGAGCCGGGCATGGACCACGCCAAGCGGCCGCGCAACCCGAACTTCGTGCTCAACGACCCGCGCTACCAGGGAGCGAGCATCCTGCTCGCGCGCAAGAACTTCGGCTGCGGCAGCTCGCGCGAGCATGCGCCCTGGGCGCTGCTCGAGTACGGGTTCCGCTGCATCATCGCCCCCTCGTTCGCCGACATCTTCTACGAGAACAGCTTCAAGAACGGCCTGCTGCCGGTGGTGCTGACCGAGGCCGAGGTCGACCGCCTGTTCTACGAGTGCGCCTCTTTCCCCGGCTTCCGGCTCACGGTGAACCTGGAGCAGCAGACCGTGTCCACGGCCGATGGCGGACAGGTCATGCGCTTCGAGCTCGATGCCTTCCGCAAGTACTGCCTGCTGAACGGGCTGGACGACATCGGGCTCACGCTGCGCCACGCCGACAAGATCCGCGCCTTCGAGGCCAAGCGCCTGGCCGAATTCCCCTGGCTGATGCGGTGAGCCGATGAAAATCGCCGTGCTGCCCGGGGACGGGATCGGACCAGAGATCGTCGCCCAGGCGGTCGGGGTGTTGCGCCGCCTGGAGCTGCCGCTCGAGCTGCAGGAGGCGCCCGTGGGCGGCGCCGGCGTCGACGCGTCGGGCGACCCGCTGCCCGAGGCGACGCTGGCGCTGGCGCGCTCGGCCGACGCAATCCTGTTCGGCGCCATCGGCGGTCCCCGGTACGACGCATTGCCGCGCGACAAGCGGCCGGAGCGCGGCCTGCTGCGCCTGCGCAAGGAGCTCGGGCTGTTCGCCAACCTGCGGCCGGCGTCGGTGTTTGCCGAGCTGGCGCAGGCCTCGAGCCTCAAGCCCGAGCTGGTCGCCGGCCTGGACATCGTCATCGTGCGCGAGCTGACCGGGGACATCTACTTCGGCGAGCCGCGCGGCATCCATACCCTGGCCAACGGCGAGCGCGAGGGATTCAACACCATGCGCTACCGGGAAAGCGAGATCCGCCGCATCGCGCGCGTGGCGTTCGAGGCGGCGCGCCGGCGCGGCCGCAAGCTGTGCTCGGTGGACAAGGCCAACGTGCTCGAGACGACCGAGCTGTGGAAGCAGGTGGTCACCGAGCTCGGCAAGGACTACGCGGACGTCGAGCTCACGCACATGTACGTGGACAACTGCGCCATGCAGCTGGTGCGCAACCCGAAGCAGTTCGACGTGATCGTCACCGGCAACCTGTTCGGCGACATCCTGTCGGACGAGGCCTCGATGCTCACCGGCTCGATCGGCATGCTGCCCTCGGCCTCGCTCGACGAGCGCGGCAAGGGCCTGTACGAGCCGATCCACGGCTCGGCGCCGGACATCGCCGGCCGGGGCGTGGCCAATCCGCTGGCGACGATCCTGTCGGCGGCCATGATGCTGCGCTACAGCTTCGGCCGCGCCGCCGACGCGCAGCGCATCGAGGCGGCCGTGCGCAAGGCGCTTGGCCAGGGCTTGCGCACCGCCGACATCTATACTGAGGGCTGCCGCAAGGTCGGCACGGCGCAGATGGGCGAGGCCGTGCTGGCGGCACTGTGAGGCAAGGGGCATGTTGAGAGTCGGAATCGTCGGCTGGCGGGGCATGGTGGGCTCGGTGCTCGTGCAGCGCATGCGCGAGGAGCGCGACTTCGAGCTGGTCGAGCCCGTGTTCTTCTCCACGTCGCAGGCGGGCGGCAAGGGCCCCGCCATCGGCAAGGACGCCGGCCCGGTGCAGGACGCCAACGACCTGAAGGCGCTGCAAGCCCTGCCGGTGATCATCGCCTGCCAGGGCGGCGACTACACGAACGATGTCTATCCCAGGCTGCGCGCCGCCGGCTGGAAGGGCTACTGGATCGACGCGGCGAGCGCCCTGCGCATGAAGGACGACGCGGTCATCATCCTCGACCCGGTAAACATGCCGGTCATCGAGCGCGCGCTGGCCGGCGGCGTGCGCAACTTCATCGGCGGCAACTGCACGGTCAGCCTGATGATGATGGGCATGGCGGGCCTGTTCCGCCACGATCTGGTCGAATGGATGACCAGCATGACCTACCAGGCCGCTTCCGGGGCCGGGGCGGCCAACATGCGCGAGCTTGCCGCGCAGATGGCGTACCTGGGCGACGCCGCCAAGCCGGCCCTGTCCGATCCGGCGGCCACGGCGCTGGACATCGACCGCCGCGTGGCGGATGCGATGCGCAACGGCGCGCTGCCCAGGGAGCAGTTCGGCCATGCGCTCGCCGGCAGCCTGCTGCCCTGGATCGACAAGGATCTGGGCGATGGCCAGAGCCGCGAGGAGTGGAAGGGGCAGGCCGAAACGAACAAGATCCTCGGCCGCAGCGAGCGGCCCATCCCGGTCGACGGCATCTGCGTACGAGTGGGCGCCATGCGCTGCCACAGCCAGGCGCTGACCATCAAGCTGCGCAAGAACGTGCCGCTCGACGAACTGCAAGGAATTGTCGCAGAGGGCAACGAATGGGTACGCGTCGTGCCCAACCGCAAGGAAGAATCGCTGGCCGAACTGACGCCCACGGCCGTCACGGGCAGACTGACGGTGCCGGTGGGTCGACTGCGCAAGCTGCCGATGGGCGGGGAGTACCTATCGGCCTTCACGGTGGGCGACCAACTGCTCTGGGGTGCGGCGGAGCCTTTGCGTCGGATGCTGCGCATCCTGCTGGACGCGGGGATCAAGGGTTGAGAGGCAACCGGACAGCGGCAAAGGCGGAAACCCCTTGCTGTCCGGGAAACAAGCCCGGAAAAGCGAGAAAATGTCTCAGCTTGCAGGCCTAACGTCATGATGTTATGGTACTCAGTCCGATAAGAACACTCAGGGTGGCGCGGGTGAATATACCGGTCTCGTTGCTCAGGCTCGTCTCGGCAGCGGCCTTGGCGCTGCCCGTGCTCGCGCACGCGGCGGGACTCGGCAGGCTGACCGTGCAATCGACGCTCGGCCAGCCCCTGCGCGCCGAAATCGAGATCGTTTCCATTCAGGCGGGCGAAGAATCGTCGCTCGAGGCGCGCCTTGCTTCGGGCAATGCGTTCGCGCAGGCGGGCATCGAGTTCAATCCCGCGTTGAGCGGGGTGCAGTTCGCGCTCGACAAGCGTGAGGGCAAGCCCACCGTTCGCGTGACCACGCGCCAGCCGGTCAACGAGCCGTTCCTCGACCTCCTGGTGGAGTTGCGCTGGGCGACCGGGTTGTTCGTGCGCGAGTACACGATCCTGCTCGATCCTCCGGGTTACGAAGGGCCCAAGCCGCAGCCGGCGGCGGCAGCGCCCGCCGCACCCGTTGCCGCGTCGGCACCGCCGGTCACCGCGCCGCCGCC
>DATFEJ010000343.1:0-7823 GCA_035251235.1 Burkholderiales bacterium
AGCATGCCCATGCTGGCGTTGATCGGGATCGGGCTCATGTACGGGCCCATCAGGCCGCTGACGAAGGCCATCGGCAGGAGCGCCGCGATCACGGTGAAGGTGGCGAGGATGGTCGGGCCGCCCACCTCGTCCACCGCGTCCGGGATGATGCCGGTGAGCGCGCCGCCCTCGAGCGCCCGGCGGCGGTGGATGTTCTCCACCACCACGATGGCGTCGTCGACGAGAATGCCGATGGAGAAGATGAGCGCGAAGAGTGACACGCGGTTGAGCGTGAAGCCCCAGGCCCAGGAGGCGAAGAGCGTCGTGGCGAGCGTGAGCAGCACGGCGATGCCGACGATCAGCGCCTCGCGCCAGCCGAGCGTGGCGAACACCAGCACGATCACCGACAGCGTCGCGAAGATGAGCTTCTTGATGAGCTGCTGCGCCTTGTCGTTGGCGGTGGCGCCGTAGTTGCGCGTCACGCTCACCTGCACGTCGTCGGGAATCACGGTGCCGCGCAGCTCCGCGGCGCGCGCCAGCACGCGGCTGGCGACCTCCACCGCGTTCTCGCCCGGCTTCTTGGTGACCTGCAGCGTGACCGCCGGGTGCTCGCCTTGCGCGGTGCCGGTCCACACGTAGCGCGCGGGCTGCAGCGGGCCGTCGACGACCTGCGCCACGTCGCCGAGGTATACCGGCCGGCCGTCGTGCGCGCCGACCACCAGGCCCGCGACGTCGGCGGCCGATTCCAGGTAGTTGTTGGTCTCCACCACCACTTCGCGGTTGTCGCGCAGGATGCTGCCCGCGGGCAGCGAGACGTTGGCGAGCTGCAGGGCGTTCCTCAGGTCGAGCGGCGCGATGCCGTGCGCGTTCATGCGGTCGACGTCCATCAGCACGCGCACCGCGCGCCCGGGGCCGCCGAGGGTCTGCACCTCGCGCGTGCCCGCCACGCGCTTGAGCTCCACTTCCGCCGCGTGCGCGGCGCGCTCGAGCTCGTAGGCGCCGGCTTCCGGGTTCTTGCTCCACAGCGTGAGCGTCACCACCGGCACGTCGTCGATGCCCTTGGGCTTGACGATCGGCTCGCCGATGCCGAGGTTGGGGGACACCCAGTCGCGATTGGAGTTGACGGTGTTGTACAGGCGCACCAGCGCCTCGGTATGCGGCACGCCCACCTTGAACTGCACCGTGAGCACGGCCATGCCGGGGCGCGAGACGGAATACACATGCTCGATGCCGGTCATCTGCGCGAGCACCTGCTCGGCGGGGGTGGCCACCAGCGTCTCCACGTCGCGCGCCGACGCCCCCGGGAACGGCACGAGGACGTTGGCCATCGTCACGTTGATCTGCGGCTCCTCCTCGCGCGGCGTCACCGCCACCGCGAAGACGCCGAGCAGGAATGCCACCAGCGCGAGCAGCGGCGTGAGCTGCGACGCCTGGAAGAAGCGCGCGATGCGGCCGGAGATGCCCATGGCTAGGCGCCCGGCTGCGCGATGCCCGCCTTGACCGGCTCCAGCGCGACGCGCTCGCCCGGCTTCAAGCCCGCGAGCACTTCCACCGCGCCTTCATCGCCCGCGCTTCCCAGGCGCACCTGACGCAGGCGCGCGCGGTTCTCGCCGTCCACGACGTAGACCGCGGTCACTTCGCTCCTGCGCAGCACCGCGGCGCGCGGCACCAGGAGCCGCGGCGCCCTGCCCACCACGAAGTGCGCGCGCGCATAGACGCCGGGAACCACGCCGCGCACTTCCGCGGGCAGCTCCAGGCGGATGCGCGAGGTGTGCGTGCGCGGATCGGCCTGCGGCACGAAGGTCATCGACTTCACGTCCACCCAGCGCCCGAGCGAGGGAATCTCGATCCTCGCCTTGGCGCCCGCCTGGATCGCCGCCACCTGCGCCTGCGGCACGGTCGCCACCACGCGCAGCGTGGAAGGATCGAAGCCGGTCATGAGCGGGCGGCCGGGCGAGGCCATCTCGCCGAGCTCCACGTGGCGCGCGGACACCACGCCGCTGTAGGGCGCGACCACGGTGGCGAAGCTCCTTTCGGTGGCCGCCGCGCCGGCGCCGGCAATCAGCGCGCTGACGCGCGCCTGCGCCGACTTGTAGGCGGCTTCCGCCTGGTCGAGCGCCGCCTGGCTGATGAATTTCTGCGCCAGGAGCTGCCTGGAGCGCTCGTAGTTGGCGCGCGCGTTGGCGAGCGCCGCCTGCGCCTCCAGCACCTGGGCCTCGCTCGCTTCCAGCGCGCGCGCCGCCGAGCGCTCGTCGATCCTCACGATCACGTCGCCCTTCTTCACGTAGTCGCCCACGTCGAACCTGAGCTCGACGATGCGGCCCGCGATCTGCGCCGAGACGGTGGACTGGCGCACCGCCTCCATCACCGCTTCCGCGGAGGTGGTGAGCTCGATGTCGCGCAGCTCGACCGCGGCGGTCTTCAGCGTCTCGCCCTTGGACGCGGGCGCCTGCGGCGGTGGCGTCTCGCCGCACGCGGCGAGCAGCCCCGCGAGCACGAGGGCCGTCAGGCGGCCCATCGCTCCAGCGCCCCCGCGTCGAGCGCGCCCGACATGCGCTTGGCTTCCGTGCCGTTCTTGAACAGCACCAGCGTGGGAATCGCGCGGATGCCGTAGCGCTGGGCGAGCCCGGGCGCCTCCTCGGTGTTGACCTTCACCAGGCGCACGCGATCCTTGAGGCTTTTCGCGGCGCGCTCGAAGTGCGGCGCCATCGCGCGGCACGGACCGCACCAAGGCGCCCAGAAGTCCACCAGCACCGGCAGCTCCGTGCGCTGCACGAAGGGCTCGAGCTGATCCTCGCCGAGCTCGGCGGGCGCGCCATCGAGGAGCGCCGCGCCGCACTTGCCGCACCTGGGGTCTTCGCCCATGCGCGCCGCCGGCACGCGGTTGGCCGCGAGGCAGCTCGGGCAGGCAATCTGCACCACGTCGCTCATGCTTTTGCCTCGACGGGGCAGCCTACGCCCAGCTTCTTGAGGACGATTTCCGGCAGGCAGAAGCGCGTGAGGCCGCTCTGCAACAGGTTGAGTCCGGCGAACGCGGTCAGCCAGAGCCAGTTCGGGTTGACCCAGACGCCCAGCGCGAGCGAGGCGAGGACGACGAAGCCGGCAAAGCTGCGGATGATTCTTTCGGTGGTCATGAAGGTCCTATTTTGAAGTTGAAAAGGCTGACTGAATTGATGTGGCGCAAACCCGCCACGAGCGCACGAAGTATCGGCCGCGCGCCCGCGGCGCTCAGTGACCCAGGTTCCATAACCCTGCGGGACCTGGGTCACAGACGGCCGGGCCCCTCCGGCAGGAAGCTGCGGGCAGGTCACAACACACGAGGAGATGGACATGAAAGTGAACGTTGGTGGACTGGACCGGGGACTGCGCATCGTCGTCGGCATCGCGCTGCTCGCCCTGGTCTTCGTTCTCGAAGGCAACGCACGCTGGTTGGGCCTGGTCGGCCTCCTGCCGCTCGCCACCGGGCTGTTTCGCTTTTGCCCGGCCTACGGCCTGTTCGGCCTGAGCACCTGCCCGATGGAGCACAAGGGCGCCTGAGCTAGACTCGGCCGGGTGAACATCCCCGGCCGCGAAGCGGTCCGACGGCTGCTCCTCGAGCGCTTCCCCGCGCTCGCGGGGCTCGCGCCCGCGCGCCTCGAGCGCCTGCTCGCGCAAGCGCAGCTGCTGCGCGTTCCCGCCGGGGGCACGATCTTCGACGCCGACCAGCCCTGCCGCGGCTTTCCGCTCGTGCTGGAGGGCGCGGTGCGCGTGGTGATGAATGCGCCGAGCGGCCGCGAGATCCTGCTCTACCGCGTCGACCCCGGACAGGGCTGCATCCTGTCGGGCGGCTGCCTGCTCGGGCAATCGGACTACGCCGCGCGCGGCATCGCCGAGGAGAACGTGACGCTGCTCAGCCTGTCGCCTGCGGAATTCCAGGCGCTGCTGCTCGAGCACGAGCCGTTCCGCCGCTTCGTGTTCGGCATGTACGGCGAGCGGCTTGCGGAAGTGATGCAGCTGGTCGAGGAAGTGGCCTTCCGGCGCCTGGACGAGCGCCTCGCGCAGCTGCTCGTGCACCGCGGCCCGGTGATCGCGGCGACCCACCAGAGCCTCGCCGACGAGCTGGGCAGCGTGCGCGAGATCGTCAGCCGCCTGCTGAGGAGCTTCGAGCAGCGCGGCTGGGTGAAGCTGGAGCGCGAGCGCATCACGCTCACCGACCCCAAGTCGCTCGCGGCGCTGGCGCGCGCCTAGCCGAGCGCGGCGACCTGCCCCAGCGCCGGCACCTCCGCGCGCCAGTGCAGGCGCTCGCGGATCGCGTCGCGCAGCGCATGCGCCGCGAGCGGCTCGCCGTGCACGACCCAGGTCTGGCGCGGCGGCTGGCGGAACTTCCCCAGCCAGCCGAGCAGCGCGTCGCGATCGGCGTGCGCCGACAGCCCGCCGATGGTGAACACGCGCGCGCGCACCGGGTATTCGTCGCCCCACATGCGCACCGACGGCGCGCCGTCGACGATGCGCCGCCCCAGGGTGCCCGCGGCCTGGAAGCCGGCGAACACGATCGCGCACTCGGGCCGCGAGAGGTTGTGCCGCAGGTGGTGCTTGATGCGCCCGCCCTCGCACATGCCGCTCGCCGAGATGATCACCGCCCCCGCCTTCACGGCGTTGATCGCCATCGAGTCCTCCACGCTCTCGGTGAAGCGCACACGATCGACCGCAGGCAGCGTCGTGTGGCGCAGCGTGATCTCGGTCGCCGCGGTGGCCATCGGCGAGTCCACGTAGGCGTTGAGCTTCGGCAGCCGCCCGGCGCGCTGCAGCTCGCCCATGAGGGCGAGGATGTCCTGCGTGCGCCCTACGGCGAATGCCGGGATCACCACGTTGCCCTTGCGCGAGGCGAGGGTGTCGTTCAGCGCGAACGCGAACTCGTCCAGCGTCTGCGTCATGCTCTTGTGGTTGCGATTGCCGTACGTGGATTCCACGAGCAGCACGTCGGCGTCGCCGATCGGCGTCGGATCCTCGACCACCGGGCGGTCCGGCTGGCCCAGGTCGCCGGAGAACACGAGCTTGGTGCCGCCGACCCGGATCTCGAGGATCGCCGAGCCCAGAATGTGTCCGGCGTCGCGCCAGCGGCAACGCACCGCGGGGTGCGGGCGCACCCCCTCGCCGTACTCCACCGCCTGCAGGCGCTCGAGGCTGCGGCGCGCCTGCTCCAGAGTGTAGAGCGGCTCGCCGCCCTCGCGCTCGGCCTCCTTCTCCTGCAGGTAGCCCGAGTCCGGCAGCATCACGCCGAGCAGCTCGCAGGTGGCGCGCGTCGCGTACACCGGGCCGCCGAAGCCGCGCGCCATGAGCCGCGGGATGAGCCCGGAGTGGTCGATGTGCGCGTGCGACAGCAGCACGAACGCGATGTCGCGCGGCTCGAACGCGAAGCGCCGGTTGAGCGCGTCGGCCTGCGCGCCGCCCTGGCGCATGCCGCACTCGAGGAGAAACTTCACCTCGCCCGTGTCCACGAGATAACAGGAGCCGGTGACTTCGCCCGCGGCGCCGAGGAAGGTGAGCTGCACCGGGCAGAGCTTACGATAGACTGCGCAGGGTCGGCCTTCGACCCCATGCCCGGAACGACCTACCGCCTCGACGTCCGGCCGCGGCTGCCGCCGCGCCTCGTGCGCCTGGAGCAGCTGGCCGGCGACCTCTGGTACAGCTGGCATCGCGCGACGCGCGTGCTGTTCGCGCGCCTCGATCCGGCGCTGTGGATGGCGATCAACCACAGCCCGAAGGCGTTCCTGCGCAACGTCCAGCAGGCGCGCCTCGATGCGGCGGCAGGCGACGCGGGCTTCCTCGCCGACTACGACGCCGCGCTCGCCGCCTATGACGCCTATCACGCCCCGGCTGCGGGGGACGCGCGCTTCGGGCCCGGCGGGCTGATCGCCTATTTCTGCGCCGAGTTCGGCCTGCACGAGAGCCTGCCGATCTATTCGGGGGGGCTGGGCATCCTGGCGGGGGATCACTGCAAGACGGCGAGCGACCTGCGGCTGCCGTTCGTCGGCGTGGGGCTGCTCTACCGCCAGGGCTACTTCCAGCAGGAGATCGACGCCGAGGGCGGCCAGCGCGCCATCTTCGGCGACCACGACTTCGAGCCGCTGCCGGTGGAGACCGTCGCCGCGCCGGGCGGCGGCGAGCTGCGCGTGCAGCTCCCGCTCCCCGGGCGGGCGCTGCAGCTCAGGATATGGCGCGCGCGCGTCGGGCACGTGTCGCTCTACCTGCTCGACAGCGACGTCGAGGGAAACGCCGCCGCGGACCGCGACATCACGCACCGGCTGTACGGCGGCGACCAGGGCACGCGCCTCGAGCAGGAGCTCGTGCTCGGCGCCGGCGGCGCGCGCGCGCTCCAGGCGCTGGGCCTCGCGCCGACCTGCTGGCACATGAACGAGGGCCACGCGGCGTTCCTGACGCTCGAGCGCCTGCGCCGGCACGTGGCCGCCGGCCTGCCCTTTGCGGCGGCGCTCGAGGCGGTGGCGGCGGACGCGGTGTTCACCACGCACACCGCGGTGCCCGCCGGGCACGACGCGTTTCCCGCCGAGGTGGTGCGCGAGTATGCGAAGAGCACCTTCCCCGAGCTCGCGCCGCACCTGGACGAGGTGCTCGCGCTCGGGCGCGCGGGCGAGAACGGCGACTTCAACATGACCGCGCTCGCGGTGCGCACCTCGCGCGCGAGGAACGGCGTGTCGCGCATCCACGCCGGCGTGTCGCAGCGCATGCTCGCCGGCCTGTGGCCGCAGGTCGAGCCGGCGGAGAACCCGGTCGACGCGATCACCAACGGCGTGCACCTGCCGACCTACCTGTCGGACGCCTGGCACGAGGTCTTCGGCCGCTGCCTGGGCGGGGACTGGCCGCAACGGCTCACCGAGGCCGAGTGCTGGGCGTCGGTGCGCGACATCCCGGACGCGCAGTTCTGGCAGGTGCACCAGGCGCTCAAGGCGCAGATGCTGCACATCGTGCGCTACCGCGTGGCGCAGCAGCACGCGCGCAACCAGGGCTCGGAAGCGCACCTGGAGCGCCTGCTCAAGTTCGCCGACCCGGAGCGGCCGGAGGTGCTCACCATCGGCTTCGGGCGGCGCTTCGCCACCTACAAGCGCGCCACGCTGCTGTTCCAGGACCTCGACTGGCTGCGCCAGATCGCCTGCCGGGACGAGCGGCCGGTGCTGTTCCTGTTCGCGGGCAAGGCGCACCCCGCGGACGAGCCCGGCCAGGCGCTCATGCGGCGCATCGTGGAAGTGGCGCGCCTGCGCGAGTTCGAGTCGAGGATCCTCCTGGTCGAGGGCTACGACCTGCGCCTCGCGCGGCGCCTGGTGGGCGGCGTGGACGTGTGGCTGAACAATCCGGTGTACCCGCTGGAAGCCTGCGGCACCTCCGGCATGAAGTCGGCCATGAACGGCGTGGTCAACCTGTCGGTGACCGACGGCTGGTGGGCCGAGGGCTACGACGGCGCGAACGGCTGGGCCATCAAGCCCGCCTCGCCCGCGCTCGATGCGGAACGGCGCGACGCCGAGGAGGCGCGCACGCTCTACGAGCTGCTGCAGGACCGGGTCGTGCCGCTGTACTACGCGCGCAACGGCGAGGGCTTCTCGCCCGGCTGGGTGGCGATGGCCAAGGCGTCGATGGCGAGCGTCGCGCCGCGCTTCAATTCCAAGCGCATGCTGCAGGAGTACGTGGAGATGATGTACGCCCCGGCTGCGGCGCGCGGCGCGCGCCTCGCCGCGGGCCATGACGATGTCGATCCGCAGGCGGCGGCGCTGGCGGTGTGGGCCGTGCCACATGGATTGGCGATGCTTTACCTCGATGGACCCCTCGCGGGCACTACGACGCCGCGCGCGTTG
>DATFEJ010000311.1:0-6902 GCA_035251235.1 Burkholderiales bacterium
GGCGCGAGACAGCGGCGGCGGCCGCGCGCCTGCGCCGCGCGCTGCGGCCCGGCGGCGTGCTCCTGTGCCGGCT
The DNA here is from genome assembly GCA_035251235.1 of Burkholderiales bacterium. Lineage (GTDB taxonomy): Bacteria > Pseudomonadota > Gammaproteobacteria > Burkholderiales > SG8-39 > JAABQT01. The sequence goes on from DATFEJ010000311.1 coordinate 74, forward strand.
CAATTCCACGCGGGATTTCCACCACGGCGCGCGCGGGCACCCGCGCATCGGCCGCCACTATTTTCGCGTGGACGGCGAGCGCAAGCGCTTCTTCGACCGAGCGGACGTGCGACGCCTGTTCGCGCGCGGCTGGCGCTTCCTCGGCCTCGAGGAGCGCGTCATCCGCCGCTACGAGAAGCCGAAGGTGGTGTGGGAGGTGGTCCTCGAGCGCGCGCCGGTGCTACCATCCGCGCGGAGGAGGAGACAACCATGAAGAGAACAATCGCCGCGCTCGCGCTCGCACTCACGTCCCTGGGGGCGCACGCCCAGCAGGGCACCATCAAGTTCCTGGTCGGCTTCCCCGCCGGGGCGAGCCTGGACGCCTTGACGCGCATGGTGGCCGAGAAGTTGCAGGCCTCGCTCGGGCAGAACGTCGTCGTCGAGAACCGCACCGGCGCCGCCGGGCAGATCGCCATGAACGCGCTGAAGACCTCGCCCGCCGACGGCACGGTGCTGGTCATGACGCCGCTCGTCACGGTAGTCACCGCGCCGCACATCCAGAAGCTGCCCTACGACCCGTTCAAGGATTTCGCGCCGGTCGCGCACGCCGCGGACTTCCTGTTCGCCTTCGCCATGGGCCCGGCGACGCCGGCGAAATCGCTCAAGGAGTACGCCGGGCTGGTGAAGCAGGACGCCAAGTACGGCAACTACGCCTCGGCCGCCACCGGCAGCCTGCCGCACTTCTTCTCGCTGCTCTTTGCCGAAAAAGCGGGGCTGAAGATGAACCACATCGGCTACCGCGGGACCGCCGCCGCCATGACCGACCTGCTCGGCGGGCAGATCGCCGCGTTCATGGGCACGGTGTCCGACGTCGCCCCGCAGCACAAGGCGGGCAAGATCGTCGCGGTGGCCACCTCGGGCGCGACGCGCTCCAAGCACCTGCCCGACATCCCCACGTTCAAGGAGCTCGGTTACGACATCCAGGGCGGCGGCTGGTACGCGGCCTACGCGCCCGCCGGCACGCCGGCACCGACCATCGATCGCCTCTCGAAGGCGATCATCGCCGCGCTGAACGAGCCCGACGTGCGCCAGCGCCTGGACAACTACGGCATGGAGCCCACGGGGCTCGGGCCGGCCGAGCTGGCGCGCATCCAAATGCGCGACTACGACCAGTGGGGCCCGGTGATCAAGGCCTCCGGCTTCAAGCCCGGGAGCTGAAGCCCGGGCGCATTGCCGGATGAACATCCTTTTCGCCTCCGAAAAGGAGAAGCCCGACTTCTGGTTCCCGCTCCTGCAGAAGGCGCTGCCCGGGGACCGCTTCCACGCCTGGCCGGACACGAACGGCGGCGACATCGACCTCGCCCTGGTCGCCACGCATCCGCCCGGCACCTTCGCCGGGCTGACGAAGTTGAAGCTCATCCAGTCGCTGTGGATGGGCGTGGAAAACATCATCGCCGACCCGCACCTGCCGCGCGGCGTCCCGGTCGCGCGCCTCATCGATCCGGGCATGGTGCATGCCATGTGCGAGACGGTGATCGCGTACGTGCTCGACTGGCACCGGCACTTCTATCTTTACCGGCGCTGGCAGCGGGAGAAGACCTGGAAGCGCCGGCGCCAGTACCTGCCCTCGGACCGCACGGTCGGCATCCTCGGCCTGGGCGAGCTCGGCAGCACTGCGGCGGCGCACCTCGGGCGCCTGGGTTTCCACGTCGCCGGCTGGAGCCGGCGGCCGAAAGTCCTGGACGGCGTGCATTGCTCCACCGACCTCGACGAGGTGCTCCAGCGCAGCGACGCGGTGGTGTGCCTGCTGCCGCTCACGGCGAGCACGCGCGGCATCCTGGGTGGCGACGCCTTGTCGAAGATCCGCAAGGACGGCTGCGTCATCAACGTCGCGCGCGGCGGCCACGTGGTGATTCCCGACCTGCTCGCGGCGCTCGACTCGGGGCACCTCGCGCACGCCTATCTCGACGTGTTCGTGACCGAGCCGCTGCCGCAGGACTCGCCGCTGTGGACGCATCCGGGCGTGACGTTGACGCCGCACATCGCGGCGCTCAGCGAGCCGCGCACCTCGGTGGCCAAGATCGCGGAGAACGTCGAGCGCGTGCGCCGCGGCGAGCTGCCGGGGAACCTGGTGGATTTCGCGGCCGGCTACTAAAGGCGTAAAGTCCGGTAAGGAATCGGGGACCACACCCGACCGGAGGAGGATGAAGCCAGACCACGCAGCGCTCGCCCAGGGCGAGCTGGCAGATCTTTATCCGTTGGTCCGCAAGGCGAGCTCGGACCTCGCCGCGGGACTCAGCGCGGAGGACTGCGCCCTGCAGTCGATGCCCGACGCAAGCCCCGTGAAGTGGCATCTCGCGCACACCACCTGGTTCTTCGAGACTTTCGTGCTCGCGCGCTTCGCGCACGCGCATCGCGATTTCCACCCGGACTTCCGCTACCTCTACAACTCCTACTACAACGCCATCGGCGAGCAGTACCCGCGCCCGCAGCGTGGCCTCATCTCGCGACCTTCGCTGGAGGAGGTGCGCCGCTACCGCGACCACGTGGACGCGAGCATGGCCGCGCTGCTCGGCGGGGCGACGCTCACCGACGAGGCGCTCGGCCTCGTCGAGCTCGGACTGCAGCACGAGCAGCAGCACCAGGAGCTGATCCTCACCGACGTCAAGCACCTGCTGTCGCTCAACCCGCTCGCGCCCGCCTACGATGCGCACGGGCCGCATCCGGCGCGCTCGGGCGCGCCGCTCGCCTGGCACGCGCACGCGGGCGGCGACGTGGAGATCGGCCACGACGGCACCGGCTTCGCCTTCGACAACGAGACGCCGCGCCACCGCGCCGTGCTGGTGCCCTTCGAGCTCGCCAGCCGCCCGGCGAGCAACGCCGAGTTCCTGGCATTCGTCGAGGACGGCGGCTACCGCCGGCCGGAGCTGTGGCTGTCGGAAGGCTGGAGCGCCGCCAACGCCCAGGGCTGGCAGGCGCCGCTCTACTGGAGGAAGCGCGACGGCGCGTGGCACGAGTTCACGCTCACGGGCCTCGAGCCGCTCGATCCCGCGCGCCCCGTCACGCACCTGTCGCACTTCGAGGCCGACGCCTACGCGCGCTGGGCGAACGCGCGGCTGCCGACCGAGTTCGAGTGGGAGCACGCCGCGCGCGACTTCGGCGAGGTCTGGGAGTGGACTTCCAGCAGCTACGGCCCCTACCCCGGCTACCGCCCCGCGCCCGGCGCGGTGGGCGAGTACAACGGCAAGTTCATGTCCAATCAGTACGTGCTGCGCGGCGGCTCCTGCGCCACGCCCGCAGGCCACGTACGGCGCACCTACCGCAACTTCTTCCCCTCGGGCGCGCGCTGGCAGTTCAGCGGCGTGCGGCTAGCGCGCGAGATAGCCTGAGTCCACCGGCAACGTCACGCCGGTGATGCAGCGCGCCTGCGGGCTGGCGAGGAAGAAGATCGCCTGCGCGATGTCCTCCGCCTCGGGCAGCCGCCCGAGCGGCGTGTGCTCCATCACCTTCTTCAGCACTTCCGGGTTGGAGAAGATCGGCGTCGTGAGGTCGGTGCGCACGAAGGTCGGCGCCACGGCGTTGACGGTGATGCCGTACGGCGCGAATTCGAGCGCCAGCGCGCGCGTGAGATTCACCACCGCGCCCTTGGAGGCCTGGTAGGCGGGATTGGGAAACAGGCCGCCCGAGAACCCCATGATCGAGGCGAGGTTGACGATCGCTCCACCGCCCTGCTCTTTCATCCGGCGCGCGGCCGCGCGCGAGCAGAGGAACAGCCCCCGGAGATTGACGTCGAGGACCTTGTCCCATTCCTCGGCGGTGATGTCGAAGGCGTTCTTGCGGATGGCGATGCCGGCGTTGTTGACCAGGATGTCGATGCGACCCGGTTGGGAGAAGACACGGTCGACTGCCTGCTCGTCTGCCACATCGCAGGCTGAAATGCTTTCGCCCGGCTCAAGATCGAGCCGGGCGATCGTGTAACCCCGAGAGGCGAAGAGATCGGCGGTGGCCTTGCCGATGCCGCGCGCGGCGCCGGTGACGACGACGGTTTTTTCTTTCATGGTGCCGTTAGTATAGGAGCATGAACGACCTCGTCATTCGAAACGCTTCGATCCTCGATGGCCTCGGCTCGGACCCGTTCGTCGCCGACCTCGCCGTGCGGGGCGGAAAGATCGCGGAGATCGGCAAGTCCCTTTCCGGCCGGGAGGTGGTCGACGCCGACGGGCTTTCCCTCATGCCCGGCATCATCGACAACCACACGCACTTCGACGCGCAGATCACCTGGGACCCGATGCTCGCGCCTTCGCCCTCGCTCGGCGTGACCACGGCGATCATCGGCAACTGCGGCTTTACCATCGCGCCCTGCCGGCCGGCGGACCGCGAGCGGGTGATGAAGAATCTCACGCAGGTGGAAGGCATGTCGCTCGAGGTGCTGCGCCAGGGCATCCGCTGGGAGTTCGAATCCATCCCGCAGTACTTCGACATGCTCGAGCGCCGCGGCGCTGCGATCAACGTAGCGGGGTTCGTGGGCCACTCGTCGCTCAGGAGCTACGTGATGGGCGAGGACGCGCCGCGCCGCGCGGCCGGCGCCGAGGAAGTGGCGCGCATGCGCGCGCTGGTGCTCGAGGGCATGCGCGCCGGCGCCATCGGCTTCGCCACCAGCACCTCGCCCGCGCACAATGGCGACGGCGGGCTGCCCATGCCCTCGCGGCTCGCGGACGAAACCGAGATGCGCGCGCTGGTCGGCGCGCTGCGGGAAGCCGGGCGCGGCGTGTTCATGCTGACCAAGGGCGGGCAGACGAAGGTGTCGTTCCTCGAGGAGCTGGCGGCCGACTCCGGTCGGCCCGTGGTGGTCGCGGCGCTGCTGCACAACAGCACCAACCCGCGCGCCGTGTTCGAGGACCTGGAGGCGATCGCGCAGGCGAACGCGCGCGGCTGCCGCATGACGGGCGCCATCTCCTGCTGCCCGCTGTCCATGGACTTCACGCTGCGCTCGCCCTACCTGCTGGAGGGCCTGGAGTCCTGGAAGCCCGCCCTGCCGTTGAAGGGCGAGGCCTACGAGGCGAAGCTCGCGCAAAAGGCGTTCCGCGACGGCATCCGCGCGGAGCTCTCGCGCCCGGCGCACTTTCGCATCTTCAACGGCCAATGGGACCAGGTCGAGGTGGTCGAGTCCCGGCGCAGGGACGCCGAGCAGCGCACGATCGGCGCGCTGGCGCGCGCCGCCGGCCGCGACCCGCTGGACGTGATGCTCGACCTCGCGCTCGAGGAGGACCTCGGCACGGTGTTCAACGCCATGCTGCTCAACTCGGACGAAGCCGCCGTGGGCGAGATGCTGCGCCATCCGGCGAGCCTGGTGTCGTTGTCCGACGCCGGGGCGCATCTCACCTTCTTCAACGACGCGGGGTTCGGGCTGCACCTGCTCGGGCACTGGGTGCGCGAGCGCGGCGCGCTCACGCTCGCCGAGGCGGTGGAGAAGCTCACGAGCGCGCCCGCGGCGCTGTTCGGCATCCCCGGTCGCGGCGCCCTCAAGGCGGGCTATGCCGCTGATTTGCTGCTGTTTGATCCGCGCGAAGTCGGTCGCGGGCCGAAGCAGCGCGTGTTCGACCTGCCCGGCGGGCATCCGCGCCTGACCACGCCGCCGCTCGGAGTGCACGGCGTGTGGGTGAACGGCGAGCGCGACCTCGGCCGCCTGCCGGGACGCGTGCTGCGCGAGTTCCAGGCCTGAAACCGCGTCGTCGCAAGGCGACGCGCGCACCTGAAGTTCGATTTGCAAGTCATTGATTTCAAGCCTTTTCATGACAGGCACGATCAATGCATGCGACTTCCCTGGCCCTTCAACCCTCCAGGAGATCCGCATGCTTCAGAAAGACAGCCTCTTCCGCCGCAGCGACAACTTCTTCCGCACCCCGACGCCGCTGCCGCCCGCGCCGCCCGCCGCGCCGCTCGAAACCGCCAAGCCCGCCGAGGCCGCGCGCCCGCCGGTGGTGGACAAGTCCGAGGAGCGCAAGGAAGCCAAGCTCATCGTCGGCCCCGACATCAAGATGAAGGGCGTCGAGGTCGCCGACTGCGACACGCTGGTGGTCGAGGGCCGCATCGAGGCGACGATCGACGCGCGCGTGCTGCAGATCGCGCCCAACGGCGTGTTCAGCGGCACCGTGGCCGTCGACACCGCGGAGATCCACGGGCGCCTCGAGGGCGACCTCACGGTGCGCAAGCAGCTCGTCATCCACGGCACCGGCAAGGTCTCGGGCAAGATCCGCTACGCGCGCATCAAGGTCGAGGAAGGCGCCGAGATCGCGGGTGAAATCAGCATGATGGAGCGCGGCCCGCAGGGCGTGCTCGCCAAGCGCGTCGGTACGTAGACGGAGGGCTTGACGCAGGCGCCGGGGCGCGGAACATAGGCCGCCAGCATGGCGGCCGCATGAGCGACTCCTCCGACTGGGCGTTTCCCTCCGAGCTGCGCCCCCAGCCGGAGGAGTGGGACTTCGACCTCGACCGGGCGCTAGGCGCGCTCGTGCTGCTGCGCGCCGAGATTCCCGAGGACGCCTTCACCGCGCAGATCCTCGGCACCGAGCGCGCGGGCAACGGCATCGTCATCCGCGACGACGGCCTCATCCTCACCATCGGCTACCTGATCACCGAGGCCGAGAGCGTCTGGATCACCACCGGCCAGGGCGCGGTGCTCGCCGGCCATCCCCTCGCCTACGACCAGCAGAGCGGATTCGGGCTGGTGCTGCCGCTCGGGCGCCTGGGCACCCCGTGGCTCGCGCGCGGCTCGTCGGCCGCCGCGCGCGTGGGCGACGACGTGCTGGTGGCGGGACACGGCGGTCGCGCGCACGCGCTGAAGGGCCAG
>DATFEJ010000228.1:0-7731 GCA_035251235.1 Burkholderiales bacterium
CTAACTAGTGATTAGGCCGCAACCAGGCGGTCAGGAAACTATCCATTCGCATATTGAACCATCTACTAATGGATATGCCCATATGCCGGCATATATCTACCGGCAGAAGTCTCCTCATCCCCCACTCTCCACAATCCGATCCTCGATCCCCAGCCTCTTGCTATCTCGATAAGTGATCTCCCAGAGCCTTTGCGGCTTTCTCCAGATCGCCCCAAGCCGCTTCGCCCGGTCGCGCAATTCCGTTTCGTGGAAGGCGATGCGCACGTAAACGACGTCGTCGTCCTGCCGCCGTGGGTTGCGACCGCGAGGCTTCCACGGCACGGTCTCGACCACGAGCTCGACGGTCTTGAGCCGCTGTCCCGAGGCGGGGTCGTAGACGTAGCGCACGCGGATCAGCCGCTCGCCATAGCGCTCGACGAGCTTGCGTGTCCCCGGCTGCCCCGGCCGCAACGTGAGGCGGGTCTCCATCCAAGGGGTAACGCATGGAGGCGGTTGCAGTTGACCCCGCCCCAGCCCGGGCTACCGGCACTGGATCGGCAGGTACGCGCCCGGAATGTTGGTCCGGTTCTCGCCCTGGGCGGTCATGTTGCCCGGCACGGAGGCGTAGCCGCACACCCAGGCGATCGGCACCACCGGCGCGTCCGCCACGATCGCGGGGCGTAGCGTCAGGATCCTGCCGGAGAGCTGGCGGTGGGCGCGGTTGCCGAAGGTCATGTGGATGGCGCCGCCTTCGACCGTGACGGCGCGCACGTAGTTGCTGACGACCTTCTCCGGAACGGGCAGGCCGATGCTCGCGTTGTCGGCGGACAGGGCTTGCGCCACGCGCCAGGCCGACTCGATCGGCCGCTTGGCGATGTCGGCCAGGGGCAGGGCCTCGGCGACCTGGTTGCGCACGAGGCGGTCGATGTAGGCGGGGATCATCATGAGCGCCAGGATGGCGATGATGCCCACCACGACCATCATTTCCATCAGAGTGAAGCCGCGGCCGGATTGTTTCGACATGCGCATGGGGTCCGGAGCGCAGGATAACCCCGGCGGCGGAGCTATACTTTCCGCACTTATGCAGAAGTCCAGTCCCTTCGAGCAGAATCTCGACCGGAATCCCGCCAACCACGCGCCGCTCACGCCGCTGTCGTTCCTCGAGCGCTCGGCCTACGTGTATCCCGACCGCACGTCGGTCATCCACGGCCAGCGGCGCTTCACCTGGAAGGAGACGTACGCGCGCTGCCGGCGGCTCGCTTCCGCCTTGAGCAGGCGCGGCATCGGCAAGGGCGACACGGTGGCGGCGATGCTCGCCAATACGCCGGAGATGTACGAGTGCCACTTCGGCGTGCCGATGACCGGCGGGGTGCTGAACACGCTCAACACGCGGCTGGATGCGGACGCCATCGCCTTCATGCTGAACCACGGCGAGGCGAAGGTGCTGATCACGGACAAGGAGTTCTCGCCGACGATCGAGGGCGCGCTGCAGAAGATCGGCCGCAGGATCACGGTGATCGACGTGGAGGACCCGGAGTTCGAGGGCGGCAAGCGGCTCGGCGAGCAGGGCTACGAGGCGCTGCTCGGCGAGGGCGACCCGGGGTTCGAATGGCAGTGGCCCGCGGACGAGTGGCAGGCGATTTCCCTCAGCTACACCTCCGGCACCACGGGCGATCCGAAGGGCGTGGTGTACAGCCACCGCGGCGCGTACCTGAACGGGGTGTGCAACATCGTCACCTGGGGCATGCCGCAGCACTCGGTGTACCTGTGGACGCTGCCCATGTTCCACTGCAACGGCTGGTGCTTCCCCTGGACGATGGCGGCCAACGCGGGCACCAACGTCTGCCTGAGGAGAGTCGAGGCGGCGAAGATCTTCGAGCTGATCAAGGCGCACAAGGTGTCGCACTACTGCGGGGCGCCGATCGTGCATTCGACGCTCATCAACGCACCCGACGAGATGAAGAAAGGCATCGCGCACAAGGTGAGCGGCATGGTGGCCGCCGCCGCGCCGCCGGCGGCGATGATCGAGGGCATGGAGAAGATGGGCTTCGACATCACGCACGTCTACGGCCTCACCGAGGTGTACGGGCCGGCGACGGTGTGCGCCAAGCACGAGGAGTGGGGCAAGGTGGACATCGCCGAGAGGACGCGCCTCAACGGCCGCCAGGGCGTGCGCTACCTGATGGAAGAGGGCCTCTCGGTGATGGACCCGGAGACCATGCAGCCCGTGCCCGCCGACGGCGAGACCATGGGCGAGATCATGTTCCGCGGCAACATCACCATGAAGGGCTACCTGAAGAACCCGTCCGCCACGCAGAAAGCCTTCGCCGGCGGCTGGTTCCACTCGGGCGACCTGGCGGTCATGCAGCCCGACGGCTACATCAAGATCAAGGACCGCTCCAAGGACATCATCATCTCGGGCGGCGAGAACATCTCCTCCATCGAGGTGGAGGACGCGCTGTACCGGCATCCCGCGGTGCTCGCCGCGGCGGTGGTGGCGCGCCCCGACCCGAAGTGGGGCGAGACGCCCTGCGCGTTCGTGGAGCTCAAGCCCGGCGCCAAGGTGACGGACGTGGAACTGATCGAGTTCTGCCGCGGGCAGATGGCCAGGTTCAAGGCGCCGCGCGCCGTGGTCTTCGGCGAGCTGCCCAAGACCTCGACCGGCAAGATCCAGAAGTTCGTCCTGCGCGAGAAGGCGAAGTCCGCCTCCGCCATCGAATGAGGAGACCGACATGAGCGCCGTTCCCCAGGCCGAGCAGCCGGTGCTAGTGCGCGAGGATCGCGACGGCATCGCCACGCTGACGCTCAATCGCCCGCAGCAGATGAACCTGCTGACGAGCGGGATGCTGACGGCGCTGCAGGCCGCCTTCGACGCGATCGCCAAGGACCCGTCGGTGCGCGTGGTGGTGCTCGCCGCGACCGGCAAGGGCTTCTGCGCCGGGCACGACCTGAAGGAAATCCGCGCACTGCGGGAGTTGCCGAAGATCGAGGGCCTGTTCAAGCAATGCAGCCGCATGATGACGACGATCCCGAAGCTGCCGCAGCCGGTGATCGCCAAGGTGCAGGGCGCGGCGGCCGCCGCCGGCTGCCAGCTCGTCGCGCAGTGCGACCTCGCGATCGCCGTCGACACGGCGAAGTTCGTCACCTCGGGCGTGACCTGGGGCTTTTTCTGCTCCACGCCGGGCGTGGCGGTGGGCCGCAACCTGCAGAGGAAGCACGCCATGGAGATGCTGCTCACCGGAGACCCGATCGGCGCGCAGCAGGCGATGCAATGGGGCCTCGTCAACAAGGTGGTGCCGGCGGACGAGCTCGATGCGGCGACGCAGGCGCTCGCCGCGAAGCTCGCCGCCAAGCCGCCCGCCACGCTGGCCGCGGGCAAGCGCGGCTACTACCAACAGATGGATCTGGGGTTGGAGAAGGCCTACGAGCTCGCCGGCCGCATCATCGCTGAGTCGTTCGTGCACGAGGAAGGGCGCGCGGGCATGGACGCCTTCATCGACAAGCGCCCGCCGCCGGGCAAGAAGTAGATGGGCCGCTACTACGAGGATTTCGCGGTCGGCGACACCTACAAGCACTGGCCGGGGCGCACGATCACCGCGGCCGACAACACCTGGTTCACGCTGCTCACCATGAACCAGCACCCGATCCACTTCGACGAGGAGTACGCGAAGCAGTCGGAGTTCGGCAAGCCGCTCGTGAACAGCACGCTGACGCTCGCCATCGTGGTGGGCATGAGCGTGGCCGACGTCAGCCAGAACGCGGTGGCCAACCTCGGCTGGACCGACATCGCCATGCCGGCGCCCGTGTTCAACGGCGACACGCTGTACGCCGAGTCCACGGTGCTGGACAAGCGCGAGTCGAAATCCCGCCCCACCCAGGGCATCGTCACGGTGGCGACGCGCGCCTGGAAGCAGGATGGCACCACGGTGATGACTTTCAAACGCTCCGTACTGGTCCCCAAGCACCCATGAACACCGCGGAAGAAACGCAGATCCTCGACGCGATCGGCAAGTGGCTCGAGCGCGACGTGCGCCCCAGGGCGCGGGAACTCGAGAAGAAGGACGAGTACCCGCAGGCGATGGTCGAGACCATGAAGGAGCTGGGCCTGTTCGGCGCCACCATCCCGCAGGAGTATGGCGGCCTCGGGCTGCCGGCCTCGACCTACGCCAAGATCGTGGCGCAGATCTCGGAAGTCTGGATGTCGCTCACCGGCATCTTCAACTCGCACCTCATCATGGCCGCCGCGGTGGCGCGCTACGGCACCGAGGCGCAGAAGGAAAAGTTCCTGCCGAAGTTCGCGAGCGGCGAGATCCGCGGCGGACTGGCGCTCACCGAGCCCGACTGCGGCACCGACCTGCAGGCGATCCGCACGCGCGCGGTGAAGCAGGGCGAGCACTACGTCGTCAACGGCACCAAGACCTGGATCTCGAACGGCATCCGGGGCTCGTGCTTCGCGCTGCTCGTCAAGACCGACCCCGAAGCCAAGCCCCGCCACAAAGGCATGACCATGTTCCTCGCCGAGAAGGGGCCCGGGTTCCGGGTGTCGAAGAAGCTGGAAAAGCTCGGCTACAAGGGCATCGACTCGGCCGAGCTGATCTTCGAGGACTACCGCATCCCGGCGGACAACCTGATCGGCGGCGAGGAGGGACGCGGCTTTCACCACGCCATCGGGGGACTCGAGCTCGGGCGCATCAACGTCGCCGCGCGCGGCGTGGGCGTGGCGAACGCGGCGCTGAAGGACGCGGTGGCCTACTCCCAGGTGAGGAAGACCTTCGGCAAGCCGATCTGCGAGCACCAGGCGATCCAGCTCAAGCTCGGCGAGATGGCGACGCGCTGCGAGGCCGCGCGCCTGCTGGTGGAGAGCGCCGCGCGCGCCTACGACGCCGGCGAGCGCTGCGACATGGAAGCCGGCATGGCGAAGTACTTCGCCTCGGAGGCGGCGTTGGAGAATTCGATCGAGGCGGTGCGCATCCACGGCGGCTACGGGTATTCGACAGAGTTCAATGTAGAGCGCTACTACCGCGACGCGCCGCTCATGTGCATCGGCGAGGGCACGAACGAGATGCAGCGCATCATCATCGCCAAGCAGTTGATCGCGCGGAATCCCGCCTGATGCTGCCCCTCGCGGGCGTGCGCATCCTCGCCGTGGAGGTGTACGGCGCCGGCCCCTTCGGCACGGCGCACCTCGCCGACCTGGGCGCGGAAGTGATCAAGATCGAGGCGCGCGACGGGGGCGACGTGTCGCGGTCCGTCGGGCCGTTCTTTCTCGGGGAGGACGACAGCGTCTTCTTCCAGTCGCTCAACCGCAACAAGAGGTCGCTCGCGCTCGACCTCAAGCACCCGCGGGGCCGGGAGGTCCTGGAGAAGCTGGCGGCCACGGCCGACGGCCTGCTCTCCAACCTGCGCGGCGACCAGCCGGAGAAGCTGCGCATCCGCCACGCCGACCTCGCGCACGCCAACCCGAGGCTCGTCTGCGCGCACCTCTCGGCCTACGGGCGCGATGGGTCGCGGAAATCCTGGCCGGGCTACGACTACCTGATGCAGGGCGAGGCGGGCTTCCTCGGCCTGTCGGGCGAGCCGGACGGCCCGCCCGCGCGCATGGGGCTGTCGATCGTCGACTATTCGACCGGCACCACCTGCGCGCTCGCGCTGCTCGCCGGGATCCTGGAGGCGCGCCGCACCGGGAAGGGCCGCGACCTCGACGTGTCCCTGTACGACGTCGCCATGCACCTCCTGAACTACCCGGCGGCGTGGTACCTGAACGACGGCCTCGCCACCGAGCGCTTGGCGCGCTCGGCGCACCCGTTCATCGTGCCCTCGCAGCTCTATCGCACGCAGGACGGCTGGATCTTCGTGATGGCGCAGACGCAGGGATTCTGGGAGAAGCTCTGCGACGCACTCGGCCGGGACGAGCTCAAGGTCAGGTATCCGGACTTCGAGTCACGGCGCGAGCACCGCTGCGAGCTGACTGCGATCCTGGATGGCGAGTTCGGCAAGCGCACGACGGACGACTGGCTGCGGCGGCTGCGTGGCACGATCCCCTGCGCACCCGTCTACGACCTGCCGCAGGCGCTCGAGAACCCGTACTTCCTCGAGCGTGGCGGCGTGCAGGTGTTCGACCACCCGGACAAGCCCGGCTTCAAGCTGGTGGCGAGCCCGTTCCGGCTGGATGAGCCGCTGCCGGCGCGGCCCGCGCCCAAGCTCGGCGAGCACACCGAGGCGCTGCTCGCGGAGCTCGGCTACTCCACGGCGGACATCGCGGCGCTCAAGGCGTCGAAGGCGGCGGGATGAAGCTCGAGGGCGTGCGCGTCATCGACCTCACGCGCTTCCTGCCGGGGCCGCTCGCCACGCAGCTGATGGCCGACCACGGGGCGGAGGTGATCAAGGTCGAGTCGATCGACGAGGGCGAGCCGACGCGCGAGATCGGCGCGAAGCGCGACGGCGTGAGCGTGTATTTCGTGAACACCCAGCGCGGCAAGCGGAGCCTCGCGCTCAACCTCAAGGACCCGCAGGGCGCGGAGATCCTCATGCGCCTCGCCGAAACGGCGGACGTGCTGGTCGAGTCCTTCCGCCCGGGCGTCGTGGACCGCCTCGGCATCGGCTACGCACAGGTCGCGAAGCGCGCGCCGCGCATCGTCTACGCCTCCATCGCCGCCTTCGGCCAGAGCGGCCCCTACCGCGACCTCGCCACGCACGACCTCGGCACCGAAGCGCTGACGGGCGTGCTGTCGCTCAACCGCGGCGGCGACGGCAAGCCAGCGATGCCCGCGCTCGCCAACGCCGACATGCTCGTTGCCACGATGACGCTCGCCGGCGTGCTGATGGCGCTCCTGCGCAGGAAGGACACAGGAAAGGGCGACTACCTCGACATGGCGATGGCCGATGCCCTGCTCGCGTGCCTGCCGAACAACATGGGCGTCGCCATGACCGAGCGCCGGCAGCTCGACCCGAAGTCCGAGCGCACGCTGGGCGGCAATGCGCTCTACAACATCTACGAGACCAAGGACGGCGACTTCGTCGTGCTCGGCGGGCAGGAGCTCAAGTTCGCCAAGAACCTGCTCGAGCCGCTCGGCCGCCCCGACCTGGTGGAACTCTGCAAGCTGCCGCCCGGCCCCGGGCAGGACCCGGTGCGCGCGTTCCTGCGCGAGACCTTCCGCACGAAGACCAAGGCGCAATGGATCCAGTGGTTCCAGGGACGCGACATCGCGTTTGCGCCGATGAAGACGCTGCCCGAGGTGCTCGAGGACCCGCACTTCAAGGCGCGCGGCATGGTGCTGAAGGACGGCCGCGGCTGGGACCACCTCGGCATCCCGATCGCCTTTCGCGACGAGCCGGGGCGCGTGAATTTCGATGCGCCCGCGCACGGGCAGCATTCGAGCGCGATCCTGCGCTCGCTCGGCTACGCCGACGCGGACATCGCGCAGCTGAAGTCGCGCGGCGTGATCAAGGACGCTTGAGCCGGCGCCTCGTCATCCTCAACCCGGCGGCGGGCAGGGGACGCGTGCGCCGCGAGTGGCCGCACATGGCCGGGCGCCTGCGCGCGGCGGGCGTCGCCTTTGACGTGATCGAGACGCAGCACCCGGGACAGGGCGTCGAGCTTGCGCAGCGCGCCTCGCGCGACTATGCGGCGGTCATCGCCGCGGGCGGCGACGGCACGGTGCACGAGGTCGCGAACGGCCTGTTGCGTTCGCGCGGCCGCGCCGCGTTCGGCGTGCTGCCGCTGGGCAGCGGCGACGACTTCGCCAAGATGCT
>DATFEJ010000061.1:0-2041 GCA_035251235.1 Burkholderiales bacterium
CGCGCGCGTGCCGCTCGAGCCGCTCGGGCTCACCCGCGCGAAACGCCTCATACGCGGCGAGCGCCGCGCTGTCGTCTCCTCGCGCCGCGCCGGCGGCGAGCGCCGCGCCGGCCAGTGCTATATTGAGGAAACGTCTATAAATCATGCACTAAGGATAGCACGCAGAATGCAGGGTGAAGAGCTCAAGGCCTGGCGAAAAAACGAGCGCGCGCGGCTCATCGCGGCCCGCGAGGCGCTCGACGCGCGCACCGTGGAAAAATTCCGCCATGCCATCGACGCGCACCTCGAGCGCGCCTTTCCCGGGCTGGCGCGCGCCGCGGTGGCGTTCTGCTGGCCGATCCGCAACGAGTACGACGCGCGCCACCTGGCGAAGACGCTTCGCGGCACGGGGGCCTCGACCGCGTTGCCCGTGGTGGTGGCGCCGCGCACGCCGCTCGTCTTTCGCGAGTGGCACCCCGGGGTCGAGCTGGCCCGCGGCCCGCTGGGCATCCCCTATCCGGTGGGGTCGCGCGAGCTCGCGCCGCAGGCAGTGCTCCTGCCGATGAACGGCTGGGACGACCAGGGCTACCGGCTCGGCTACGGCGGCGGGTTCTTCGATCGCACGCTCGCGGCGCTCGCCGCCAGGCCGCTGGTGATCGGCGTCGCCTACGAGATGGCACGCCTGCCGACCATCCACCCCCAGTCCTGGGACGTGCCGGTGGATTACCTCGTCACCGAGCGCGGCGTGTACCGGCGCGACCCGGGCGCGCTCGCGTTCCTCGGCGCCCCGGAGCCGCTCGGCGGCGCGCTCGCCTCGCCGGTCTGCTACGCCGACGAGCGCATCGCGCGCGGCGACTAGGCGGCCGCCGGCGCGCGCCGCGCCTGCCAGGCGGCCTGGGCATCGCGCTGCGTCCAGCGAAAGCGTACGGCCAGCGCCTCCAGCACGTCGCCGAACTCGCCGATGGTCTGCGGCCGGTCCTCGCGGTGCTTCTCCAGCGACGCGGCGATCAGCATGTCGAGCGCCTCGGGGATGGGCTGCGCGGCCACGGCCGAGGCGCGCGGCGGCACCTCGTTCAGCACGTGGCTGGTGAGCGCGAGGTCGTCCAGCGTCTCGAACATGCGCCGGCCGGTGAGCACGAAGAACGCCACCGCGCCCACCGCGTAGATGTCGGCGCGCGCGTCCACGTCCGCCGGGTCGCGCAGCCGCTCGGGCGCCATGTAGAGCGGCGTGCCCAGGAGGCGCAGGGTGCGCGTGATCGTCTCCTCGCCCTCCGCGGCAATGTTCTTCACCAGGCCGAAGTCGAGGATCTTGAGGAAGTCGTACTCGCCGCCGTAGTGGCACACCATCAAGTTGGTGGGGCTGACGTCCCGGTGCACCATGCCCTTGCCGTGCGCCTCCCTCAGCCCCGCGCAGGCCTGGCGCAGCAGGTGGATGGCGCGCGCCACGGGCAGCGGCCCCTCCTGCAGCACGAGCCGCCCGATGGTTTCGCCCTCGAGGTATTCCATCGCGTAGTACAGGCTGCCGTCGGAGGCGCGGCCGTAGTCGTAGATCTCCACCATGTTCGGATGCGAGAGCTGGCTGGCGAGCTGCGCCTCGCGCTCGAAGCGCGCGCTCATCTCGTCGGTGGCGCGCGAGGGCTTGAGGAGCTTCACCGCGGTAGGGCGCTTGAGCAGGTCGTGCCTGGCGGCGTAGACGTTGCCCACGCCGCCTTCGCCGATGCGCTCGCCGAGCAGGTACGCGCCCACGCGCCGCTCCTCGGCCTCGCTTTTCAGCCGCGCGGCCGAGAACCAGGCGGCGAGCGCGGCCAGCACCGCGACGACCAGCGCGCCGAACACGACGCCGAACACCGTGCCGAGCACCGCGAGCGGCTCGTAGGCCTCCTCGGCGCTCATCTCGACCGCCAGCCCCATGTCGTAGGCCGCGAGCCAGCGCCATGCGCCGACGACCGGGCGTCCGGTGTAGCCCGGGTAGGGATCGAGCAGCATGCCGGCCTGCACGCCGCCGGCGGCACCGTCGCCCGCCTGGCGCGCCAGGGGCGTCAGCGCGCCGTCCGCCGCGCCC
>DATFEJ010000259.1:0-7783 GCA_035251235.1 Burkholderiales bacterium
TGGCGCGGCGCGCCGCGCGCGCCGGCGTGGCGGTCTGGGCGCTGACCGACCACGACGAGCTCGGCGGGCTCGCCGAGGCGCGCGCGGCGGCGCGGGACGAAGGCATGCATTTCGTCGATGGTGTGGAGATTTCGGTGACCTGGCGCGGCAGCACGGTCCACGTCGTGGGGCTGCGCATCGATCCCGGCAGTGCGACGCTGGTCGCCGGGTTGCAGCAGGTGCGCAGCGGGCGCCTGGCGCGTGCGCGCGCCATCGCCGCGGAGTTGCGCGCCGCCGGCATCGAGGGCGCGCTCGAGGGCGCGCTCGAGCGTGCCGAGAACCCGTCGATGGTCGGCCGCACGCATTTCGCGCGCTTCCTGGCCGATGCCGGCGTGGTCGCGGACACGCGCAGCGCGTTTCGCCACTACCTGGTGCCCGGCAAGCCCGGGTACGTGCCGCACCGCTGGGCCGCGCTGGCCGATGCCGTGCGCTGGATCCGCGCGGCGGGCGGGGAGGCCGTGCTCGCGCATCCGGGCCGCTACGGTTTTTCCGCGGGCGCGCTCGACAGCCTGATCGTCGAGTTCCGCGCCGCCGGCGGCGAGGCGATCGAGGTGGTGACGGGCAGCCACTCGCCGGAGCAGGCGCGGCAGTACGCCGCGGTCGCGCGCGCGTACGGCCTGGCGGCGTCCCGCGGCTCGGATTTTCACGGCCTGGCGGAGGGCGCCGAATTCGGCACGCTGCCGTACCTCGAGCCCGACCTGCGCCCGGTGTGGCGCGACTGGCGCTGGTAGCGGCCGCTCGCGCGTCCCCTGCGTGGCGCAGTTCTTTTCGCTCCATCCCGCCAATCCGCAGCGCCGGCTGATCCGCCAGGCCGCGGACATCGTGCGCCACGGCGGCGTCATCGCCTACCCGACCGACTCGTGCTACGCGCTCGGCTGCCACCTCGGCGACGCCGCCGCCCAGCAGCGCCTGCGCCGTGCGCGCCAGATGGACGAGCAGCATCACCTGACGCTCATGTGCCGCGACCTTTCCGAGATCGCCACGTACGCAATCGTCAACAACGTGCAGTACCGCGTGCTGAAGTCGGCGACGCCCGGTGCCTACACGTTCATCCTGCGCGCCACGCGCGAGGTGCCGCGCCGCCTGCTGCACCCGCGGCGCAAGACCATCGGCGTGCGCGTGCCGGCGCACGCAGCGGCGCGCGCGCTGCTCACCGAGCTCGGCGAGCCCATGCTCTCCGCGACGCTGCAGCTGCCCGGAAGCGATGCGCCGCTGGCGGATGCGGCGCAGATTCGCGCCGCGCTCGGGCACCAGCTCGACCTGATCCTGGACAGCGGCACCTGCGGAACCGAGCCGAGCACGGTCATCGACCTCACCGGCGAGGCGCCCGTGGTGCTGCGCGTGGGCAAGGGCCCGCTCGCCGTGCTCGGTGGGCGCGTCTGATAAGATTCGACGCTTCCCGATGGACGTCAACTCGCTCGTACAGACGGTGGCGATCTACTCGCTGCCGGTGCTCTTCGCGATCACGCTGCACGAGGCCGCGCATGGCTACGTCGCGCGCCACTTCGGCGACCTGACCGCGCATGCCCAGGGTCGCATCAGCCTCAACCCGCTGCGCCACATCGACCTGATCGGCACGCTCGCCGTGCCGCTCGTCATCCTGCTGCTGACGGGCGGCCGGTTCCTGTTCGGCTGGGCGAAGCCCGTGCCGGTCAACTTCTCGGCATTGCGCAAGCCGAGGCAGCACATGGCGTGGGTCGCCGCGGCGGGGCCGGCGGCCAACCTCGCCATGGCGGTCGGCTGGGCCCTGCTGCTCAAGCTCGCGTCCCTGCTGCCGCTGAATTTCTTCTCCGAGCCGATGGCCGCCATGGCGCAGGCGGGAATCATCGTCAACGTGGTCTTCATGTGCCTGAACCTGCTGCCGATCCTGCCGCTGGACGGCGGGCGCATCCTCGCCAGCCTGCTGCCGCAGCGCATGGCCTGGCGCTACGCGCGGCTCGAGCCCTGGGGCCTGCCGCTGCTCGTGCTGCTGCTGATGACCAACGTGCTGGATGACATCCTCAACCCCCTGGTCGGCCTGTCGCACGCGGTCATCCGCGCGCTGGTGCTCTGACGATGTTCGAGACCCGAGTCCTCTCCGGCATGCGCCCCACGGGCGCGCTGCATCTCGGCCATTACCATGGCGTGCTCAAGAACTGGGTCAAGCTGCAGAACGAGTACCCGTGCCTGTTCTTCGTCGCCGACTGGCACGCGCTCACCACCGATTACGAGCACCCGGGACGCGTCGAGCAGAACGCCTGGGAGATGGTGGTCGACTGGCTGGCCGCGGGCGTCGATCCGAACCAGGCCATCCTCTTCGTGCAGTCGCACATCCAGGAGCACGCGGAGCTCCACCTGCTGCTGTCCATGATCACGCCGCTCGGCTGGCTGGAGCGCGTGCCCACCTACAAGGACCAGATGGACAAGCTCAAGGACCGCGATCTCGCGACCTACGGCTTCCTCGGCTATCCGCTGCTGCAGTCGGCCGACATCCTCATCTACCGCGCGCGCTACGTGCCGGTGGGCGAGGACCAGGTGCCGCACGTCGAGATGACGCGCGAGATCGCCCGGCGCTTCAATCACCTCTACGGGCGGGAGGAAGGCTTCGAGGACCGGGCGAAGGCGGCAGTGAAGAAGTTCGGCACCAAGAAGGCGCGGCTGCTGAACGAGCTGCGCACCAAGTTCCTCGAAGGCGGCGACGCCGACGCCCTGAAGCGCGCGCAGGCGCTGCTCGAGGAGCAGCAGAACCTGCCGCGCGGCGACCGCGAGCGGCTGTACGGCTGGCTGGAGGGCGGCGGGCGCAAGGTGCTGGTGGAGCCCGAGGCGCTGCTCACCGAGGCCGCGCGGCTGCAGGGCCTCGACGGGCAGAAGATGTCGAAGTCCTACGGCAACGCCATCGGGCTGCGCGAGAGCCCGGAGTCGGTGTCGAAGAAGATCCGCACCATGCCCACCGACCCGGCGCGCGTGAAGCGCAGCGACCCGGGCACGCCGGAGAAGTGCCCGGTCTGGCCGCTGCACCAGGTGTACTCGGATGCGGCCCGCCAGGCCTGGGTGCAGCAGGGCTGCACGTCGGCGGGTATCGGCTGCCTGGAATGCAAGCAACCGGTGATCGACGCCGTGCTGGCGGAGCTCGCGCCCATGCGCGAGCGCGCGCAGACCTATCTCGACGATCCGACGCTGGTGAAGAGCATCATTGCGGATGGCTGCGACAAGGCGAGGAAGCTCGCGGCCGAGACCATGCGCGACGTGCGTGAAGCCATGGGACTCACCTACACCTGATGAGCGATACCGCGCCGCCGCCGCTCGCCGGCCCGGTCGCCCGGCTCTACGGCGAGCCGCTGCTCGAGATCCCGCGCGACCTGTACATCCCCCCGGACGCGCTCGAGATCATCCTCGAGGCCTTCGAGGGGCCTCTCGACCTGCTGCTGTACCTCATCCGCAAGGAGAATCTCGACATCCTCGACATCCCCATGGCGCCGCTCACGCGCCAGTACCTGGAGTACGTCGAGGCCATGCGCGCCACGAACCTCGAGCTCGCCGCCGAGTACCTGGTGATGGCGGCCACCCTGATGGAGATCAAGTCGCGCCTGCTGCTGCCGCGGCCGCCGGCGGCGCAAGCCGCGGAAGAGGACCCGCGCGCCGAGCTGGTGCGCCGCCTGCTCGAGTACGAGCGCATCAAGAAGGCCGCGCAGCAGCTCGATCGGCTGCCGCAGCTGGGGCGCGACGTGCTGGCGGTGTCGGTCTGGGTGGAGCGCGTGGTGACCGAGCAGCTGCCCGGCGTCGACCCGCAGGACCTCGCCGAGGCCTGGCGCACGCTGCTGCACCGGGCGAGGATGACCGCGCACCACCGCGTTTCGCGCGAAGAGCTGTCGGTGCGCGAGCACATGAGCGGCATCCTGCGCCGGCTGCAGGAGCGGCGGGTACTCGAGTTCGGCGAGCTGTTCGATCCCGCGCGCGGCGTCGCCGTGCTGGTGGTCACGCTGCTCGCCGTCCTGGAGCTGGCGCGCGAGTCGCTGCTCGAGCTCACGCAATCGGAGAGCTTCGCGCCGATCTACGTAAAATTGGCCCATGCAGCCCACTGAAGCCAAGCGCATCCTCGAGGCGGCGCTCCTTTGCGCGCAGGAGCCGCTGTCGCTCGCTGCGCTGCGCGGCCTGTTCGACGACCAGCTGAGCGCCGAGACCCTGAAGAACCTGCTGGCCGAGCTGCGCGAGGAGTGGAGCGGGCGCGCCGTGGAGCTGGTGAGCCTGGCCAGCGGATGGCGCTTCCAGACCCGACCGGAATTCAGGCCGTTCGCCGAGAAGCTGCAGCCGGACAAGCCGCCGCGCTACTCGCGGGCGGTGCTCGAGACGCTGGCGATCATCGCCTACCGCCAGCCGGTGACGCGCGGCGACATCGAGGACATCCGCGGCGTGACGGTGTCCACGCAGATCATGCAGACGCTCGAGGCGCGCGGCTGGATCGACGTGGTCGGGCATCGCGAGACGCCGGGCCGCCCGGCGCTCTACGCCACGACCAAGACCTTCCTGGACGAACTCGGCTTGCGCTCCCTGCAGGAACTGCCGCCCCTGGAGGAGATCGCGCAGACACTGCAGCTTGAGCCCCCGCCGGCGCCCGCTGTCCCCGAAGCCGCCAACGAACCCGCCGCAGGCTGAGCGGCTGCAGAAGCTCCTGGCGGCGGCGGGGTTCGGCTCGCGCCGGGAGATCGAGGGCTGGATCGCCGCCGGGCGGTTGCGCGTCAACGGCGTCGTGGCGAAGCTGGGCGAGCGCGCCGGCCCCGGCGACGTCATCGAGGTGGACGGCAAGGTCCTGGCGCTCAAAGCCCCCGGGGCGCGGCCGCGCGTGCTCCTGTACCACAAGCCGGACGGAGAGATGGTGACGCGCTCGGATCCCGAGGGCCGGCCGACGGTGTTCCAGCGGCTGCCGCCGATCCCGGGGGGCAAGTGGGTCGCGGTCGGGCGCCTGGACATCAATACGGCCGGCCTGCTGCTGCTGACGGATTCCGGCGAGCTCGCCAATCGGCTCATGCACCCGCGGTACGAGGTCGAGCGCGAGTACGCGGTGCGCGTGCTCGGGGCCTTGAATCCCGAGGAGCGCGCCAAACTACTGTCCGGCGTAACGCTGGACGACGGCATCGGGCGCTTCGACCGGCTGGAGCCCTCGGGCGCGGCCGAAGGCGCCAACCGCTGGTACCGGGTCGTGCTGCGGGAGGGGCGCAACCGAGAAGTGCGCCGGTTGTTCGAAGCACTCGGCCGGAAGGTCAGCCGGCTTCTGCGCGTGCGCTATGGCCCGGTGGAGCTGCCGCGCGACCTCAAGCCGGGGCGCTGGATCGAGCTCGACGAAGAACGCGTCGCGGAGATTGTGAAAACGGCAAAAAGCGGTTAAACTTCAAGCCGTTTCATGGGGATGGGCTTCGGCCCATTTTTTGTTTGTGGCGAGCGCGCTGGAAGGGATCGTGGAACCCATCCTTGCCGGGATGGGGTTCGAACTGGTGGACATGCAGGTGTCCAACCGGGGCCGTTTCCTGCGCATTTTCATGGACAAGCCGGGCGGCATCACGGTGGACGACTGTGCGGCGGTGAGCCGCCACCTCTCCCGCGTGCTGGAGGTCGAGGGGGTCGACTACGACCGGCTGGAGGTGTCCTCGCCGGGGCTGGACCGGCCGCTGCGCAAGGCCGCGGATTTCGCGCGCTTCGCCGGGCAGAAAGTCGATGTCAGGATGCGGCTGGCCGACGCGAACGGCCGCCGGCGCTACATCGGCCGGCTGAAGGGCATCGAGGGCGCCACGGCGACCGTGGAGGTGGACGGGGCGCCGGTGGCACTGCAACTGGATGGCATGGACCGGGCGCGGCTCGTTCCAGAACTGTGAGCTTGGAGCAACGATGAGCCGGGAAATTCTGCTGCTGGTGGACGCGCTGGCGCGCGAGAAGAACGTCAATCGCGACGTGGTCTTCGGCGCGCTGGAGCTGGCGCTCGCCTCGGCGACCAAGAAGCGCTTCACCGAGGACGTCGACGTGCGCGTCGAGATCGACAAGGCCACGGGCGACTACAAGGCGTTCCGCCGCTGGCACGTGGTGCCCGACGACACCCCGGAATGGAATACGGCGCAGATGCTGTCGCTCGAAGAGGCGCAGGACCGCAAGCCCGACGCGCAGATGGACGAGTACCTCGAGCAGCCGATCGAGAACGTGCCGTTCGGCCGCATCGGCGCGCAGACCGCCAAGCAGGTCATCCTGCAGCGCATCCGCGACGCCGAGCGCGAGCAGATCCTCAACGATTTCCTGTCCCGCGGCGACGAGCTGGTCACCGGGTCGGTGAAGCGCATGGAGCGCGGCAGCGCCATCGTCGAGTCGGGGCGCCTGGAGGCGCTGCTGCCGCGCGAGCAGATGATCCCGAAGGAAAACCTGCGCGTCGGCGACCGCGTGCGCGCCTGGGTGATGAAGATCGACCGCGGCGCGCGCGGCCCGCAGCTGGTGCTGTCGCGCACCGCGCCGCAGTTCATCATGAAGCTGTTCGAGCTGGAAGTGCCGGAGATCGAGGAAGGGCTGCTGGAGATCAAGTCCGCGGCGCGCGATCCCGGCGTGCGCGCCAAGATTGCCGTGCACACCAACGACCGGCGCATCGACCCCATCGGCACCTGCGTGGGCATGCGCGGCTCGCGCGTGCAGGCGGTCACCCAGGAGCTGGCCGGCGAGCGCGTGGACATCGTGCTGTGGTCGGCCGACCCGGCGCAGTTCGTCATCGGCGCGCTCGCGCCCGCGGAAGTGAGCTCGATCCTGGTCGACGAGGAAAAGCACGCCATGGACGTGGTGGTCGACGAGGAGAACCTCGCCATCGCCATCGGCAGGAGCGGGCAGAACGTGCGCCTCGCCTCGGAGCTCACCGGCTGGACCATCAACCTGATGACCGAGGAAGAATCCACCAAGAAGCAGGCCGAGGAGTCGACGCGCGTGCGCGAGCTGTTCATGCAGAAGCTGGACGTGGACGAGGAGGTGGCCAACATCCTCATCCAGGAGGGCTTCTCCACCCTGGAGGAAATCGCCTACGTGCCGCTCAACGAGATGCTCGAGATCGAGGCCTTCGACGAGAACACGGTGAACGAGCTGCGCAGCCGCGCGCGCAATGCGCTGCTGGTGCAGGCGATCGCCAGCGAGGAAAGCATCGAGGGGGTCGACCAGAACCTGCTGCAGCTCGAGGGCATGGACAACCAGCTGGCGGCCAAGCTGGCCGCGGGCGGCGTCAAGTCGCGCGACGACCTCGCCGACCTGGCCGTGGACGAGCTCTCGGAGTTGACCGGCATCGAGGAAGAGCGCGCCAAGAGCCTGATCATGGCGGCGCGCGCGCACTGGTTCAGCGAGGACGGCAAGGCCGAAGTGAAGGAGGCGCAGTAACGTGGCTGCCACCAGCGTCGCCCAGTTCGCCAGCGAGCTCAAGGTCCCGCCTTCGGTGCTGCTCGAGCAATTGCGCGCCGCCGGCGTCGACAAGCGTGCGCCGGACGACGCCCTCAGCGAGAGCGACAAGTCCCGGCTGCTGGAGTACCTGCGGCGCGCGCACGGCTCGGCCGAGGCGAAGAACAAGATCACGCTGACGCGCAAGCAGACCAGCGAGATCATCAAGAAGTCCGATACCTCGGGCAAGGCGCGCACCATCCAGGTCGAGGTGCGCAAGAAGCGCGTGTTCGTGAAGCGCGACGAGCTTGCCCCGGAGCCTGCGGCGCCGGCGGCAGTCGCACCGGTGGCGCCGGCGCCGGCCCCGGCCGCGCCGGCG
>DATFEJ010000091.1:0-4236 GCA_035251235.1 Burkholderiales bacterium
TGATGGTGTCGCCGCCCGCATTGGCGAGGCCGATGATCTTGGCCTTGGAGGATTGCGCCTGCAGCAGGAACGAGGAGAAGTCGCTGCCCGGGAACGGATGGCGCACCTTGCCGAGCACCTTGCCGCCGTTCTTCAGCACCACCGCCTCGGTATCGCGCTCCAGCGCGTGGCCGAAGGCGTAGTCGGCCGTCAGGAAGAACCACGTGTCGCCGCCCGTCTTGACGATCGCGCTGCCGGTGCCGTTGGCCAGCATCCAGGTGTCGTAGGTCCAGTGGATCGTGTTGGGCGAGCAGGCCTTGCCGGTCAGGTCGGAGGTCGCCGCGCCGGACACGAGGAACGCCTTGCCCTTCTCGCGGGTGATCTGGTTGACCGCCAGCGCTACCGACGAGGTCGGCACGTCGACGATCACGTCCACCTTGTCGGTGTCGTACCAGGTGCGCGCGATCGTCGAGCCGACGTCGGGCTTGTTCTGGTGGTCGGCGCCGACGATCTCCACCTTCATGCCCTTCTTCGCCGCGCCGAAGTCCTCCACCGCCAGGCGCGCGGCCACCACCGAGCCCGGGCCGGTGAGGTCGGCGTACAGGCCGGACATGTCGTTCAGGACGCCGATCTTGATGATGCCGTCGGAAACCTGGGCCTGCGCGGTGCCGGCCAGCGCGGCGACGGCCGCCGCGATCAATGTGCGCTGCAACTTCATGGTGCCTCCTGTTGAAAAAGACTTGCGTTCATACGCCGAGATACGCGTGCAGCCTTGGCATCGCCGCCTCGAGCCCGGCATTGGGAATCATGTCCACCACGCGCCCGTGCTCCATGACGTAGTGGCGGTCGGCCACCGTCTGCGCGAAGCGGAAGTTCTGCTCGACCAGCAGGATGGTGTAGCCCTCCTGCTTGAGGCGCGCGAGCGTGCGCCCGATGTGCTGCACGATCACCGGCGCGAGGCCCTCGGTCGGCTCGTCGAGCAGCAGCAGGCGCGCGCCAGTGCGCAGGATGCGGCCGATGGCGAGCATCTGCTGCTCGCCGCCGGAGAGCTTGGTGCCCTGGCTGGCGAGGCGCTCCTTCAGGTTGGGGAACAGCTCGAAGATCTGCGCCTCGCTCATGCCGCCCGCGCGCACGCGCGGGGGCAGCAGCAGATTCTCGCCGACGTCCAGGCTGGCGAAGATGCCGCGCTCCTCGGGGCAGAAGGCGATGCCGAGGCGCGCCACCTGGTGCGAAGGCAGCGCGCCGATCGGGCGGCCCTCGAACGCGATCGAGCCTTCGCGGCGCCCGACCATGCCCATCACCGACTTGAGCGTGGTGGTCTTGCCCGCGCCGTTCCGGCCAAGCAGCGTCACCACCTCGCCCTTGCGCACCTCGAGATCCACGCCGTGCAGGATGTGCGACTCGCCGTACCAGGCGTGCAGTGCCTTGACCTGCAGCAGCGCCTCAGCCATGCCCCGACCCCATGTAGGCCTGGATCACGTCCGCATTCTTCGACACCGTGGCGTAATCGCCCTCGGCGAGGATCTCGCCCCGTTGCAGCACGGTGATGGTGTCCGAAAGGCTGGAGACGACGGAAAGGTTGTGCTCGACCATCAGCACGGTGCGGTTGGCGGCCACCTTCTTCACCAGCGCCGAGATGCGCTCCACGTCCTCGTGCGTCATGCCGGCGGTGGGCTCGTCGAGCAGCATCATCTCCGGATCGAGCGCCAGCGTGGTGGCGATCTCGAGCGCGCGCTTGCGGCCGTAGGGCAGCTCCACCGCGGCGGTGCCGGTGAACTCCGCGAGGCCCACGGCCTCGATCAGCTCTGCGGCGCGCGCATTGAGCGCATCGAGCACGCGCTCCGAGCGCCAGAAGTCGAAGGAGGCGCCGCGCTTTCTCTGCAGCGCGATGCGCACGTTCTCCAGGACGCTGAGGTGCGGAAAGACGGCGGAAATCTGGAACGAGCGCACCAGCCCCAGGCGCGCGATCGCCGCCGGGCGCGAGCCGGTGATCTCGCGGCCGTTGTAGAAGATCTGGCCGCGCGTCGGCTCGAGGAAGTGCGTGAGCAGGTTGAAGCAGGTGGTCTTGCCGGCGCCGTTGGGGCCGATCAGCGCATGGATGGTGCCGCGGCGCACCTTGAGCGACACGTTCTGCACGGCGACGAAGCCCTTGAACTCCTTCGTCAGCCCGCGCGTCTCGAGGATGAGGTCGTCGGCCATGGGCGGGGGCCGACAGTTTAGCAAGCGCCGGCCGCGCGCGGCCCGGATATTTCGTCTCAGAGGCCCCGCAGGTTGACCCTCGCCTTGAGGTTCTCCGGGTCCAGCGCGAGCGCGCGCTCGTAGGCCGCGCGCGCTTCCTCGCGCCGGCCCTCGAGCTGGTAGGCGTAGCCGAGGTTGTTCCAGGCGCGCGCGCTGCCGGGTGACTTGCCGACCGTGTCGCTCCACAGCGCGGCCTCGCTGCGGTAATCGAGATTGCGCAGCACTGTCCCCGTGGCAAGGACGATCGCCACGACGGTGGCCAGCACGGCGCGCGCGCGCGGCAGCACCGAGAGCGCGAACCCGGCGAGCGCCAGCGGCCCGAGCGAGGCGAGATAGAGCTGGCGGTCGTTGGCGGCATCCAGCCGCGGCAGGATCGAGTTGGTCGGCGCGAGGTGCAGCAGGAACCACAGCAGCGCGAGCGCGTACCAGGGCTGCACGCGCAGCAGCGCGACGCCGGCGCCGGCCGCCGCCAGCACGGCGAATCCCGCGCCGGCAGGCAGCGGCGTCACCTGCGGGTCGATGTTCGGCGGCACGGCGAGCGTCAGTACGCCCAGGTGCCGGACAAGCGCGCCGAGCTGCAGGCCGAGCTGCTCGAGCGGCGGGCGCAGCGCGAGGCTCGCCTCCAGCATCTCCCGGTAGCGCGGCAGCGCGGCCATCAGCACGAAGGCGAGCGCGAGCAGCGCCCAGTGCGGCGAGGTGCGCCGTAGCGCGTCGCGCCACGCGAAGGGCCGGCGCTGGTCGAGCGCCTCGCATAGCAGCAGCGCCGCGGGCAGCGTGACCGCCACTTCCTTCACGCCGAGCGCCAGTGCGAAGAGCAGCGGCGAGAGCCAGCGCGGCGCCTCGCGCAGGTACGCGAGCGCCGCGGCGAGATAGAAGAAGGCCATCATCGACACCGAGCGCCCGGAGACGTAGGTGACGGCCTCGGTGTGCGCGGGATGCAGCGCGAACAGCAGCGCCGCCGCGAAGGCGGCGAAGCCGTCGCCGCCCACCCCCATGCGCTCGAAGAGCAGCCGCAGCACCGCCCAGGCGAGCAGCACGTTCGCCGCGTGCAGCGCGACGTTCAGCGCGTGAAAGGGAATCGTGCTGCCGCCGCCCGCGCTCCAGGAGAGCGCGTAGGAGAGCTTGAGCAGCGGCCGGATTCCCGGCATCGACTCCCACCACGCGCCGAGCGAGTGCACCGCGTCCTCGCGCACGATGACGTTGTAGTCGTCGAACTGAAAGGCGCCCTGGAAAGCGCCGGCGCAGGCCGCCAGCGCCGCGAGCACGAGCGCGCTAGCGTGCCAGCGCCTGCTCGAGGATGCCATGGGCGTCCCACCAGCGGTCGCGCGCGCCGAGCATCACCAGCAGCACGCGCCGGCCGCCGCGCTCGGCGAGCACGATGAGGTTGTGGCCCGCGCGGCGCGTCCGCCCGGTCTTGACGCCGAGCGCGCCCGGGAAATGCTCAAGCAGGACGTTGGTGGTCTTCACGCTCAGCGCGCGCCCGCCCGCGGTCAGCACCTCGAGCTCGCGCTGCCCGGCGAGCGCGGCGAGCTGCGGCTCCGCCATGAAGGCTTCGGCCAGGCGCGCGAGGTCGCGCGCCGTGCTGTGCTGCGCGTCCGCATCGAAGCCGCAGGGATCGCCGAAGCGCGTGCTGCGCAGTCCCATCCTCGCCGCGCGGGAATTCATGCGGGCGACGAAAGCTTCGCTGCCGCCGCCGCGCTCCGCGAGCGCCATGCAGGCGTCGTTGGCGGAGCCGACCAGCATGGCGGCAAGCAGGCCGTGCGCCGGCACGCGTTCGCCTTCCCGCAGGCCAAGGCGTGAGCCGCGCGCCTTTGCCGCCTGCGCGCTCACGCGCATCGCTTCGTCCAGGCGCCCGTCTTCCAGAACGAGGAGCGCACCCATCAGCTTGGCGAGGCTTGCCGGCGCGCGGCGCGCGTCGGCATGGCGCTCCCACCGGGGAGCGCCGTCGACGATGACGAGGTAGGAAGCCGCCGCTGCGGGAAACGCGTCGGGCTCGGCTTGCGCGGCCGCGCCCGCGAG
>DATFEJ010000366.1:0-20343 GCA_035251235.1 Burkholderiales bacterium
GCGCCTGCGCCGCGCGGCCGGCGTCGTCCGTCTCGCCGAAGCCGTCGGTGAAGATGGTCACTACCGGCACGCGGCGCGCGAAGCACTCTTCGCAGGCCGCGAGCACGTCCTGCGGCGGCACCATGACGAAGGCATGGTCGATGTCGCCGGGCACCTCGGCGAGGCTCGGATAGGCGGGCAATCCCAGGACTGCGCGGCGGCCGCGGTTGATGGGCGCGATCAGGCCGGTGTAGCCATGCTTTTGCAGGTAGCGCTGGGGACGCGCGGTGTTCTTGGCCGGATCGCCCGAGGCGCCGAACAGCGCGACGCCGCGCGGCGCGAACAGCGCGCGAAACAGCGCGCTGCTCACCCCGGCTTGCGCTCCGGCCGCTGCGAAAAGCTGCGCCCGAAGATGCCTTCGGCGATCCTGTTCTTCATCATCTCGATCGAGCCGCCGGCGATCATCCAGCCGCGGCAGCGGCGCACGCAGTACTCGACCAGCACTTCCTGGCTGTAGCCCGTGCCGCCCATGACCTGCAGCGCGTCGTTCGCGGCCTCGAAGCCGGCCTGGTTGCAGAACGCCTTGGCGATCGCGGTCTCCTCGGCCGAGGGCATGCCCCGGTCGGCGTTGGCCGCCGCGCGATACAGCAGCAGCTCGCCCGCGTCGAGCTTGATCTTCATGTCGGCGAACTTCCACTGCAGGCCCTGGAACTCGGCGAGCGGCCGGCCGAATTGCCGGCGCGCGAGCGCCCACTCGCGCGCCGCCTCGAAGCAGTAGCGCCCGAGGGCGAGCGAGCGCGCGGTGTTGCCGATGCGCTCGACGTTGAAGCCGGCGATCTGCTTCTTGAAGCCCCCGGGGCCGAGGAGCACGTTGTCGCGCGGCACGCGTACGTCCTCGAAATAGATCTGCACCCACTCCTCGCCCGACATGAAGCGCGAGCGCTTGCCGAAGGACACGCCCTTCCAGCCCGGCTCGATCAGCACCGAGCCGATGCCCTCGAGGCCGGGGGCGTAGCGCACGTAGGCGAGGATCACCGAGGCGTAGGGGCCGTGGGTCGAGAAGACCTTCGTGCCGCTCACGCGAAAGCCGTCGCCGTCCGCCACGGCGCTCGTCTTGAGATCGGTGACCGCCGAGCCCGCTTCCGGCTCGCTCATGCCGAGGCACATCACGGCGTCCCCGGCGAGGATCGGCCTGAGGTACTTCGCCTTTTGCCCGGCGCTGCCGAACTCGGCCAGCACGCGCACCGGGCCGAAATTGCCTGCCTGCACGACGTCGGCGCTGCGCGGGCAAACCGAGGCCACCGCCTCGATGGCGAGCACGGCGTCCATGAGCGTGCCGCCCTGCCCGCCGTCGGCTTCCGGCAGGGTGATGCCGAGCAGGCCCTGGCGCGCCATCAGGCGCGCGACGTCGAAGGGATGGGCCGGATCGTGCGCGCGCGCTAGTGCGCCCGCGGCGAGATGCTTGTGCGCGAAGCCGCGCACGCTGTCGCGGAATGCACGCTGCTCTTCGCTGAGCGCGAAGTCCATCTCATGCCGCGGCGCGCGCGGGCTTCGCGCGGCACTCCGCCAGGTAGGCCATCGCCGCCTGCACGCCGCCGGCCTTCGCCGGCACGCCGGCGAGCGCGAGGCCCATCTCGACGCCGGCGAGCGTTCCCATGAGCTGCAGGTCATTGAAGTCGCCCAGGTGCCCGATGCGGAACACCTTGCCGGCGAGCTTGCCCAGGCCCGTGCCGAGCGACATGTCGAAATGCTCGAGGATCAGCTTGCGCACGCGGTCGGCGTCGTGCCCCGCAGGCAGCAACACCGCGGTGAGCGAGCCGGAGTACTCGGCGGGATTGGCGGCGAGCACCTCCAGGCCCCAGGCACGCACGGCGCGGCGCGTCGCTTCGGCGTGCCGCTGGTGGCGCGCGAAGACGTTCTCCAGCCCCTCCTCGTCCAGCAGCATGGTCAGCGCTTCGCGCAGGCCGTAGAGGAGGTTGGTCGCAGGGGTGTAAGGGAAGTAGCCGTTCCTGCCATTGGCGAGCATCTCGTCCCAGGCCCAGTAGCTGCGCGGCAGCGCGGCGCTCTTCGACGCGGCGAGCGCCTTTTCCGAGATCGCATTGAACGACAGGCCCGGCGGCAGCATGAGCCCTTTTTGCGAGCCGCCGACCGTGACGTCCACGCCCCATTCGTCATGGCGATAGTCGATCGAGGCGAGCGAGGAGATGGTGTCCACCATGAACAGCGCCGGGTGCCGCGCGGCGTCGATCGCCTTGCGCACCTCGCCGATGCGCGAGGTCACGCCGGTGGAGGTCTCGTTGTGCACGACGCACACCGCCTTGATGCGATGCTCGCCGTCCGCGCGCAGGCGCTTCTCGATCGACTGCGGGTCGGCGCCCGCGCGCCAGTCCCCGGGCAGGAACTCGGGCTTCAGGCCGAGCTTGGTGGCCATCTTGTGCCACAGCGACGCGAAGTGCCCGGTCTCGTACATGAGGACGGCGTCGCCCGGCGACAGCGTGTTGGCGAGCGCGGCCTCCCATGCGCCGGTCCCCGAAGCGGGATAGATCACCACGTGCGCGCGCGTCTTGAAGACGCGCTTCATGCCTTCGAGCACCGCCTTGCCGAGCTCCGCGAACTCGGGCCCGCGATGATCCATGGTGGGAAAGTCGATCGCGCGCAGCACCCGGTCCGGCACGTTGGTCGGCCCCGGGATCTGCAGAAAATGCCTTCCGGCGTGGCGCGGCATGGAACCTCCTCGTGGCGGGCGCGCGGCCCGCCGCGCAG
This sequence comes from Burkholderiales bacterium, assembly GCA_035251235.1. Taxonomy (GTDB): domain Bacteria; phylum Pseudomonadota; class Gammaproteobacteria; order Burkholderiales; family SG8-39; genus JAABQT01. The sequence continues at coordinate 2,743 of DATFEJ010000366.1, forward strand.
TGTATTCTACGCCGCAGCCATGAGCACCCAGGCCCTCCCGGTCCGCATCGCCAATCCGAGGGCCGGAAACCCCGCGCTCGCCGGGCGGCTGCGCCGCCACGCCGACGCCGAGGTGTTGTTCGACCCGGCCTCGCGCGGGCGCTACTCGACCGACGCCTCCATCTACCAGGTCGAGCCGATCGGCGTCGTCGTGCCGCGCAGCGCGCAAGCGGTGCGCGCGATCCTCGCCATTGCGGCCGAGGAAGGCGTGCCGGTGCTGCCGCGCGGGGCGGGCTCGTCGCAATGCGGGCAGACCGTGGGCGCGGCGCTCGTCATCGACGGCTCGAAGCACCTCGACCAGCTGCTCGAGCTCGACGTGGAGGGTCGCAGCGCCATCGTGCAGCCCGGCCTGGTGCTCGATGCGCTGAACGCGCAGCTGCGCCCGCACGGCCTGTGGTTTCCGGTGGACGTCTCCACCAGCGCGCAGGCGACGCTCGGCGGCATGGCCGGCAACAACTCCTGCGGCTCGCGCTCGATCGCCTACGGCAACATGGTGCACAACGTGCTCGCCATCGATGCGCTGACCAGCGACGGCCAGGCGCGCCGCTTCGGGCCGCTGCGCGACGACGGCGAGCTTGCGCGCTGGCTGCGCGGCATCTATGCCCGCGACCGCGAGGAGATCGCCGCGCGCTTTCCGCAAGTGCTGCGCCGCGTCGCCGGCTACAACCTCGATCACCTCGGCCCGCCGCACGAGAACGCCGCACACCTGCTGGTCGGCTCGGAAGGCACACTCGCCTGGTTCGAGCGCCTGCATCTCAAGCTCTCGCCCCTGCCGCCGGCGCGCGCCCTCGGCGTGTGCCACTTCCCGGCGTTCCGCAAGGCGATGGAGCTCACGCGGCACATCGTCGAGCTTGGCCCGAGCGCCGTGGAGCTGGTCGACCGGACGATGATCGGCCTGGCGCGCGCCAATGCGGCGTTCCGCGATACGGTCAACGCGGCGATTCGCGGCGAGCCGGACGCCATCCTGCTGGTCGAGTTCTCCGGCGACGATGCGTTCGCGCAAGCCCGGCGCCTGGGCGAGCTGACGCAGCTGATGGGCGATCTCGGCCTGCCCGGCAGCGTGGTCGAGATCACCGACGCCAAGCTGCAGCGGGAGATCTGGGAAGTGCGCAAGGCGGGCCTGAACATCATGATGTCCATGAAGGGCGACGGCAAGCCCGTGTCCTTCATCGAGGACTGCGCGGTGCCGCTCGAGCACCTCGCCGACTACACCGATCGCCTGACGCGCGTGTTCGAAAAGCACGGCACGCGCGGCACCTGGTACGCGCACGCCTCGGTGGGCACGCTGCACGTGCGGCCGATCCTCGACATGCGCACCGACGGTGCGGCCAAGATGCGCGCCATCGCCGAGGAGGCCTGCGCGATGGTGAAGGAGTACAAGGGCGCCTACTCGGGCGAGCACGGCGACGGCCTGGTGCGCTCCGAGTGGATCGCGCCGTTCTTCGGCCCGCGACTCACCGCGACGCTCGCCGAGATCAAGGCCAGGCTCGACCCGAAGGGCCTGATGAACCCGGGCAAGATCGTCGACCCGTCGAAGATGGATGACGCGCGCCTGTTCCGCTTCCCGCCCGGCTATGCCACGCAGCCGCCGCCCGCCGCGCTCGACTGGAGCGAGTGGGGCGGCTTCGACAAGGCCGTGGAGATGTGCAACAACAATGGCCACTGCCGCAAGTTCGACGCCGGGACGATGTGTCCGTCGTTCCGCGCCACCGGCGACGAGATGCATCTCACGCGCGGGCGCGCCAACACGCTGCGGCTCGCGCTTTCCGGGCAGCTCGGCGCCACCGCCGACGAAGACGTGAAGCGCGCGCTCGAGCTGTGCGTGTCCTGCAAGGGCTGCAAGCGCGAATGCCCGACCGGCGTGGACATGGCGCGCATGAAGATCGAGTTCATGGCGCATTACCGCCGACGCCACCGCCTCACGCTGCGCGAGCGGCTGATCGCCTACCTGCCGCGCTACGCGCCCTGGGCGGCGCGCCTGGCGCCGCTCGCCAACCTGGGCAATGCGCTGCCGCGGCTGCGCGAAATGCTGACCGGCTTCACGGCGCGGCGCGCGCTGCCGCCATGGCGCGGCAACTGGTTCGTCGATCGCGCCTGGCCCAAGCGCGGCACGCGCGAAGTGGTGCTGTTCGTCGACACCTTCAACCGCTACTTCGAGCCGGAGAACGTGCGCGCGGCGGTGCGCGTGCTGGTGGCGGCGGACTACCGCGTGCACATCGCGCAGCCGGACTTCGAGAACCGCCCGCTGTGCTGCGGGCGCACGTTCCTCTCGGTCGGCCTGGTGAAGGAGGCCAGGCGCGAGGCCGAGCGCATGCTGGAGGCGCTGCGGCGCTGGGTGGATCACGGCATTCCGATCATCGGCCTCGAGCCTTCGTGCCTGTACACGCTGCGCGACGAGTATGTCGGGCTGCTCCCCGAAGCAAGGTCGCTCGCCAGCCGCGTGCTGCTGTTCGAGGAGTTCCTGGACGAGGAACACCGGGCGGGACGCTTCGCGCCGGCTCTCAAGGCCGTTCCGGGCGACGCCCTGCTGCACGGTCACTGCCACCAGAAGGCCTTCGGCGCCATGGGCGCGGTGGAGAACGTGCTGCGGCTCGTGCCGGGACTGCGCGTGTCCGTGGTCGAGTCGGGCTGCTGCGGCATGGCGGGGTCCTTCGGCTACGAGGCCGAGCACTACGACGTGTCGATGAAGATGGGCGAGCTCGGCTTGCTGCCCGCCGTGCGCAGGGCGAACGCCGATACGCTCGTCGTGGCCGATGGCACGAGCTGCCGGCACCAGATCGCCGACGGCACCGGCCGGCGCGCGCTGCATGTGGCGCGCGTGCTCGAGCGGGCGCTCGACGGCTAGCGGGATTGGGGGCGCCCGGGCAGCGAGCCGCCGGGCGCGGGGCCTGCGCCGGGCACGGCCCGCAGGTAATCTTCGAAACGCTGGCCCTGGCCGGCGAGGCCTGCCGCGTAGTCGAGCACCGCGGAGAATCGCGCGGGCGGGTAGTAGCCGTTCAGGCGCGCGACGATCGCGCCCTGCTCGTCGAGAAACAGCAGTGTCGGCGTGACCTGGATGCCGAGCGCGCGCGTCAGCTCCTTTTCGCTCATGCGGCGCCCGTCCAGCCACTGCACCTCGCGATCGCCGAGGATGTCGAGGGCGATGGCCACGAAATGGCGGCGCGTCTTGGCCACGATGTCGGGCTGCGTGAAGTTCACCTCCATCAGCCGCCGGCAGTACGAGCAGCCGTCCTGCCCGAAATACACCATCACGCGCTTGCCCTCGCGCGCGGCGTCCTTCACGTCCTCCGGAAACTCGAGGAAGGTGACCGCGAACCAGGAAGGGATCTCGATGGCGTAGGGGTGGGGCGCCTGCGCGCGTGCACCGAGCGCGGCAAGCAGCAGCAACGTACCGAGCCACAGCCTCATGGCAGGGACAGTCTACCCACGACGCGGAATCCGGGCGGCTGCGGTTTCAGCACCAGCACCTCGCCCATGGCGGGGTATTCACCGGTGAGCGCACCGGCGGTCGAGCCGTGCGAGACCAGCACGAGGTTGTCCTGGCCGCGATGCGCGGCGATGCGCGGGCGCATGGCGTCCACCTGCGGTCTGGCGTTTTGCTGGCGGGCGTGCAGGTTGGATAAGGCGTCCCAGGTCGTGGCGCGCCCGAAGGCGAGCTCGGCCGTCTCCACGCAGCGGCACCAGGGGCTGGAGAGCACTTCGCCGAGCGGCACCTGGCGGGCACGGAACGCCGCGCCGAGCGCGCGCGCCTGCGCGCGCCCCTCGTCGGAAAGATTGCGCTGTGTCGCGCACTGCTCCAGCCGGAAGCCGGGCGGGTCGCCGATCCCCGGGTCGGTCTGCGCGTGGCGGATGAAGAGAACGTGCCCGCCCCCGCGCAGCGCGTTCCAAAGCGCCTCGTCGGCGCGCGCCGGGGAAAGGACGATCGCCAGGGCGAGCAGCAGCCATCTCATCGCTGTTTTCGACTCCAGGCGTACAGCAGAATTCCCGCCAGGACCATCGGCAGGCTGAGCCACTGGCCCATCGACAGGCCGAGCGCCAGCAGGCCGAGGAAATCGTCGGGCTCGCGCGCGAACTCGGCGAGGAAGCGGAACGCGCCGTAGCCGATGAGGAACATCGCCGAGACGGCGCCGCGCGCGCGCGGCTTGGACGAATACCACCAGAGCAGCGCGAACAGCAGCACGCCCTCCAGGGCGAACTGGTAGAGCTGCGAAGGATGCCGGGGAAGCTCGCCCGCGCCGCGGAACACCATGCCCCAGGGCAGGTCGGTCGGCCGCCCCCACAGCTCGCCGTTGATGAAGTTGCCCAGGCGCCCTGCGGCAAGGCCGGTCGGCACGCAGGGGGCGACGAAGTCCATCAAGCGCCACCAGTCGATGTGGTGGCGCCAGGCGTAGAACGCCGCAGCCGCAAGCACACCAAGGAATCCGCCGTGAAAGGCCATGCCGCCCTGCCAGACGGCGAAGATCTCTAGGGGGTGGGACAGGTAATACGCGGGCTTGTAGAACAGCACGTAGCCCAGGCGGCCGCCGAGGATCGTGCCGAGCACGCCGTAGAACACGAGGTCGTCGAACTGCTCGCGCGTAATGGGCGCGAGGCCCTGCGCGATGCGCTTGCGGCCGAGCCACCACAGGAAGCCGAAGGCCGCGAGGTACATGAGGCCGTACCAGCGGATGGCCAGCGGGCCGAGGGAGATCGCGATCGGGTCGAAGTTCGGGTGGACCAGCACGGTAGAATTTCGATTCTACTGGGAGGAAATGCCGCATGGCCGACAACCGCCGCTCGAAGCTCATCACCCAGGGCGTCGCCCGCTCGCCCAACCGCGCCATGCTGCGCGCGGTGGGCTTCAAGGATGGCGACTTCGACAAGCCCATCATCGGCGTGGCCAATGGCCACTCGACGATGAATCCCTGCAACGCCGGCATCCAGCCGCTCGTGGACCGCGCCATGGCCGCGCTCGAAGCCGCGGGCGCGAAGCCGCAGGTGTTCGGCGTGCCGACGATCACCGACGGCATCGGCATGGGCACGGAGGCGATGAAGTACTCGCTCGTCTCGCGCGAAGTGATCGCCGACGCGATCGAAACCTCCGTCAACGGCCAGGCCATGGATGGCGCATTGGTGGTCGGCGGCTGCGACAAGAACATGCCGGGCGGCATGATGGCGCTCGCGCGCATGAACGTGCCGGGCATCTACGTCTACGCGGGCACCATCAAGCCGGGGAAGTGGAAGGGCCAGGACCTGACGATCGTCTCCGCCTTCGAGGCGGTGGGCGCCTTCGCCGCCGGGCGCATGAACGAGGAGGACTTCGTCGGCATCGAGAAGAACGCCTGTCCCTCGGTGGGCGCCTGCGGGGGCATGTTCACGGCCAATACGATGTCTTCATCTTTCGAGGCGCTCGGCATGAGCCTGCTCGGCTCCTCGCAGATGGCCTCGCCCGATGCCGAGAAGGCGGACTCGGCGGCGGAATCGGCCAGGGTGCTGGTCGAAGCGGTGAAGAAGAACCTCAGGCCGCGCGACATCATCACCCGCAAGTCGATCGAGAACGCGGTGGCGCTGGTGATGGCGACCGGCGGCTCGACCAACGCCGTGCTGCACTACCTGGCGATCGCCTCGGCGGCGGGCGTGAAGTGGACCATCGACGACTTCGAGCGCGTGCGCCGCAAGGTGCCGGTGCTGTGCGACCTCAAGCCCTCCGGCAAATACGTGGCGGTGGACTTTCACCGCGCGGGCGGGGTGCCGCAGGTGCTGAAGAACCTGCTCGCCAACGGCGTGCTGCACGGCGAGTGCATGACGATCCACGGCAGGACCATGGCGGAAATGCTGAAAGACGTCCCCGCCGAGCCACGCGCCGATCAGGAGGTGATCCGCCCCTGGTCCAAGCCGCTCTACAAGGAGGGCCACCTCGCGATCCTCAAGGGCAACCTCGCACCGGAAGGCTGCGTCGCCAAGATCACCGGGCTGAAGAATCCCGTGATCACGGGCCCGGCGCGCGTATTCGATTCCGAGCACGCCTGCATGCAGGCGATCATGGCCAAGCGCATCAAGCCCGGGAACATCGTCGTGATCCGTTACGAGGGCCCGAAGGGAGGCCCGGGCATGCAGGAGATGTTGGCGCCCACTTCGGCCCTGATCGGCCAGGGCCTGGGCGAGTCAGTTGGGCTGCTGACCGATGGGCGCTTCTCCGGGGGGACCTGGGGCATGGTGGTCGGCCACGTAGCGCCCGAGGCCTACGTCGGCGGCACCATCGCGCTGGTTAAGGAAGGCGACTCGGTCACCATCGATGCGAAGAAGCGCCTCATCCAGCTGAACGTCCCGGCGAAGGAGCTCGCCGCGCGGCGCAGGAAGTGGAGGGCGCCCAAGCCGCGCTACACGAAGGGGTTGCTGGCGAAGTACATGAAGCTGGTCTCCACTGCCTCGAAGGGCGCCATCACCGATTCAGAATCGTGACCCCGGCAGCTTGAGAAATTCGGTCTCGGCCGCGGTATTTTCGCGGCCGAGAACGGCGTTGCGGTGCGGAAATCTGCCGAAGCGCTCGATGATCTCCCGGTGGCGCTCCGCGTATTCGCGCTGCTGCGCATCGAACTCCTTCATCAGCTCGCAGGACAGGATCTGATCCTCCAGCGACTCGCTGTGCTCGAACGGCAGGTAGGCGAACAACCGCTCGGCGCGCGTCATCGCCATGTCCCAGCCGCGCTCGAGGATGACGCGCGCGGCCGCGCGCGCCGGCGCGTCGGTGGCAAAGGCGCGCGCCTCGCCGCGAAACATGTTGCGCGGGAACTGATCGAGCACGATGACGAGCGCGAGGCAACTGCGCGGATCGTCCGCCCAGTGCGCCAGGTTTCCGGCTGCCGCTGCCTCGTGCAGCGCAAGAAAGCGCGCGCGGATCTGCTCGTCGAACGCCGGATTCTTGACGAACCAATCCCGGGCGTGCTCGTCGAACCAGAATTCCAGAACCGCGTCCGCGCTCACGGTGTCGTCTTTGGCCGACAACCGGCGGTTGACGCTGTCGCCCCGGGCAGACTAGGCTTTTTTGGATTCCAGTCCGAAAAGGAGCAATGAACAATGACAACCAAGTTTCGCCGCATGGTCGCTGGCCTGCTGATCGTCTGCACGGGCGCGCTGTCCGCACCCCTGCCCGCGTTGGCCGGCATCGTAGGCACCGAGACCGCCATTGCGGGCGCGGAGCGCACGCGCCTTGCCAGCCTGCTCGAGCGCGGCGAGCTGCGCGCGCAACTGCAGGCGCTCGGGGTGGATCCGGCGGAGGTGCAGGCGCGCGTCGCTGCCCTGTCCGACGAGGAAGCGGCGCGGCTCGTCGCCGAGATCGACGCGGCGCCCGCAGGCGGCTCGGATGCGCTCGTCATCGCTCTGATCGTTTTCCTGGTCCTGCTGTTCACCGACATCATGGGCTATACGAAGATCTTCCCCTTCACCCGCTCTGCAAAGTAAGGCGCCGTGCGCAGCGCCGCGGCCGCAGCGGTCCTGCTGGCGGCGCTCGCTTCGGGCTGCGCCGCGCCCCAGGTCGCGGGACTGCTCGATCGGCCCCCGCCGGAGCTTCCGGCGTCGGCGGAAATCTCCGCCACGCCGTTCTTTGCGCAGGAAGATTACCAGTGCGGACCGGCGTCGCTTGCCGCAGTGCTGAACCACGCGGGACGCGAGGCGACGCCGGCATCCCTCGCCCCGCAGGTCTATCTGCCCGCTCGCCAAGGCTCGCTGCAGGCGGAGCTGCTGGCGGCGACGCGGCGCCACGCGCTCGTGGCGTATGTGCTCGAGCCGCGCCTGGAAGCGCTGCTGCGCGAAATCGCAGCCGGCTCGCCTGTCCTGGTGCTGCAGAACCTGGCGCTCGACTGGGCGCCGCAGTGGCACTACGCCGTGGCGATCGGCTACGACCTCGCCGCAAGGCAGATCATCCTGCGCTCGGGCGTGACGCAGCGGCTCGCCATGTCGCTCGATACGTTCGAGCGCACGTGGGTGCGCGGCGGCGCCTGGGCGATGGTCGCGTTGCCGCCCGGGCGCCTGCCCGCGACCGCCGCCGAGCGCCCCTATCTTTCTTCCGTCGCCGCGCTGGAGCGGTTGCATCCCGCCGCGGCCCAGCAGGCATACGAGGCAGCGCTTGCCCGCTGGCCCGGGAGCGCGCTCGCGGCGCTCGGCCTCGGCAATGCGCGCTATGCCCGGCGGGACCTGCCCGGCGCGGCGGCGGCCTATCGCCGCGCCACCCAGCTTGCGCCGGCGTCAGCGGACGCCTGGAATAATCTCGCCCAGGCCCTGAGCGAGTTGGGCCGCCGCGACCAGGCACTCGAGGCGGCGCGGCAGGCCGTGGCGCTGGGGGGTCCGCGCCTCGCGGCGTATCGCGATACGCTCGCGCATATCGAGCGCGCACGTTGAAGGGCGGCACGTCCTTCTCGGACGGGCCGCGTTGCGGTAGCATGGCGGCCCGATTTCCGAGGGGAGTTACATGAGATTTGCAGCGATTTCCGCCGCCGCACTGGCATTCGCCATCGCTGCGCCGGCGCAAGCGAGCGAAGCGCTCGCCAAGAAGTACAACTGCACGGCCTGCCACGCCGTCAAAGGTGCGAAGACCGTCGGCCCGACGTACGCCGACGTGGCGAAGAAGTATGCCGGCCAGAAGGGCATCGAGCCCAAGCTCGCCGAGAAGGTGAAGAAAGGCGGCACGGGCGTCTGGGGCCAGGTGCCGATGCCCCCGAATCCGACCGTGCCGGACGCGGATCTGCAGGCGCTGGTGAAGTGGGTTCTTTCCATCAAGTAACGTCCCCGGGAGGACATATGCGCAGGATCAATCTCATGGTGGTGGCGGGGGCCGTGGCGGCCGCGCTCGCGGGTTGCAGCAAGGAGTCGCCCGATATCAAGATCGGCCATGCCGGGCCGCTGACCGGCGGCATCGCGCACCTGGGCAAGGACAACGAGAACGGCGCGCGCCTGGCGATCGAGCAGGCCAATGCGGCGAAGGTGAAGCTTGGCGGCAAGGAGGTGAAGTTCACGCTCGTCGCCGAGGACGACCAGGCCGATCCGAAGGTCGGCACCACGGTGGCGCAGAAGATGGTGGACGCCAAGGTAGCCGGCGTCGTCGGCCACCTCAATTCGGGCGTGACCATTCCCGCCTCGGCGATCTACAAGGACGCGGGCGTGCCGATGATCTCGGGCTCGGCGACCAATCCCAAGCTCACCGAGCAGGGCTTCAAGGGCATCTTCCGCGTCGTCGCGCGCGACGACCAGCAGGGGCCCGCGGTCGCGAGTTACCTCGCCACCGAATCCAAGCCCAAGCTCGTCGCGGTGATCGACGACGCCACCGCCTACGGCGAGGGTCTCGCCAACGAGGTCGAGAAGACGCTGAAAGGCGCCGGGGTCGAGGTGCTGCCGCGGGAAAAGGGCACCGACAAGACCACCGACTGGAAGGCGGTGCTGACCAAGCTCAAAGGCCGCAGCCCGGACGCGATATTCTACGGCGGCATGGACGCCACCGGCGGTCCCCTCATCAAGCAGGCGCGCGAGCTCGACGTCAAGGCGGTATTCGCGTTCGGCGACGGCGCGTGCACCGACAAGATGAGCGAGCTGGCGGGGGCCGCGGCGGAAGGCATGCTGTGCTCGCAGGCCGGTATCCCGCCGCAGGCCGCGTCGAAGGCGTTCCTCGACGCGTACAAGAAGCGCTTCAACGTCGATCCGATCCTGTACTCGCCGTTCACCTATGACGCGGCGAACCTGATCATCGAGGCGATGAAGCAGGTCGACTCGGCCGACCCGGCGAAGTACCTGCCCGTGCTGCAAAAGCGCGTGCACAACGGCGCCTCGGGCCGCATCGAGTTCGACGCCAAGGGCGACCGCAAGGATGCGGAGATCACCATCTTCGCCATGAAGGGCGGCAAGATCGAGCCCATCGCCGTGGTGAAGGGCGGCAAGACGCAGTCCTACGCGGACTTCATCAAGGCCGCCGGCGGGTAGCAGCGCCGCGCGCCGAGAACGGCACCTGCGGGTGCCGTTTTCGTTTCTGCTAGGCTCTCGGCGCCATGGACATCTTTCTGCAGCAGGTCGTGAACGGCCTGACGCTGGGCAGCGTCTACGCCGTGGTGGCGCTCGGCTACACCATGGTCTACGGCATCATCCAGCTCATCAACTTCGCGCACGGCGAAGTGGTGATGATCGGCGCGATGGTGGCCTTTTCCGTGATCACGGCGCTCGCCGGCTCCGGCATGCCCCCGCTCATCATCGTGCTGACCGGCGTGGCCTGCGCGGTGCCGGCCTGCATGCTGATCGGCTACGGCATGGAACGCCTCGCCTACCGGCCGCTGCGGCGCGCGCCGCGGCTCGCGCCGCTCATCACCGCCATCGGCGTCTCCATCATCCTGCAGCACCTGGCGTTGCTCGTGTGGAGCCGCAACGTGATGGCGTTTCCGCAGATCATCCAGAGCCGGACCTACACCGTCGCCGGGGCAGCGATCACCAACGTGCAGATCGCCATCGTCGTGCTGTGCGTCGGCATCATGGCGGGGCTGGCGCTGCTCGTGTATCGCACGCGCCTGGGCACCGCCATGCGCGCCACCGCGCAGAATCCGCAGGTCGCGGGCCTGATGGGCGTGGACGTGAATCGCGTCATCGCCGCGACCTTCGTCATCGGCGCGGGCCTGGCCGCGGTCGCCGGCGTGATGGTCGGCACCTACTACGGCATCGCGCAGTACACGATGGGCTCGATTCTCGGCCTCAAGGCGTTCGCCGCGGCGGTGCTGGGCGGCATCGGCAACATCCCGGGCGCAATGCTGGGCGGCGTGCTGCTCGGCGTGGTCGAGGCGCTCGGCGCGGGCTACATCGGCGACCTCACCGACCTGTGCCGCTACCCCTGGCTCGCCCGACTGGTCGAGGAGCGCTGCGCGCGGGACGGGCACTTCATCCTCTTCGGCTCCAACTACCAGGACGTGTTCGCCTTCGTCGTGCTGATTCTGGTGCTCGTCTTCCGGCCCTCGGGGTTGCTCGGCGAGCGCGTCGGCGACCGGGCCTAGGCGCATGCATTCGCTGTTCGATACCAAGAACAACCCGCGCCTGGTCTGGGCCGGCGTGGCGGTCGTGTCGCTCGTGCTCCTCGTGCTGCCGTTCCTGCTGGCGCAGGTCGGCACCACCTGGGTGCGCATCACCAACTACGCGATCCTCTATGTGTTGCTCGCCCTGGGGCTGAACATCGTCGTCGGCTTCGCCGGCCTGCTCGACCTCGGCTACATCGCCTTCTACGCCGTCGGCGCGTACACCTATGCGCTGCTCGCCAGCCCGCACTTCGGCCTGCACCTGCCGTTCTGGGCCGTGCTGCCGATCGGTGCGCTGGTGGCCGCCTTCTTCGGCGTGCTGCTCGGCGCACCGACGCTCAAGCTGCGCGGCGACTACCTGGCCATCGTCACGCTCGGCTTCGGCGAAATCGTGCGCATCTTCCTGAACAACCTGTCGCGCCCGGTGAATCTGACCAACGGGCCGCAGGGCGTCACGGGAATCGATTCCTTCAAGCTCGGCGGCTTGGACTTCGCGGCCAGCGAGCGCGTGCTCGGGCTCACGTTCAGCGGCCCGATCAAGTACTACTACCTGCTGCTGCTCGTCATGATCGGCATCCTCGCCCTCAACGTTCGCCTGCAAAACTCGCGCATCGGCCGCGCCTGGGAAGCCGTGCGCGAGGACGAGGTCGCCGCGCGCGCGATGGGCATCAACACCACGCACATGAAGCTGCTCGCCTTCGCCATGGGCGCGACCTTCGGCGGCGTGGCGGGCGGCATGTTCTCGGCGATCCAGGGATTCATCTCGCCGGAGAGCTTCATCCTCGTGGAGTCGATCCTCGTGGTGTCCATGGTGGTGCTGGGCGGCATGGGCAACATCTGGGGCGTGGTGCTGGGGGCGCTGCTGCTGTCCTTCGTGCCGGAGATCCTGCGCTGGACGGTCGAGCCGCTGCAGCGCGCGGCCTTCGGCCGCATGATCGTCGAGCCGGAGGTGATCCGCATGCTGATCTTCGGCCTGGCGATGGTGCTCATCATGCTCTACCGGCCCGCGGGCCTGCTGCCTTCGGCGGTGCGCAAGCGCGAGCTCGCCCGTGACGACGACGCTGCTTGAGGCGCGCAAGGTGGACAAGCGCTTCGGCGGCGTGCAGGCGCTCGCCGGCGTGTCGTTCGCCATCCGCGGCGGGGAGATCTACGGCCTGATCGGCCCGAACGGCGCGGGCAAGACGACGCTGTTCAACGTGCTGACCGGCATCTACCCGGCGGATGCGGGCGGCTTCACATTCGAGGGCGCGCCGCTCGCCGGGCTCGGCCCGCACCAGGTCGCCGCGCGCGGCATCGCGCGCACCTTCCAGAACATCCGCCTGTTCGCCAATCTCTCGGTGCTGGAGAACGTGATGATCGGACGCCACGTGCGCACGCGCGCAGGCGTGATTGGCGCGGTGCTGCGCGGCCCGCGCACGCGCGCCGAGGAAGCCGCGATCGAGCGCCGCGCCGCCGAGCTCCTGGATTACGTCGGCATCCGCGGCCGCGCCAACGATCGCGCCGGCAGCCTGCCGTACGGCGACCAGCGCCGCCTGGAGATCGCGCGCGCGCTCGCCACCGAGCCCAAGCTGCTCGCGCTGGACGAGCCGGCCGCGGGCATGAATCCCGCGGAGCGCGCCGCGCTCGGCAGGCTCATCCAGGCCGTGCGTCGCGACGGCGTGACGATCCTGCTCATCGAGCACGACGTGCGCCTGGTGATGAACATCTGCGACCGCGTGCTGGTGCTCGACTATGGCGAGCGCATCGCCGAGGGCCCGCCCGCCGAGGTGCAGAAGGATCCCAAGGTCATCGAGGCCTATCTCGGCGCGCCCCATGCTGCTTGAGGTGCGCGGCCTGGAAGTGCACTACGGCGGCATCCGCGCCGTGAAGGGCATCGACCTCGAAGTGGGCGATGGCGAGCTCGTCTGCCTGATCGGCGCCAATGGCGCGGGCAAGACGTCGGCGCTGCGCGCGATCTGCGGCCTGCACGCGCGCGGCGGCAGCGTGCGCTACGCCGGCGAGCCGCTCGAGGGCCTGCCGGTGTTCGAGCTGCCGCGGCGCGGGCTGGTGATGGTGCCCGAGGGGCGCGGGGTTTTCCCGCAGCTCACGGTGGAGGAGAATCTCGCCATGGGTGCCTTCGCGCGCGCCGACGCCGACGTCTCCGCGGACATCGCGCGCCGCTACCAGGCGTTTCCCCGGCTGCGCGAGCGCCGCCACCAGACGGCGGGCACGCTGTCGGGCGGCGAGCAGCAGATGCTGGCGATCGCGCGCGCGCTGATGAGCCGGCCGAAGCTGCTGCTGCTCGACGAGCCCTCGATGGGCCTCGCGCCCCTCATGGTGGCGAAGATCTTCGACATCGTGCGCGAGGTCGCCGCGCAGGGCGTGACCATCCTGCTGGTCGAGCAGAACGCGCGCCTCGCGCTCGAGCTCGCCCACCGGGGCTATGTCATGGAATCCGGCGTGATCACGCTCTCGGGCGAGGCCCGGGCGCTGCTCGCCGACCCGAAGGTGCGCGAGGCTTACCTCGGCGAGGGCGCTGGCTGACGGGTCTCGGTCGGCCGGCGGACGAGAGAACGAGCGATGAAAATTTCGGTGATTCATCCGGCGGCCAGGCCGTCGCAGCTCGCATCCGCCATTGCTCCGTGGTATCGCAGGCGCGCGATCGCGACCGGGGCCGCGCTGCCGTTCGAGTACCTCGTATGTCACCACGCGGAGCAGGCGGCGGAGTTTACGCGGCTCGCTCCCGCCGGGGCACTTCAGGAGCAGTTCGAATGCTGCCGCCGGATCGTCAACTCGGGCGCGAACCATCCGACGCTCAATGGCCGCAGCAGCTTCGTGGACAATGTCAATTGCGCTGCGGCGGCATCCACGGGTGACGTGCTGGTACTGGCGACGGACGACCTCGAGCCGCCGGAGTCATGGGATGCGCTCATCCTTCAGGCGATCGAGACGCGCCCCGACTTGCCGCAGCGCGAGCTCAGGGACGGGCGGCGCCAGACCGAGGCGGTCCTCAAGTGCTCCAACGGGGACGCGCGCAGCGATGCCAGGGACCTGATCCTGCATCCCGTCATGACGCGCGCGCGCTACGAACGGCAGGGCTGGATCTTCCCTCCCGCGTACAGCGGCATGTACAGCGACAACGAGCTCACCATCCGCGCGCGGATCGACGGCGTGGTGATCGAGGCGCCGCACATCGTATTCACGCACAGGCATCCGGACCTCGGCACGGCGGCCACGGACCAGGTGTACGTCTGGCAGAACTCCCGGGAGGAATTCGCGCGCGGCGTGGAGATCCTCAAGGCAAGGGCGGCCTTGGGGTTCCCGCATGTGGGCGAGGAGCGTGGGCCCCAGCCGGTGACGCTGTACTTTGGCGCGCCCGCCTGAGCTGCCGGCGATGATCTCCCGCCGGCGCTTCCTGCAGTCGAGCGCGATCTCCACCGCGGCATTCCTTGCGGATGCCGTGCCGGTGTTCGCGGCCTCCACGGCGACCGCGCCGCTCAATGCGAGAAAGCTCGCCCAGTTCCAGGACGAAGTGCCGCGGCCGCGGCGCCTTGCCGGCGCCACGCTCGAGATTCCGGTCAGCGAATTCACGCAGCGGCTGCACGCGCAACTGCCGCCAACGCGCGTGTGGGGCTACGCGGGCAGTTACCCCGGGCCGACGATCGAGGCGCTGCGGGGCGCGACCACGAGCGTCGCCTGGCGCAACGAGCTGCAGGGGCAGCGATTGCTGGCGTTGCTGCCGGTCGACCAAACGCTGCATTGGGCGGATCCCCTGGGCCACATGCACAAGAGGCCGCGCAACCGCTACCGGGGCCCGGTGCCGATCGTCACGCATCTGCACGGTGGGGAGACCGATCCCGGGAGCGACGGCCATCCCGACGCATGGTTCACCCCCGACAACAGGGCAAGGGGCCCGGGCTGGGTGCGCGAGTGGTACGAGTATCCGAACCGGCAGCCGGCGGCGACGCTGTGGTACCACGACCATTGCCTCGGCATCACGCGCCTGACGACCTACGCCGGGCTCGCCGGTTTCTATCTGCTGCGCGACCCCGAGCTGGAGCGCTCCTTCGGGCTGCCCTCCGCCGAGTTCGAGCGCGAGCTCGTGATCCAGGACCGGTCCTTCGACGTCCACGGGCAGCTGCGCTACGCCCAACGGGGCAATGATCCGGCCGCGCACCCTTTCTGGGTGCCGGAATTTTTCGGCGACTGCATCCTCGTCAACGGACGCGTGTGGCCCTACATGAACGTGCAGCCGCGCCGCTACCGCCTGCGCGTGCTGAACGGGTCAGGCTCGCGCTTCTACCGGTTGTCGCTTTCCGACGGCAGGCCATTCGTGCAGATCGGCACGGACGGCGGATACCTTGCCTCGCCGGTGCGGGTGCAACAGCTGCTGCTGGCGCCGGGGGAGCGCGCCGACCTGATCGTGGATTTTGCCGGCATGAGGGTGGGCGCCGCGATCGTCATGCGCAACGACGCGCCGACGCCTTTCCCGGCGGGCGATCGACCCGATCCCCGAACGACCGGCCGCATCATGCAGTTCCGGGTCGTTGCGCTCGACGCTGCGGATGCGAGCCGCGTGCCGGAGAAGCTGGTCGATGTGCCGGCGCTGGGCGAACCTGCGCTGACGCGCACGCTGACTCTGGACGAGCACATGGGACACCAGGGCCCGCTCGCTGCGCTCCTGGATGGCAAGCACTGGTCGGACCCGGTGAGCGAAACGCCCACGCTGGGAGCAACGGAGATCTGGGAGTTCGCCAACCTCACCGCCGACGCGCATCCGATCCACCTGCATCTGGTGCAATTCCAGGTGCTGGGACGACAGGCATTGCGCGCAGGGGAATACGCCGAGCGGGAGCGCCCGAAACGCGGTCCGCTCGCCTCTTTTCTCTCCGGACCGGTCAGGCCGCCCGAACCGAACGAGCGCGGCTGGAAGGACACCGTGCGCGCCAACCCCGGCGAAGTGACGCGCATCCTGATGCGCTTCGCTCCCATGGACGGCGGCGAGTATCCGTTCGATGCCACGGCGCACCCGGGCTACGTCTGGCACTGCCATATCCTCGAGCACGAGGACAACGAGATGATGCGGCCGTATGCAGTCCGCCGTGCGCCGCCGCCAGCGCGCTGAACAGGTCTCGGCGGGTTGCGCTTTCTAGGGAGCCGCGAGGTCGGCTTGCGTGGTGAAGCTGTCCGCGTAGAACTCGTCCTCGGGCAGCTTGCACAGCGTCGTGAAATCCCGGCGCGCCGAGTCCACCATGATCGGCACGCCGCAGGCGTAAACCTGGTGGCCCGAGAGGTCCGGAAAGTCCTGCATGACCGCGCGGTGCACGAACCCGGTGCGCCCGGTCCATGCGTCTTCCGGCAACGCATCCGAGATCACCGGCACGTAGGTGATCCGGCCTTGCGCTGCCCAGCCCTCGGCCAGCGCATGCATGTAGAGATCCTTCGGCCGCCGCCCGCCCCAGTAGAGGGACATCGGGCGCGCAGCGCCCTTGTGCAGCGCTTCCTCGATGATCGCCTTGATGGGCGCGAAACCTGTGCCCGAGGCAACGAAGACGATGGGCTTGGCTGAGTCCTCGCGCAGGAAGAAGGTGCCCTGTGGCCCCTCGAAGCGCAGGATGTCGCGCTCCTTCATCTTGCCGAACACGTGATCGGTGAACTGGCCGCCCGCCACGTGGCGCACGTGCAGCTGCACGAGCTCCGCGTCGTGCGGCGCGCTGGCCATCGAGAAGCTGCGCCGCGAGCCGTCCTTCAGGAGGAACTCCAGGTACTGCCCGGCGAGGTAGACGAGCTTTTCGTTGGCCGGCAGCTTCAGGTGCAGCACCATGACGTCGTCGGCGAGCCGCTCCATCTTCTGCACGCGGCAGGGCAGCGTCTTCACCTCGATGCCCTTCACTGCGCCGATGGTGCGCGCTTCGATCACCAGGTCGCTGAGCGGCTTCGCCTGGCAGAAAAGCGCCTTGCCCTGCGCCTTCTCTTCTTCCGTGAGCGCTTTCGGCTGATAGACGCCGTAGTCCACGGTTCCGGACAGGATCCGGCCCTTGCAGCTGCCGCAGGCGCCGTTCTTGCACCCGTAGGGGATGACGAAGCCCTGGCGCAGGGCTGCCGTGAGGATCGCCTCGCCCTCCTCCACCTGGAGTTGCTGGCCGCTCGGCTGGATCGTAACGTTGTGCATGTCGCTAAAATGGCACCGATGAAAACGCTGTTGATCGCGGGCTTTGGCGATATTGCGCGCCGCGCCGCGCCGCGGCTGGCAGGCCGCTTCGCCTGGCACCCCGTGTCGCGCCGTTACGGCTTCGACCTCGACCGTCCCGACACCCTCTTGGCGCTGCCCGCCGCCGACGCGATCCTGCACTGCGCTCCGCCGCCCGGGAACGGCGCCGACGACCCGCGGACCGGCAACCTGCTTGCGGCGCTGGCGAAGGCCGGGATTCTACCGGCGCGCGTGGTGTACGTCAGCACGAGCGGCGTCTACGGCGATTGCGCCGGCGCGCGCGTCGACGAGTCGCGGCCGGTGAACCCGCAGACCGATCGCGCGCGGCGCCGCGTGGACGCGGAGCGCCAGCTC
>DATFEJ010000272.1:0-2611 GCA_035251235.1 Burkholderiales bacterium
TGCGGCGCGGTGCTCGGCGCGGCGACGCTCGACCGGCTGCCCGAGACCGGCGTGCGCCTGTTCGTCGCGGCGCTCGCGCTCGCCTCGGGACTGCACGCGCTCGCCTCGCGTCATGCGCCCGGGGGACGCATTCCCGGCGCCGCGATGCTTGCGCTCCTGGGACTGCTCGTGGGCTACGGCTCGGCGATCTCGGGAACGGGCGGACCGGTGATGCTGATCCCGATCCTGCTCGCGCTGCGCACGCCCGTGAGCGCCGCGATCGCCCTTGGCGTGACGGCCGGAATGCCGATCACGTTGGCAGCGTCCGCGGTCTATGTCGCCGAGGGCCAGATCGACCTGCCGCTCGCGCTCACGCTTGCGGCGCTGCTCATCGCCGGCACCTGGGCGGGCGCGCGGCTCTCCAGCCGGCTCTCCGGTCGCGCGCTCACCGTGACGGTGGCGTGGACGCTGGTGGGCGTAGGGCTGTGGTTCGGCTACGCGAGCCTGCGCTGAGCGCGGATCCCCTATGATGCACGTCATGAAGCCGCCGTTTCGCGCCGACCAGGTCGGCAGCCTGCTGCGCCCCGCGGCGCTCGCCAGCGCGCGCAGGCAATGGAAACAGGGCGCGCTGAGCGCCGAGCAGCTGAAGGGGATCGAGGACCGGGCGATCCTCGAGGCGGTCCGCCAGCAGGAAGCGATCGGCCTGCAGGCGGTGACCGACGGCGAGTTCCGCCGCGACTGGTGGCACCTCGATTTCCTCTCGCAGCTGGACGGCGTCACCACCAGGGAGAACCCGGGCGTGAAGTTCGGCGGCACCGAGGAGCAGCCGCCGATCGCCACGGTCACCGGCAAGGTCGGCTGCTCGGAGCCGATCTTCGCCGGGCATTTCGCTTACCTCAAGTCGGTGGCGCGCGCGACGCCCAAGCTCACCATCCCCTCGCCTTCCATGCTGCACCTCAGGGGAGGCCGCAACGCCATCTCGAAAGAGGCTTACCCGGACCTCGGAGCATTCTGGGACGACGTCGCCGCGGCCTACCGCAAGGCGATCGCCCACCTCGGCCGCGCGGGCTGCACGTACCTGCAGCTCGACGACACCGCCTTCGCCTACCTGTGCGACCCGAAGGTGCGCGAAGGCTGCCGGAAGAACGGCGACGACCCGGCGCTGCTGCCGCGCCGCTACGCCGACACGATCAATGCCGCGCTTAAAGACAAGCCCGCCGGCATGACGGTCACCATGCACACCTGCCGCGGCAACTTCAAGAGCGCCTGGGTGGCCGAGGGCGGCTACGACCCGGTGGCCGAGGCGATGTTCTCGGCCAACGTCGACGGCTTCTTCATGGAGTTCGACTCGGCGCGCGCCGGCACCTTCGAGCCTCTGCGGCTGCTGCCCAAGGGCAGGAAGGTGGTGCTCGGCCTGGTCACCACCAAGGTCGGGCAGATCGAGGACAAGGCACAGATCCGCCGCCGCATCGACGAGGCGGCGAAGTTCGTGCCGCTGGAGAACCTGTGCCTGTCGCCGCAGTGCGGCTTCTCCAGCACGCACCACGGCAACGCGCTCTCCGAGGCCGAGCAGTGGAAGAAGCTCGAGCTGATCGTGGAGGTCGCGCGCGAGGTGTGGGGCTAAATGGGGACTGTCCCTATTTGCGCGGCTTGAGAACGAAGTCGTAGCGGCAGGTCGCCTCGCCGGCGGCGTTCTTCTTCCTGAAGTCGACGATCAGCGAGTCCTTGACGCCGAACACCGCGTCCGAGTCCAGGTACTTGTCGCCCTTCACGAACAGGTGCGTCACCAGCTTTTCGCAGCCCGGCGCCTGGATGATGAAGTGCAGGTGCCCGGGGCGCATCGGATGGCGCCCGCAGGCGACCAGCATCTGGCCGACCGGCCCGTCGTGCGGCACGGGGTAGCTCACCGGCGTGATGCACTTGAAATGGAAGCGCCCTTCCCCGTCGGAGCGAAAGCGCGCGCGCAGGTTCGTCCCGTCGGGCTTTTGCACGTCGTACAGGCCGTCGGCGCCGCCCTCCCACACGTCGATGGTCGCGCCGGCGACCGGCCTGCCTTTCAGGTCCTTCACCGTGCCGGTCACGGCGCAAGGCTCGCCGGCGGTGCCGGGCCTGGCGATGCTCGCGCCGAGCGGCATCTCGGGCGCGCCTTCTACGAAGAACGGCCCGAGCACCGTGGACTCGGTCGCCTTGCCGGCCTTGCCGTAGTTGATGAAGTCCACCAGCATCGACACGCCGAGCGTGTCCGACATGAGGATGAACTCCTGGCGCTTGTCGTCGCACATGTGCCCGGTCTTCGTCAGGAACTGGATGCCCTGGAACCATTCTTCCTGCGTGGGGCGCACCTCGCGCACGAAGGCGTGCAGGTGCTTCACCAGGCTCTGCATCACCTGGCGCGTGCGCTTGTCGGGCGCCTTGCCGACGCGCTTGAGCACCTCGGCGGTGAGCGTCTTTTCGTTGAAGTTGCGGATGGGCATGCCGGTCTCCTTTGCCAGGCCGCCAGTCTATTATTGTTCCGCCATGCGCCGCGACCGCGATCCCTGGCTGAAGCGCTGGCTGCCGCTGCTCGCCGAGCGCGGCGCCGGCGCGCCCGTGCTCGAGCTGGGCTGCGGCGCCGGCCGCGACACCGCGGTGC
>DATFEJ010000288.1:0-9476 GCA_035251235.1 Burkholderiales bacterium
AAGCCCGGCGAGCGCGCCGCGCGAGGGAATGCGCGGCGGCGGCTCGAGCGCGCCCGCCCCGCGCGCCTCGGCGGGCATCCTGCCGAGCAGTCCCCAGGGGCGCAGCACCAGCACCGCGGCCATCACGATGAACTCGGCGACGAGCGTGAGCTTCGAGTAGCCGAGCCCGACGCAGAAAGACTTGATCTCGCCGATCAGCAGCGCGGCGAGGAACGCGCCCGGAATCGAGCCCAGACCGCCCACCACCACCACGACGAAGGCGTCGGCGATCACCTGCAGGTCGATGCCGAGGGTGGCGGGCTCGCGCGGGATCTGCAGCGCGCCGCCAAGGCCCGCCAGCATCGCGCCGAGCGCGAACACGCCCGTGAAAAGCCATTTCTGGTTCACGCCGAGCGCGCTCGCCATGTCGCGGTCCTGGGTGGCGGCGCGCACCAGCGTGCCCCAGCGCGTGCGCTTGAGCAGGTACCAGAGCGCGCCGAGCACGGCGGGGCCGAGCGCGATGAGGAACAGGTCGTACTCGGGAAAGCGCTGGCCGGCAATGGTGACCGCGTCCGCAAGCCCGGGCGCGCGCGGTCCGAGGATGTCTTCCGGCCCCCAGGCCCAGAGCGCGAAATCCTTGACCACCAGCACCAGCGCGAAGGTGGCGAGGAGCTGGAGCAGCTCGGGCGCGCGGTACAGGCGGCGCAGGAGGAGTGCTTCGGCCACGGCGCCGAAGGCACCCACCGCCAGGGCGGCGAGCGGCACGGCAAGCCAGAAGCCGACCGCGGGCACGAGGGCCACGGCGAGGTACATCCCGAGCATGAAAAGCGAGCCGTGCGCGAAGTTGACGACACGCGTGACGCCGAAGATGAGCGACAGCCCTGCCGCGATCAGGAAGAGCGAAGAAGCGCTCGCCAGTCCATTGAGAAACTGGATAAGGACTGACCCGTAACTCATTGGAGGAACTACTCTTTCCTGAGCTTCCTCACCTCTTCAGTCGGCGGCAGGAAGCGAGCGCCGTCGGCAAAGCGCCAATTGACCATGGCCCCTTCGCCACCCTTGCGCGCGAGCTGCCCGACGTAGGCGCCCATCGTGGATTGGTGGTCGAGCGCCCGCCACGTGATCGGGCCGAAGGGGGTCTGCATCTTCAGTCCCTTCATTGCCTCGACGAGCGTCTCGGTCTCGGTGCCCTTGGCCCGCCGCACGGCGTTCGCCACCGAGTGAACCGCGGAATAGCCGACCACCGAACCCTGGCGCGGATAGTCGTTCCAGCGCTTGCGGTAGGCCTCGCGGAATTTCGTGTGCTCGGGCGTATCGATCGCTTGCCAGGGGTAGCCCGTCACCCACCAGCCCTCGGGCGTCTCGTCCTTCAGTGGATCGAGGTACTCGGGCTCGCCGGCGAGCAGGTTGAAGACGACCACGTTCCTGAACAGGCCGCGGGTATTGCCTTCGCGCACGAACTTCTGCAGGTCGGCGGCAAAGAGCGAGCTGAAGATCGCGTCGGGCCTGGCGTCGATCAGCGCCTGCACGACGGCACCGGCGTCGATCTTGCCGAGCGGCGGGGCCTGCTCGGCAACGAACTGGACGCCGGGCTGTGCGGCGGAGAGCAGCTTCTTGAAGGAGGCGGTGGCCGACTGGCCGTACTCGTAGTTCGGATAGACGATCGCCCAGCGGCGCTTCTTGAGCTTCGCCGCCTCGGGCACCAGCATCGCCGTCTGCATGTAGGTCGAGGGCCGCAGCCGGAAGGTGTAGCGGTTGCCGTTCTCCCACACCAGCTTGTCGGTGAGGGGCTCCGACGCGACGAAGAGGATCCTGCGCTGTGCCGCGAGGTTGGAGACGGCGAGGCCGACGTGCGAGGCGAAGGTGCCCATCAGCACGTCCACCTTCTCGCGCGAGATGAGCTCTTCCGCCACGCGTACCGCATCACCCGGCGTGCCGCCGTCGTCGCGGATCACGAGCTCGACCTTGCGGCCGGCCGCGCCGCCCGCGGCATTGATTTCCTCCACGGCCAGCTCCATGCCCTTGCGGTAGGGCTCCAGGAACGCCGGGAACACCTTGTAGCTGTTCAGCTCGCCGATCTTGACGGGCTGGGCGGACACGCTGCCCGAGGCAAGCAGCGCGGCAAGCAGGAAGAGTCGCTTCATTTGACTTTCTCCACGCGCGCGCCGCGATCGGGCCGGATGCGGTCGGTGCCGCCCGGGAAGGCGCGCCAGAACTCCCTGCGCACCAGGCTGACGAGGGTCGCGCTCTTGTTCAGTCCGTGGTAGCGCGCCACCACCTCCAGCATCTCCAGGTCGCGCGGCGTCGCCGAGAAGGTGCTGATCTTGGCTTTGTCCTTCGCCATATACAAGTCTTATATAAGAGTTGTATACCTGTTGTCAACCCGGGGCTGCCCGCCGGCGCGGCCGGCGGCCCGGCTAGACGAACTTGCGCTGCTTGCGCAGCTCCGGCATGCAGCGCTGCAGCCACTTGGCGGTGAGCTTCTCGGCGAGCGAGTTCTGCTTCAGGCGGTCGTTGAGCACGCCGAACTCGACGCGGTCGAGCGGCTGGTCCTGGTTGAAGCAGGAGAAGACGTAGCTCGTCTTTCCGGTCTGCGGGTCGCGGTGCGGCTGCAGGCACTGCGCGCAGATCTCCTTCATCATGCACTGCATCGGCGAGTTGATCGAGCCGATGGCGACGTGGCCGGGCTTGAGATGGTCCTTGAGCAGCGCGTGCCGCGCGCGTGCCACCGCCGCCATCATGCGGTCCGAGCCGATGGCGATGATGCGGTCGGCGTCTTCCAGCCGGATCGCGGGCGCGCCCAGGCGCCCCTCGGCGTAGGCGTCCATCGCCTGCACGATGTTGCCGATGAAGCGCCGGTCCTGCGGCCGGCGCGGCTCGAAGCCGGGCTCCTCGTCGCAGCACCAGACGACGACGTCGGCGGCGCGCTCGATCTCGTCTGCCTTGTAGCGGTCCTGCACCTTCTTGTAGCCGGCGAAGTAGAGGACCTTGGAGCCCGCGGCACGGAACGCCGCGCCGATCGAGAACAGCACCGCATTGCCCAGGCCCCCGCCGCACAGCAGCACCGTCTCGCCCGCGGCGATCTCGGTGGGCGTGCCGGTCGGGCCCATCAAGATGACGGCCTCGCCTTCCTGCAGCATCGCGCACAGGTCGCTCGAGCCGCCCATCTCGAGCGCGATGATGGAAACGAGGCCCTTGTCGCGGTCTACCCAGGCGCCCGTCATGGCAAGGCCCTCCATCTGCATGCGCGTGCCGCGCACGACCGGGGCGAGCGACTCGAAGTTCTGCAGGCGGTAGAACTGGCCGGGCTGGAACTTGCGCGCGGCCAGCGGCGCACGCATCACGACCTCCACGATCGTCGGCGTAAGCCGCTCCACGCGCTCGACCGTCGCGACGAGCTGGTCCGCGAGCGAGGCGAAGAACGGCTCGCGCGGCGACCCGCTCGCCGGAGCGCGCGCGGCGAGTACGCGCGACACCACCGGGTAGCCTTGCTTGGCCGAGCCCATCGCCTTGACGACGTTGCCGAAATAGGAGGGATGCACGTCGCCGAAGAAGCTCACGCAGCGACCGTCGGCTTGGCGCGAGAGCAGCACGCGCACTTCGCCCGGCTTGGAGGTCGAGGACTGCGGTTTCACCGGGTTCCCGGTTTCGTCGCAGGCGGCGAAGTACCTGCCGTCGAGCCTGAACTGCGCCGCATGCTCGCGCGCGAGGACGGTATTGGGCTGCGTGCCGGCGGCGACGAACACCGTGTGCGCCGGGAGCCAGTGCTCCTTGCCGCTTGGCCCGTGCTTGAGGCGAATGCCGCGCGCGGCGCCGTAGTGATCGACGTCGACCGCCGCGGGGGCGAGGCTCTCCGCGAACCAGATGCCTTCCTCGAGCGCCTTCTCGACTTCCTCGTGGTTCAGCGTGTACGAAGGGCTGTCGACGAGCCGCCGGCGATAGGCGATGGTCACGCCTCCCCAGTGCTGCAACAGCTCCACGATGCGCGGCGCGCGGCCCTCGCGCGCGGCTTCCCTGCGCTCGCCGCGGATCGCGCGCGCGTGCGCGAGGAACTCCTCGGCGATCTCGCGCTCGTAGTCGTCCCAGCGGTCGCGCACCGCGTCCTCGCCGATCTCCTTCGCGAGCGCCTCGTAGCGCGCGAGGAATTTCTCCACCTGCACCACGTAGTAGGCGAGCGACTCGGTGGCGGTGTCGATCGCGGTCAAGCCTCCGCCGATCACCACCACCGGCAGGCGCAGCTGCATGTTGGCGATCGAGTCCTGCTTCGCCGCGCCGGTGAGCTGCAGCGCCATGAGGAAGTCGGACGCCGCGCGCACGCCGCGTGCGAGGCCGTTCGGGATGTCGAGCACCGTAGGGCCGCCGGCGCCGATGCACAGCGCCACGTGGTCGAAGCCGAGCTGCCAGGCGTCCTCCAGCGCGAGCGTGCCGCCGAAGCGCACGCCACCGAACATCGCGAACTCGGCGCGCCGCTCGAGCAGCAGGCGCACGAGCTTGAGGAAGTTCTTGTCCCAGCGCACCGTGATGCCGTACTCGGCGACGCCGCCGAAGCCCGCCATGGCGCGCCCGTCCAGCGGCTCGTACAGGTCCATCGCGTCGCGCACCGGCTCGAAGGCCTTGCGCCGGCCGTGCGCGTCCACGCCGCAGAGCTCCGCGGGCAGCGGCTCGATCTTCAGGCCGTCGACGCCGACCACGGTGTGGCCGTCGTTCATCAGGTGGTGCGCGAGCGTGAAGCCCGCGGGCCCGAGGCCCACCACCAGCACCTTGCGCCCGGAGTCGGGCCGCGGCAGCGGCCGGCGCAGGTTGAGCGGGTTCCAGCGCGTCAGCAGCGAATAGATCTCGAAGCCCCAGGGCAGGCCCAGCACATCCTTCAGGCTGCGGGTCTCGGCCTGCGGGATGTTGACCGGGTCCTGCTTCTGGTAGATGCAGGACTTCATGCAGTCGTTGCAGATGCGGTGGCCGGTCGCGGCCACCATCGGGTTGTCGACGCAGATGATCGCGAGCGCCGCCAGCGCCTGGCCGCGCGCCTTCACCATCTGGAATTCCGAGATCTTCTCCTCCAGCGGGCAACCGGCGAGCGGCGTGCCGAGCGGCGACTTGCGGAAGGCCGCGGCCGGCGCGCCCTCGCTGATGCCCGGCTTCGCCGGCGCCTTCTCCTTCAGCCCCTTGGAGCAGGAGTCCTTGCCCTGCTCGTGGCACCAGATGCAGTAATTGGCCTCGTCGAGCGCGCCGACGAGGTCGGTGCCAGGATCGGTGAGCGCGAAACCTTCGCGCCGGCGCAAATGCTCGAGCGCGTGGCGCTCGTAGCCGCGCGTGGCGTCAGTGTGCAGCGGCACCAGGCGCACGAAGTCGAGCTTGCGTGGCACCTTGAAGAGCACCCCGCCGCGGTGCTTCGCCTTGCCCTCGGCCGTGGTCGCGGCCCAGGCCGCGTAGCGCGCCGCGAGATCGAGTTGCTGCGCATTGGCGGCTTCGTCCTTCTGCCACTCGGTGACGTGGCGCGCGAACGCGAGCTCGGTGAACTGGCCGCCCAAGAGCGCGCGCAGCTCCTGCTCGGCGGCGGTGCCGTTCAACGCCGCGGCCTCCTCGGGCTTGACCTTGTGCAGCGCGCGGCGCTGCACGAACAGGCGCTTCACCGAGTACAGCGGCGCGAAGTTGTGGTGGCGCGCGGCGAGCGCCTGGGCCTCGACCTCGATGCCGAACAGGCGCGCGAGGAAGTCGTCCAGGTGCGGCGCAAGGGCGATGAGGAGATCGGATTCCTCCTTCAGATGCGGAGGACTGGCGCGCGCCGCGACCAGCCGCTCGCGCAGCGCGGCGTCGGCTTCGGCAAGGAACTGCAGAAATGCCGCGTCCACGCGCAGCAGCCCGTCCCTGGCGTAGAGATCGTCGAAGGCAAGTCCGAAGCGAAGCTGCAGCGTCATCGGGCGCGTGAATTATAATCGCGCCTCTTAACGTACCGAGGCGCATATGCAAATCAAGAACAGCGTGTTTCTCGTCACCGGCGGCGCATCCGGCCTGGGCGCGGCGACCGCGCGCATGGCGGCGGAAAACGGCGGCAAGGTGGTGCTTGCCGACCTGCAGGAAGATGCAGGCGCCAAGCTGGCCCAGGAGCTGGGCGGGCGCTTCGTCAAATGCGACGTCACCTCCGAGGCGGACGGCAAGGCGGCGGTGGCGCTGGCGCTGAAGGAGTTCGGCGGCCTGCACGTGCTGGTCAACTGCGCGGGCATCGGCACGGCGGAGCGCACGCTCGGCAAGGAGGGTCCGCACAACCTCGCGCATTTCACGCGCGTGGTCACCATCAACCTGATCGGCAGCTTCAACATGATCCGCCTCGCGGCCGACGCGATGGCCAAGGCGGGCCCGAATGCTGCCGGCGAGCGCGGCGTGATCATCAACACCGCGTCGGTCGCCGCGTTCGACGGCCAGATCGGCCAGGCCGCGTACTCGGCCTCCAAGGGCGGCATCGTCGGCATGACGCTGCCGATCGCGCGCGACCTCTCGCGCAACGGCATCCGCGTGTGCACGATTGCGCCGGGCATCTTCGAGACGCCGATGCTGCTGGGCATGCCCAAGGACGTTCAGGACGCGCTCGGCAAGATGGTGCCGTTCCCTCCGCGCCTGGGCAGGCCGGTCGAGTACGCGCAGCTCGCGCGCGCCATCATCGAGAACGAGATGATGAACGGCGAGACGATCCGCCTGGACGGCGCCATCCGCATGGCGCCGAAGTGATTCAGCGCGCCGAAGGCGGCAGGGGCTGCTCGCGGAACTCCGTGCGGTAGCGCTTCGAGCGCTCGACGTAGCCGGCGGCGATCTCCAGGAGCCGCGCGCGCTCCTCGGGCCTGAGCTCGCGCACCACCTTGCCGGGCGAGCCGAGCACCAGCACGCCGTCTGGAATCTCCTTGCCCTCGGGGATCAGCGTGTTCGCGCCGATGAGCGATCCCTTGCCGATGCGCGCCCCGTTCATCACCACGCTGTTGATGCCGACCAGGCTGCCGTCGCCCACCGCGCAGCCGTGCAGCATGACCTTGTGGCCGATGGTCACGCGATTGCCGAGCGTGAGCGGAAAGCCCGGATCCACGTGCAGCACCGAGCCGTCCTGCACGTTGGTCGCCTCGCCGATGCGCACCACGTCGTTCTCGGCGCGGATCACCACCTTGAACCAGATGTTGGCGTCGGCCTCCAGCGTGATGGCGCCGACCAGCGTCGCGTCGTGGGCGATGTAATGGTGCGCGCCGCGCAGCTCGACGCGCTTGTCGCCGATCGAATAAAGGGGCATGGCGGGCCGCTATGATACCGGCTGGAGTCCCGGCATGAGAGTCGCGGTTCTCGGGGCAGGCGTGGTCGGCGTGACGGGCGCCTGGTACCTCGCGCGTGCCGGGCACGAGGTGACGCTCGTCGACCGGCAGCCCGAGGCCGGCATGGAGACCTCCTTCGCCAACGGCGGGCAGATCTCGGCGGGACACGCCGAGCCGTGGGCCAAGCCTTCGGTGGTGCCCAAGGTGCTGAAGTGGCTCGGCCGCGAAGATGCGCCGATGCTTTTCCGGCCGCGCGCGGACCTGCAGCAATGGTTGTGGGGCCTGCGCTTCGCGTTCGAGTGCCTGCCGGGCCGGTTCGAGCTCCACACTCGCCAGCTTGCCGGCCTGGCACGCTACAGCCGCGAGAGCCTCGCGGCGTTGCGGCAGGAAACCGGCATCGCGTACGACTATCTGGGCAAGGGGATCCTGCATTTCTGCACCGAGCAGGCCGACTTCGACGCGCTGGCCGCGCACACCGAGGAAATGCGGGGACTGGGCATCGTGCGCGAGGTGAAGTCGGCGGCGGAGTGCCTCGCGATCGAGCCGGCGCTGCGCGCCTCGCAGGTGCCGGTCGCTGGCGGCGCCTACGCGCCGCAGGACGAATCGGGCGACGCGCATGCCTTCACGCAAAAGCTCGCCGGGCTCGCGCAGGCGCGCGGCGTGCGCTTTGTACGCGATACGACTGTGCAGGCGCTGGAAATCGAAGGCGGGCGCGTGGTCGCGGCGCGCGCGCCGGCGCGGCGCGTCGAAGCCGACGCATTCGTCGTGAGCCTGGGGAGCTACAGCTCGCGCCTGCTGCGCCCGCTGGGCATCTCGATCCCGGTCTACCCGCTCAAGGGCTACTCGATCACGATCGCGCTGCCGCCGCAGCTCGCGGGGCATGCGCCCACGGTGAGCCTGACCGACGAGGCGCACAAGCTGGTGGTTTCGCGGCTCGGCGATCGGCTGCGCGTCGCGGGCACTGCGGAGCTGGCCGGCTACGACACCTCGATCAGCGAGACGCGCTGCGCGGCGATCGTGGCGCGCGTCGCGCGCCTGTTTCCCGCGCTCGCCGGCGCCAAGGACGTCCAGTACTGGGCCGGGCTGCGGCCGGCCACGCCCACCAACGTACCGGTGATCGGCCGCACGCGCATCGCGAACCTGTTCCTCAACACCGGGCACGGGACGCTCGGCTGGACGCTCGCGGCAGGCTCGGGCCGTGCACTCGCGGACCTGGTCTCCGGGCGAAAACCCGAGGTCGATTTCCGCTTCCGCTGACACGATGAAGCCGAGCGAATCCCTGTTCTACGACGTGCGCGGGCTGCGCTATCACGTGCGCCACTGGCCGGGGGATGGCGCGCGGCGCATGGTGCTGCTGCACGGCTGGATGGACGTGTCGGCGTCCTTTCAGTTCATGGTGGACGCGCTGGCCGGCGACTGGGACGTGTACGCGCCGGACTGGCGCGGCTACGGCTTGACCGACTGGGGCAGGTCGGACTGCTACTGGTTTCCCGACTACGTGGCCGACCTCGACTATCTCCTCGAGCGGCTGCAACCCGATGCACCCGTGAATCTCCTCGGGCACAGCCTGGGGGGCAACGTCGCCTGCCTGTATGCCGGCATACGGCCAGCGCGCGTGCGGCGGCTGGTCAATCTCGAGGGCTTCGGCATGCAGGCGACGAAACCCGAGCAGGCCCCCGCGCGCTATGCGCGCTGGCTCGACGAGCTGCGCGCGGCGAGCGGCTTCCGGCCGTACGCGAGCTTCGCCGTGCTCGCCGATCGCCTGCAGAAGAACAATCCGCGCCTGGCGCGCGAGCGCGCCGAGTTCCTGGCGCGCTACTGGGGCCGCGAGACCGCCGACGGCCGCGTGCTGCTGCGCGGCGATCCGGCGCACAGGATCGTCTATCCGGTGCTCTACCGCTACGAGGAAGCGCGCGCCTGCTGGCAGGAGGTGAGCGCGCCGGTCCTGTGGGTGGACGCGGCCGACTCCGAGTCGCTCCAGCGGGTGGGGCTGAGCGCGGCGCAGTACGCTGAGCGCCGCGCGGCGTTTCGCGACCTGCGCTACGCTACCGTGGCGGATGCGGGCCACATGCTGCATCACGACCAGCCCGAGCGCGTCGCGCGGCTGGTCGAAGACTTCTTTTCCACGCCTTGAACGTCGACCTGCACTGCCATTCCAACGTGTCCGACGGCGCGCTGCCGCCGGCGGAGGTGGCGCGGCGCGCCGCG
>DATFEJ010000293.1:0-8345 GCA_035251235.1 Burkholderiales bacterium
CGGCGCGCTCGTAGTCGTAATCGCTGCCTTCGGGCGCGTAGACATCCTCGCGCGTCACCCGGCCCCAGTCGCGCATCATGCGCCGCGGCTGGTCGCCGCCGAATCCGAGGCGGCTGCCCGGATACCAGGGCAGGAGGCGCGCCGCGACGCCGATGCCCGCCGCCATGCCGCGCGCCCACGCGCGCTCCTGCCCGCTCCAGGCGCCCACGTGCGAGGTGCCGGCCGCGATCAGGACGAGTCCGTCGACCTGCACATCGGGCCGGCCCGCGCAGAGCAGTCCGAGCTGGCCGCCGAGGCTGTGACCGGCGACATAGAGCCGGCTGCCGTGGAACACGTGGCGCAGCAGGGAAATTGCCTTGGGCAGGTCGAGCTCGAGGATCTCGCGGTAGCCGAACTGGTGGCCGTTGCGCGCGCGCGCGGTGGAGCGCCCCTGGCCGCGCAGGTCGAGCAGCACGGCGCTCGCCAGCTCCGCCGCGGCGATCGCCTGCGCGAACGGCTGGTAGTAGTCGGCGGACGCCCCCATCGCCGGCAGGCACAGCACCACGGGCGCGTCGGGGCGCACGGTCTGCAGAACCGTCGCCGTGTGGCCGACGCCGTCGGCCGATACGATCATCATGTCCATGGCGACGCCTGACGCGCAAATCGG
This sequence comes from Burkholderiales bacterium, assembly GCA_035251235.1. GTDB lineage: Bacteria > Pseudomonadota > Gammaproteobacteria > Burkholderiales > SG8-39 > JAABQT01. Next base: position 647 of record DATFEJ010000293.1, read on the forward strand.
CCATGCTAGGCGCGCGCGGTAGCGGGGCCGTTATGCCTTTGTTGCGCCTTTGTAGTCGGCCCTCAGGCCGGCTCGGAGATCTCGACCAGATTGAGGTCCGGGTCGCGCACGTACACCGAGCGGATCTTCGACACCGCGCCAGTCTTCATCACCGGGCCCTCGAGGATCGGCACGCCCGCTGCCTTCAGCCGCGCGATCACTTGCTCGAGCGGCACCGAGGCGATGAAACAGAGATCCAGCGTGCCCGGCGCCGCCACGTGCGCGCGCGGCGTGAACTCCCTGCCCCATTCGTGCAGGTTGATCTTCTGGTTGCCGAACTTGAGCGCCTGGCGCGTCTCGGTGGGTGTGCGAAACGACTCGAGCGTCATCCCCAGCGCCTCGGTATAGAACCGGATGCACCCCGCAAGGTCGCGGGTGGTCAGAACGATGTGGTCGACGTGGTCGATCATAAAAGGGGACAGACCCCATTTTTCTCATTTGCACTGTATTCGCAAATGAGAAAAATGGGGACTGTCCCTATTTGCGTTTCAGCATCCTCAGCGGGTTGTATTCGAGGACGGTCTCGCCGCGCTGGTTGACCACCTTGTTGGCGAAGCGCACCAGGCCGCGGTCGCCCTTGGAGGTGAGGCGCGCCTCGGTCACCTCGACCTCGACGTGGATCGTGTCGCCGACCACCGTCGGCCCCTTCACGTCGAGCGTCGCGTTGAGGAAGGCGAGGCCCGTGTCCTGCATGGAGGGCAGCAGCAGCCCCTCGGCGAACGAGTACACGAGCGCCCCGGGCACGGCGCGGCCCTTGATGGCGCGCTGCGAGTCGTCCGCCACCGCAAACAACTCCTCGGTGAGCCAGGTGAGGTTGACGAACGCGGCGACGTCGGCTTCCGCGATGGTGCGCCGGTGCGTGCGAAAGCGCTGCCCCACCTTCAGGTCCTCGAAGGCGTAGCCGCGGCCAATGGGGTGCACGTTGGCGGGATGGACGTTGTCGCTCATGTCAGAAGATGGTGTAGGCGCCGTCGATGACGAAGCTGTCGCCGGTATGGTAGCTGCTCGCGTCGCTCATCAGGTACACGGCGATGCCGGCGAAGTCCTCCTTCGTGCCCCAGCGCCGCAGCGGGATGCGCGGCAGCACGGCGGCCGCGAACTTCTCGTCGCCGATGGCGCGCGCGGTCATGTCCGACTCGATCCAGCCCGGCAGGATGGAGTTGGCCGTCACCTGGTAGCGCGCCATCTCCACGGCGAGCGCGCGGATCATGGTGAGCATCGCGCCCTTGGTGGCGGCGTAGCTCGCCGCGCGCGCGGCACCATGGATCGCTGCGCTGCTCGCCATGCCGACCAGGCGCCCGCCCGCGTTGCCGGCCTTCGCGCGCTCCGTCATGTGGCGCGCGGCCGCGCGCAGGGTGAAGAACGCGCCGTCGAGGTTCACCGCCATGACGCGCCGCCACTCCTTGGTGTCCAGCTCGGAGAGCGGCGCGCGCGCCTGGCTGACGCCCGCGTTGGCGAAGCAGCCGTCGATGCGGCCCATGGCCTTCAGCGCCGCGGCGAAGCACGCCTCGACCTGCGCCTCGTCGGCCACGTCGCAGCGCTGCGCGAGCACGCGATGTCCGTGGCGCTTGAGCGCCTTCTCCGCGGCGGCGTTCTTCTCCGCGTTCGTGCCCCAGACCACGAGGTCCGCGCCGGCCGCGGCGAGGCCCTCGGCCATCCCCAGGCCGATGCCGCCGTTGCCTCCCGTGACGAGCGCGACCTTGCCGCGCAGGTCGAACCCGCTCATTTCTTCTCGAAGTGCGACCTCGCCTTGTTGAAGGCGTCCTGCATGTTCTTCCAGGCCTGATCCGCGCCCTTCATCACGTCCATCCAGGCGTCCTGCGAGGCGTTCTGCACCAGCTTCATCTGGTAGAGGGCCTGGTCGCGCTGGCTGTTGAGGTTGGCGAGCTGCTTCTCGTACTCGGCCTTCATGTGCGACTGCGCTTCCTTCGCCTTGGCCTCCCACACCCTGGCCTCGGCGTTCCACTGGTCGAGCTGGGTTTTCAGCTTCTGCACGTACTCGTCGCGGTTGATCATGACGGTCTCCTTCGTGGAAGGAAGGCCGATTCTAGCGCCTCAGGCCACGTCCTCCCGCGTCACGCCCTCGCATTCCAGCACCAGATCCGCGCCGTAGACCCGCGCCGGCGTCTGGAATCCGGGCGCCACGTTGCCGTCCAGCGCCTTCCTCACCACCGCGAGCGCCGCGCGCGTGGTCCAGACCAGCCCCGCCTCCGGCCCGTGCAGCCTGGAAACTGCAACGCGCCCCTGCGCGTCGGAAACTTCTCCCCAAACGTGCGTGACCGTCCGCGCGCGAGCCTCTGCCGTCGGCCCCGGCTTGACGCCGCGCCGCAGCAGCGCGCGCAGCGGCGCGAAGCGCAACAGCGGCCGCAGCTTCTTCAGCAACGCGATCTGCTTGCGCATCGCCGCCGGCAGCACGGTGTACACCTCGATGTCGGGGATCCCCGTGGTGTAGAAGGCCGTGAACACGTCGCCCCAGGTGAAGCGCATGCCCTGCACCGGCCCCTGCCCGAAATCGAGCGTGCGTGTCTTCACTCCGGCTTCCGGCACCACCAGTTTTCCGCCCTGGCGCACGCGGTCGCCGAAGGGCAGCAGCTCGATCATCGTGCGCTGCGTGCCCGGCGGCAGGCCCGAGCGCCCGACGCTCTGGAACGCGAGCGCGAGTCGCGTCGCCGAAGGCAGGCGGCGCTTGAGGTGCGCCGCCAGGCAATCGGTAGGCACCACGTCGAAGCCGACCGCGGGGAGCAGCATCACCTTGCGCGCCCTGGCTTCGGCATCCCTGGCGGCAATCGCTTCGAAGACCGGAATCTCCCCGGTGATGTCCAGGTAGTGCGCGCCCGCGCGCAGGCAGGCGTCCACCATCGGCCGCGCGGTGAACTTGTAAGGGCCGGCAAGGTGCAGCACCAGCGGCACGCCGCGCAGCGCGCGATCGAGGCCCTGCGGATCGTCCAGCGCGCAGGCGCGGAATTCGAGTCCCAGGCCTCGTGCCAGCGGCTCGATTTTCGACGCATCGCGTCCCGCGAGGATGGGCTTCAGGCCCTGCTCGACCGCCAGGCGCGCCGCCGCTTCGCCGACGTAGCCGTTGGCGCCGTAAAGGAGAAAAGAAGCCGGGATGCCCAACGTCAGGTGGCCGGGCATTCGCCGCCGAAGCCCGCCCGCGCCTGCGATGGGGCAGCATCGGGCGCGGGAAAGGCGTGGCGGAAGGTGAAGGCCTCCGCCGTCGGGCCTTTGGCACGCAGGAGCTCCAGCCTGGCAACGGCCTCGGCCACGCCGGGACGATGGCCCTGGGGAACCCACCACAGCACCAGAAAGGCCTCGTCCATGTGCTCGAACCATTCCCTGCGGCGGCGCATGATTTCCACGTGGGCCGAGTGGTAGACATACTTGCCGAGCGACTCGACATCGCGCCACACCGACATGTTGAGCAGCAGGTTCTCGTTCTCGAAGGGGCGAATCGCGGTGGCGTTGCCCTCCTCGGTCTGCAGGCGCCAGACGAAGCCCGGCGTCGCTTCAGCCAGCGCGTTGATACGATCCAGGTTCGCCGCGAAATCCGCCATCACCGGCGAATCCATCGGAGCCTTGATGATGCCGATGTTCAGTTGGGCAAGGTGCCAGGCGGACATGCGGGCTCCTTCGGATTCGTGCAGCAGGGTAGCGCACCGGCCATTTCGAGTAAACGCAAGCCGGCTCGATTGCGTTAATCTGCGCTCACCCGTCGAGATGTTGTTCCCCGACTTCACCCTCGAGCACGCCGCCGTCCCCGCCGGCCGCCTGCGCCTGCGCCGCGGCGGCGAGGGGCCGCCGCTCCTCCTGCTGCACGGCAACCCGCAGACCCACGCCATGTGGCACAAGGTCGCGCCCAAGCTGGCCAAGCACTACACGGTCTACTGCCCCGACCTGCGCGGCTACGGCGGCTCGTTCAAGCCGCCGGCCACCGCCGATCACGCCCCCTATGCCAAGCGCGAGATGGCGAAGGACATGGCCGCGCTGATGTCGCACTTCGGCCACGAGACGTTCCTGGTCGCGGCGCACGATCGCGGCGCGCGCCTCGCGCACCGCCTGGCGCTCGACCACCCGGCGCGCGTGCGCCGGCTCGCGGTGATGGACATCATCCCCACGCTCGAGCACTTCGAGCGCGCCGACATGGCTTTCGGCCTGGGCTACTACCACTGGTTCTGGTTCGCCCAGCCGCACCCCTTCCCGGAGAACGTGATCAGCGCGGCGCCGGACGCGTGGTGGCGCGCGCACACTTCGCGCGAACCCAAGCCGCCCGACTTCTTCGATCGCGACGCGCTCGCCGACTACCTGGCGGCGGTGCACGACCCGGAGACAATTCGCGGCATGTGCGAGGACTACCGCGCGGCGGCGAGCATCGACCTCGAGCACGACCGCGCGAGCCGCGCGCAAGGCGTGAAGATCCAGTGCCCTGTGCTGGTGCTGTGGGGGAAAAAGGGAAAGATCCAGGCGTGGTACGACGCGCTCTCGATCTGGAGGAGCTACTGCGCGGCCGAAGTGAGCGGCGGGCCGGTCGAATCGGGGCACTACCTCGCTGAGGAAGCGCCGGGAGAAGTCCTCGAGCGCCTGACGCCGTTCCTGTCAGGCTGAGGCGAGCAGCAGCGCGAGCGCCGCGGCGGCGGGCGCCGCCTGCACCCAGAAGATGCGTCGGCTCACGCTCCAGGCGCCGTACACGCCGGCGACCACGACACAGGCCAGGAAGAAGAGCTTGAACGCCGGCGAGCCGGCGGCGAGGCCCCAGGCAAGCCCCGCGGCGAGGAAACCGTTGTACAGGCCCTGATTGGCGGCCAGCACCTTCGTCGCCTGCGCCTTATCCGGGGTGTTGCGAAAGACCTTCAGCCCGATCGGCTTCGTCCACAGGAACATCTCCAGGACGAGAAACCAGAGGTGCAGGAGCGCCACGAGGGCGACGAGCACATCGGCGGCGAGTGCCATGACGCGGCAGTGTACCCGCCCGCCCGACACCCAAAAAAAACCGCCGCCTCCGGTAGGGGGTTCGGAGGCGGCGGCCGGCCGGAGACGCCGGGTTCTATCGAGTTACCAGGACCACCAGCTCGTCTTGCGCGGGTGCCCCTTGCGACGGTCGTTGTCGGCGTCCTTGTGATGTCCCTTGCCGTGATCGTGCCCGTAGTGGCGCTTCTGCGGCACGACTTTCAGCATCGCGCGGCCTTCGAACGGCTGGCCGTCCACGGTCATGCCCTTGAGGACGCCTTCCTCGTCGCCGAGCTCGAACCCGGCGGCCTGGTTCTCGAAGTGGCACAGCAAGTCCGGCCGGCGGTCGCGGTTCAGGTTGCCGAAGCCCTTGCCGCACTTGCGCAGGCTCTGCTCGTCGCCCGTGCGGCCGAAGGTCAGCGTGCTCACGTCGATCTTGCGCGCATCGAAGGTCCTCGAGGACAGGATGGCGACCGGGATGGTCTCGCGCCACTTCGGGTTGAGCCGCACCAGCGCCCTGGATCCCGGACGCACGTCGATGCGCACGTGCTGGACGTCCGTCGACGGCGGGGGAGGCGTGGAGCCGGTGTCGTCGGGCGGCGTCGTATCCCCGCCGGTCGGCGGCGGCGGCGGCGGCGTAGTGGGCTCGGGCGTCACGCCCGAGACGGTCAACGAGTAGTCGCCGCTGCCGGCGCCGCCCAAGGCGAGGAACGTGCCGCCGTCCGCCACCCGATCGGGCGAGAGGGTGACGGCGACATAGAACAGGCCGCTCGTCGGCGCGACCCAGTTCTGGATGTAGGGATCCAGGGGAGTGGTCGAGCCGGAATCGATCACCGAAGCGTCGTCCATGACGGCGTCGACGCCGTAGGCCGGGGCAGGCGTATGGATCGACACGATGGTGTCGATGAAGTTGGTGGTGCCGTCGATGTCCACGGTCACCACGTCACCCTCATTCGCCCAGAACGAGTACACGGCGGCCGAACCGCCGCTGATCGCGCCGTTGACCGTAGCGGTTCCCGCGCTGCTGAACTCGAACACGAGCGGCTGCGCGGACGACAGCACGCCCTGACCCCAGGCGACACCGTGCATGGCGCTCACTGCCAGAAAGGCTGCGGCGACTGCACGGCGAATCGCGTTCTTCCCTGTCATTTGATCCTCCAGCGGCTATGTGCCGAAAGTCACACGCCCGTACTCGGCATGCACCCGTACGCTAGTACCGGTCGTTAGAAGGTGACAGGTCAGAATCCGCAAAGCAGCGCAACGCGTGTCAGAGCGTGTCAGGGCGGGCGCCCAAACAGGCCAAAAGTCACGAAAAGCCGGGCGGGATCAGTACGACTTCGGCAGGCCGAGCACGCGCTCGGCGATGAAGCACAGGATCATCTGCGGCGAGACCGGCGCGATGCGCCCGACGAGCGACTCCCGCAGGTAGCGCTCAACGTGATACTCCTTGGCGTAGCCGTAGCCGCCGTGCGTCATCACCGCCTGCTGGCAGGCGTCGAAGCAGGCCTCCGCGGCGAGATACTTCGACGCGTTGGCTTCGGCCCCGCAGCTCCTGCCCTGGTCGTAGAGCCACGCGGCCTTGTACACCATGAGATTGGCCGCCTCGAGGGCCATCCACTTCTCCGCGAGCGGATGCTGGATGCCCTGGTTCTTGCCGATCGGCCGGTCGAACACGATCCTCTCGTTGGCGTACTTCGCTGCGCGCTGCACCGCGCAGCGCCCCAGGCCGACGCACTCGGCGGCGATGAGGATGCGCTCCGGGTTCATGCCGTGCAGGATGTACTCGAAGCCCTTGCCTTCCTCGCCGATGCGGTCTTCCTCCGGCACCGGCAGGCCGTCGAAGAACACCTGGTTGGAGTCCACCGCCTTCCTGCCCATTTTCTCGATCTCGCGCACCTCGATGTGCCTGCGGTCGAAGTCGGTGTAGAACAGCGTGAGGCCGGCCGCCGCCTGGGTGAGGAGCAGGATCTTCTCCGCCACCTGCGCGGTGGAGATCCACACCTTCTGCCCGGAGACGAGGTAGCGCCTGCCCTCCTTCTTCGCCATGGTCTTGATCTTGCGCGTGTTGAGCCCGGTGTTGGGCTCGGTGACGGCGAAGCAGGCGCGCTCCTTGCCCGCAATCAGGCCGGGCAGCATGCGCTTTCTCTGCGCGTCGCTGCCGAACTTCACCACCGGGTTGAGGCCGAAGATGTTCATGTGCACCGCCGACGCCCCGGAGAACCCGGCGCCCGACTCGGCGATGGCCTGCATCATCACCGCGGCCTCGGTGATCCCCAGGCCCGAGCCGCCATAGGCCTCCGGCATGGCGATGCCCAGCCAGCCGTCCTGCGCCAGCGCCTGGTGCAGCTCCGCGGGAAAGCCGCCCTCCTTGTCCTTCTTCAGCCAGTAGTCGTCGGGAAAGCGCGCGCAGATCCTGGCGATGGCCTCGCGGATGGCGTCCTGCTCGGCGGTGAAGGCGAAATCCATCAGGTCCTGCGCCTTGCAGGATCCTCTTCGTAGGGCGGCGCGTAGATCACCATCACCTTCGCGCGCTCGCTGGTGGCGGTGAAGACGTGCGGCGCGTCCGCCGGGAAAAAGCAGGCCTCGCCCGGGGCGAGCTCGAACTTCTCGCCGCCCACCTCGACGTGTGCCGCGCCTTCCAGCAGGTAGCACACCTGCTCGATGCCCGGGTGCGCGTGCGGCAGCGCGCCCCGGCCGCGCTCGATCTCGCCGATCA
>DATFEJ010000083.1:0-9110 GCA_035251235.1 Burkholderiales bacterium
TCCACCGCGCGGTAGGTCCACGAGCCGATGGCCGTGAGCGCCAGCACGCTCGCCGCCAGCGCCAGGGCGAACCACAGGCGCTGGCGCGCGCGGCGCGCCCGCGCGTCGCGTGCCGCCGCATCCTCGGGGTGCAACGTGTGCATCTCGGGCTCGGCGGCGGCGCTCACGGCGGGGCCTACTTCAGGAACAGGCGATAGGCCGGATTGCGCGTCTCGTCGAAGCAGGGGTAGCCGAGGCGCGCGAGAAAGCGCCGGAAGTCGCCCATTTCGTGCCTGGGCACCTGCATGCCGACCAGGATGGAGCCGTAGTCCGCGCCGTAGTTGCGGTAGTGAAACAGGCTGATGTTCCACGACGGGTTCATGGCGGTGAGGAACTTCATCAGCGCGCCCGGGCGCTCGGGGAACTCGAAGCGGTACAGCAGCTCGTCCTTCGCCAGCGGCGAATGCCCGCCGATCATGTGGCGCATGTGGCCCTTGGCCACCTCGTCGTCCGACATGTCGAGCGTGCGGAAGCCCGCGCGACGCAGGCCGCGCACGATGCGCCCGGGCTCGTCGCGATCCTGCACCGTCACGCCGACGAAGATGTTGGCCGCGCTCGCGTCCGACATGCGGTAGTTGAACTCGGTGATGTTGCGCCCGCCCAGCGCGCGCAGGAAGCGCCGGAAGCTGCCGCGCTCCTCGGGGATCGTCACGCCGAGCACCGCCTCGCGGTGCTCGCCGACCTCGGCGCGCTCGGCGACGAAGCGCAGGCGGTCGAAGTTGGTGTTGGCGCCGCTCGCCACGGCCACCAGCTTCCTGCCGCGCGCGCCGTGGCGCTCGACCCAGGCCTTGGCGCCGGCGATCGCCAGCGCGCCCGCGGGCTCGAGCACCACGCGCGTGTCCTCGAACACGTCCTTGATCGCCGCGCAGATCTCGTCGGTGTCGACCAGCACCATCTCGTCGACGAGCCTGCGGCACAGGCGGAAGGTCTCCTCGCCCACCTGCTTCACCGCGACGCCGTCGGCAAAGAGGCCCACGTGCTCGAGCTTCACGCGCCGCCCGGCCTTGAGCGAGCGCGCCATCGCGTCGGCATCGTCCGGCTCCACGCCGATCACCCTGGTGCGCGGCGAAAGTTGCTTCAAGTAGGCGGCGATGCCGGAGATCAGGCCGCCGCCGCCCACCGGGACGAACACGGCGTCGATCGGCCGCGCGCTCTGGCGCAGGATCTCCATGCCGATGGTGCCCTGTCCCGCGATCACCTCGGGATCGTCGTAGGGATGCACGAACGTGTAGCCGTGCCGGCGCTTGAGCCGCAGGGCGTGCGCATGGGCCTCGTCATAGGAGTCGCCCGTCAGCACGACGCGCGCGCCGCGCTGCGCGACCGCGTCCACCTTGATCCTCGGCGTGGTCACCGGCATGACGATGGTCGCGCGGCAGCCGAGCTTCTGCGCGGCGAGCGCCACCCCTTGCGCGTGGTTGCCGGCGCTCGCGGCGATCACGCCCTTCCTCAGCTTTTCGCGCGGCAGGCCCGCCATCTTGTTGTAGGCGCCGCGCAGCTTGAAGGAGAACACCGGCTGCAGGTCCTCGCGCTTGAGCAACAGCCGGTTGCCCAGGCGCCGCGACAGCGCCGGCGCGAGCTCGAGCGGCGACTCCATCGCCACGTCGTAGACGCGCGCGCGCAGGATGCGCTCGAGATAGTCTTCGCGTTTCACCGCGAAAAGCCTAGCACACCGTCCCCGTGGAAACCCTGCTCTCGCCCGAAGGCGGCCTGGCCGCCGTGCTCGCCGCGAGCTTCATCGCCGCCACGCTGGCGCCGCTCGCCTCGGAGGCGGTGCTGTTCGGCTACCTGCAGCTGCACCCGGAGCACGCGGCGCTCGCCGTGGCGCTGGCGACGCTCGGCAACACCGCGGGCGGCATGACCACCTATCTGATCGGGCGGCTGGTGCCGCGCAAGGACTATCCGCACCTCGCGGTGGTGCGCAGGTACGGCGCGCCGGCGACGTTCTTTGCCTGGCTGCCGATCGTGGGCGACGCGCTGTGCGTGGCGGCGGGCTGGCTGCGCGTGCACTGGCTGGCCGCGCTCGGCTTCATGGCCGCGGGGCGGCTCGCCCGCTATCTCGTCGTGGCCGGGCTCTCCTGAGGGCGGCTCGGGCCGCGATTGCGGCTCGCCGCGAGGTAGGACTCCTGCGTGGACAGCACGTGCTCGCGCAGGCTCGCCTGGGCACGGCGCACGTCGCCGCTCGCGATCTGCGCCACGATGCGCCGATGGTTCTGCTGGCAATGCTCCACCTGCTCGTCGTCCACCGGCAGGCGATAGCGCAACGCCTCGATGCGGTGCCCGACGAGGGCGTAGGCGGCCGCGAGATGCCGGTTGCCGGAGGCGCCGACGATCAGATCATGGAACTCGGTGTCGAGCGCGTGCACGCGGCGCGGATCCGATCCGCGCTTGGGCATGCGCGCGAGATTCTCCTTCAACGCCTGCACCAGGCCGCGCAGGTCGCGCCGCATGGCGAGCGCCAGCGCCTCGGTCTCGACGATCTGCCGGAACGCGGTGAGTTCGCGCACCTCATCCGCAGCGAGCGTGAACACGAACGTCCCGCGCTGCGGCTGGATGTCGACCAGCCCGTCCAGCTTCAGGCGCAGCAGCGCTTCGCGCACCGGCGTCTTGGAGATGCCGAGATTGAGCGCGAGTGCCGCCTCGGAGAGCTGCTCGCCGAACCCGAGTTGCCCCTCGACGATCGCGGCGCGGATGCGCTCCACCGCGAGGTCCGAGAGGCTCTTGGGGCGGTCCAGTTTCGATGCGAGGGTCACGCGGCGCTTGCCCGCTCAAATTGACATCTGATATGTTAGATGCCAGAGGCGGCGCACGCAAGCCGCGCCCGGCGGAGGGGATGTCGATGCAGGAGGCGGGAGGCGCGCGCAGGCTGGGCGCCGCGGAAGCGTGGCTGGTGCGGCTGAACCAGTGGCTGGTGATCGCGCTGATGGCGAGCATGGCGACCCTGGTGTTCGCCAACGTCATCTCGCGCTACGTGTTCAACGCGTCGATGATCTGGGCCGAGGAGCTCACGCAGTACCAGATGATCTGGATCACCTATCTCGGCGCCGGGCTCGCGCTGCGCGAAGGCCGGCACGTGGCCGTCGACCTGCTCGACCAGGCCCTCGCCCCGCGCTGGCAGCGCGCGCTGCGCGCCGCCATGGGCGCCCTCATCCTCGCTTTCCTCGCCACCCTCGCGCTGCTCGGCGCGCGCATGGCGCAGTTCGCCTGGGACCAGGAAACGCCCGCGCTGCAGATATCGGCCGGCGTACCCTACCTCGCCATCCCCGTCGGCGCCGCGGTCTGCGCGCTGCACCTGGTGTGCGTGTTCCGCGACTACGTGGCCAGGCGCTACGAGCACGCGGAAGACCCCGGCGCCTTCGCCGAATAGATGGCCACGGTCCTGTTCGCGGTCTTCGTCGTGGCGCTGGCCATCGGCTTTCCGATCGCCATCGTGATGGGCGGTGCCGGGCTGGTCGCCTTGCTCTGGGAGGGAAAGCTGTCGCTGCTCTCGGTGCCGCAGCGCCTGTTCGACGGCATCAACTCGTTTCCGCTGATGGCGGTGCCGTTCTTCATCCTCGCCGCCGACCTCATGACCGCGGGCGGCATCACGACCGCGCTGCTGCGCTTCTCCAACTCCCTGGTGGGGCACATCCGCGGCGGCATGGGCCACGTCAACGTGCTCACCAGCGTGTTCTTCGCCGGCATCAGCGGCTCGGCGCTGGCCGACGCCGCCGGGCCGGGCGCGATCGAGATGCGCATGATGGAGAAATCCGGCTACGACAAGTACTACGCCGCCGCGCTCTCGGCGGCGACCGCCACCATCGGCCCGATCATCCCGCCCTCGATCATCATGGTGATCTACGCGCTCACCGACAGCCGCGTGACGGTGGCCGGCCTGTTTCTCGCCGGCGTGCTGCCCGGGCTGTTGCTCGGCGCCGCGCTGATGGCGGCCAACCACGCCATTTCCATCCGGCGCGGCTACGGCGCCGCGCACGCGCGCGAGCCCTGGAGCAGGCGGCTGCAGGCGCTGTGGCGCGCGACCCCGGTGCTGCTCATGCCGGCCATCATCATCGGCGGCATCCTCTCGGGGCTGTTCACGCCCACCGAGGCGTCCGCGGTTGCCGTGTTCTACGCGCTGTTCGTGGGCTTGTACGTCACGCGCACGCTGAACGCCCGCGCGATCGCGCGCGTGCTCCTGCAAAGCGCGCTCGTGTCCTCGGCCGCCCTGCTCATCGTGTCGATGGCGTCGCTATTCGCCTGGCTCCTCACCCTGGCGCAGGTTCCGCAGGACATCGCGCGCGCCATCGGCCGCCTGACCAGCGATCCGCTCGCCGTGCTGCTGATCGTGGCGCTGTTCGTCCTGGTGTGCGGCCTGTTCATCGACACCCTGCCGGCCGTGATCATCCTCGTGCCGGTGCTTGCGCCGCTGTCCGAGCAGTTCGGCATCCATCCGCTGCACTTCGCAATGGCGGTCGTGCTCAACCTCACGATCGGCATGATCACGCCGCCCGTCGGGGCGGTGCTGTTCGTGATGACCTCGGTCGGGCGGCTGCGCTTCGAGCTGTTGTCGCGCGCCGTGCTGCCGCTGCTCGCGGCCGAGCTCGCCGTGCTGCTGCTCGTGCTCCTGTTCCCGGCGCTCAGCATTTCCGTGCCGGGCTGGTTCGGCTATACCCGGTAACGCATTTCACTGCCAAGGAGGAACGATGAAATCCCTGAAGCTCGTATTCGCCGTCGCCGCAGCGCTCGGCCTGGCCGCCGCGCCGGCACAGGCGCAGAAGACCCTGAAGTACGCGCACTTCCAGCCCGCCAAGGACGACCAGCCCAAGCACGTCGCCGCCCTCGCCTTCAAGGAGCACGTCGAGAAGGCGACCGGCGGCGCGATCAAGGTCGAGATCTATCCGGCCGGGCAGTTCGGCAAGGACCAGCCGACGATGGAGGGCCTCAAGCTCGGCACGCTCGAGCTCGCGGTCGCGCACGACGGCGCCATCGCCACGGTGCACAAGCCCATCGGCGTGCTCGGCATCCCGTTCCTCTACGACAACCACGAGCACGCCTGGCGCGTCTACGACAGCCCCTGGTTGAAGGAGTTTTCCGGCGACATGATCAAGAAAACCGGCATCCGCATGCTGGGCCTCGCCGACAACGGCGTGCGCCACTTCACCAACAGCCTGCGGCCGATCAACTCGCCCGCCGACATGAAGGGCATGAAGATCCGCATCCAGCCCTCGCCGGTGTTCAAGACGCTGGTCGAGTCGCTCGGGGCGTCGGCGTCCGCCATTCCGTGGGCCGATCTGCCGACCGCGCTGCAGCAGAAGGTGGTCGACGGGCAGGAGAACGGCGTCACCAACATCCTCGCCGCGAGCCTGTACCAGCACCAGAAGTACGTGACGCTCGACGGCCACGTCTGGAGCATCCATGCCTACATGGTCAACGAGCGCTTCTACCAGGGCCTGTCGGCGGCCGAAAAGAAAGCGGTCGAGGACGGCGTGAAGAAGGCGGTCGCCATCCATCGCAAGATGACTTCGGACCAGGACCGTAATGCGAAGGAGATCCTCGGCAAGGTCGGCATGCAGGTGACCGAGCTTTCGCCGGCGCAGGTGGCGCCGTTCCGCAAGCTCGCGCAACCGCCGGTCAGGCAATGGGCGGAGAAGGAGATCGGCAAGCCGTACGTCGACAGCCTGTTCAAGGCAGTCGCGGCGACGAAGAAGTAGCCGGAGGGGCGGGCGGCGCGCTACGCCGCCTGCAGCTTCGCCACCGCCACGGCCAGCCACTTCACGCCCTGGCGGCCGAAGTTGACCTGCACGCGCGCGTCCTGCCCCTGGCCTTCGGCGTCGACGATGACGCCGGCGCCGAACTTGGCGTGCAGCACGTTCTGCCCGACGCGAAAGCCGCTCGGCGCGCCGCCGGTGCCCACCGGGGCGCCGCCGAAACGCGGGTCGCGCTTGGGCGCGCGCGCAAAGGCGCCCGCCGTGAAATGGTGCGCCGGCCGCGGCGGCGCCTTGAAGCGCGGCGTGAGCCACTTGAGCAGCGCCTGCGGCAGCTCGTCGACGAAGCGCGAGGGCAGGTTGTAGCGCGTCTGCCCGTGCAGCAGGCGCGTCTGCGCGAAGGACAGGTACAGCCGCCGGCGCGCACGCGTGAGCGCCACGTACATGAGGCGCCGCTCCTCCTCGACGCCGTCCTTCTCCAGCAGGCTCTGCTCGTGCGGAAACAGGCCCTCCTCGAGCCCGCTGACGAACACCGAATGAAACTCCAGCCCCTTGGCGGAGTGCATGGTCATCAGTTGCAGCGCCTCCTGCCCCTCGCCCGCCTGGTGCTCGCCGGCCTCCAGCGCCGCGTGCGTGAGGAACGCGGTGAGCGGATCGACCTCCTCGCCCGACTCGCGCTCGATCTCCTCGGCGTCGAAGGAGGCGGCGGCGTTCACCAGCTCGGAGAGGTTCTCCACGCGCTCGGCGCCCTCGCGCTCGCGCTTGTAGTGCTCGGCGAGGCCGCTCTTCGTCACGGCCAGCTCGACCTTCTCGGCGAGCGTGAGGTCCTTGGCCTCCTCGCGCAGCGACTCGATCAGCGCGATGAAGGGCGCGGCCTTGCCGGGCTGGGCGAGCGCCGCCTCGTACAGGCTCGTGCCCGCGGCCTGCGCCGCGTCGGCGAGCGCTTCCACCGTGCGCGCGCCGATGCCGCGCGTCGGGAAGTTGACCACGCGCAGGAAGGCGTTGTCGTCGGCGGGCGCGGCGATGAGGCGCAGGTAGGCGAGCGCGTGCTTCACCTCGGCGCGCTCGAAGAAGCGCAGGCCGCCGTACACGCGGTAGGCGAGCCCGGCGGTAAAGAGCGCGTGCTCGAGCACGCGCGACTGCGCGTTCGAGCGGTACAGCACCGCGATCTCCGACAGGCGCAGGCCCTCGCGCGCGAGCGCCTGGATCTCCTCCACCATCCAGCGCGCCTCGTCGGCGTCGGACTGCGCCTCGAACACGCGCAGCGCTTCGCCGGCGCCCGCCGCCGTCCACAGGTTCTTGCCCAGGCGCTTGGCGTTGTGCGCGATGAGCGCGTTGGCCGCATCGAGGATGTTGCCGTGCGAGCGGTAGTTCTGCTCCAGGCGGATCACCTGCGTGCCGGCGTAGTCGCGCTCGAACTCGGCCATGTTGCCGACGTTCGCCCCGCGGAAGGCGTAGATCGACTGGTCGTCGTCGCCCACGGCGAACAGGCTCGCCCCGGGGCCGGCGAGCAGCTTCAGCCACCGGTACTGCAGGCGGTTGGTGTCCTGGAACTCGTCCACCAGCACGTGGCGGAAGCGCGCGCGGTAGTGATCGCGCAGCGGCTCGTTCCTCGCCAGCAGCTCGTAGCTCCTCAAGAGCAGCTCGGCAAAGTCCACCACGCCTTCGCGCTGGCACTGCTCATCGTACGCCGCGTACAGCTCGGCGTAGCGGCGCGAGAGCTCGTCGCCCGCCGCCGCGTCGCCCGCGCGCAGGCCCTCCTCCTTGCGGCCCATGATCCAGTACTGCACGTCGCGCGGCGGGAAGCGGTCCTCGTCGACGTTCATGCCGCGCAGCAGGCGCTTGACCGCGGCGAGCTGGTCCTGCGTGTCGAGGATCTGGAACTCGCGCGGCAGGCCGGCCTCGCGGTGATGGGCGCGCAGCATGCGGTTGCACAGGCCGTGGAAGGTGCCGATCCACATGCCGCGCGGGTTGAGCGCCAGCATGGCGCCGAGGCGCGTCTGCATCTCGCGCGCCGCCTTGTTGGTGAAGGTCACCGCCAGCACGCCGGCGGGCGACACGGCGCCCTGCTGGATGAGCCAGGCGATGCGCGTGGTGAGCACGCGCGTCTTGCCGCTGCCCGCGCCGGCGAGGATCAGCGCGTGGCCCTGGGGCAGCGTGACGGCGGCGAGCTGCTCGGGATTGAGCTGTTCGAGGTGCAGCGACAAATCAGTTGACGCGAATGTTCAGGTCGGCGACCAGCTTGCGGTACATCTCGAAGTTGGCGCGCACCAGCTGCGCGAACGATTCCGTGCTGCCGCCCACGGTCTCGAGCGCCGCCTTGGCGAGGCGCTCCTGCACCGACGCGTCCGCCAGCGCCTTGTCGAACTCGGCATTGAGGCGGCGCACGATCTGCGCGTCCGTGCCCGCGGGCACGAACAGGCCCAGCCACTGGTCGATGACCAGGCCCTGGAACCCCGCTTCCTCGTAGGTCGGCACGTCGGGCAGGCTCGGCGCGCGCTTTCTCGTCGTCTGCGCGAGGATCTTCACCTTGCCCGACTTGTGGTGCGGGATCACCGGCGTCGAGCCAAGCGAGGCGATCGGCACCTGGCCGCCGATGAAATCGGCGATCGCCTGGCCGCCGCCCTTGTAGGGCACGTGCGTGAGCTGGATGCCGGCGAGCTTGGCGAACCATTCGGCCGCCATGTGCTGCTGCGAGCCCGCGCCCGACGTGGCATAGGCGAGCCCGGGCTTTTGCTTGGCGAGCGCGACCAGGCCGGCCACGTCCTGCACGCCGGTGGACGCATGCACCGCGAGCACCACGGGCTGGCTGGTCAGCTGGATGACGGGCAGGAGCTGCGTCATCGGTTCGTAACTGAGCTTGTAGACGTGCGGCGCGCTGGCGACGAAGTCGGGCGCCACGAGCAGCGTGTAGCCGTCGGGGTCGCTCTTCACCGCGAACTCGATGCCGATGTTGCCGCCCGCGCCGACGCGGTTCTCGACCAGCACCGTCTGGCCGAGCGCCGGCGAGATGCGCTCGGCGAGCACGCGCGCCGTGACGTCGGTCGAGCCGCCCGGCGGATAGGGCACGATGAGGCGCACCGGCTTGGCGGGCCAGCCCTGGGCCTGCGCGGCGAGCGCGAAGAGGGAAACGGCGAGCGCGAAGAGCGAACGGCTGAGGATCGTCATGGTGCGCACTCTACTGCGAAACCTTCGGGTCGACGACGCCCGCCATGCCGCGCAGCTGCTCGCGCAACGCCTCGGCGTCGGCGCGCGACTGCAGCTGCGAGACCTGCACCAGGTACAGGCGCCGCTCGGCCGCCGTCGTCGGATGGATGCGCGCCGCGTAGCCCGCGTCGCGCAGGCGGTCGTAGAGCTCGAGCGCCGCGGCCTGCGTCGGCGCGCGCGCCA
>DATFEJ010000308.1:0-3184 GCA_035251235.1 Burkholderiales bacterium
GAGCTGCGCAGCGCCACGCCCTGGCGCGACACGACCATGCTGCGCTTCCTCGCCGCCACCGGCTACGCCATCGACGGCGCCCTGGTCCTCGATTCGGCGCTGCGCGACAACCCGCTGCTCGCGCGCCCGGAGTCGGTCGCCTCGCCCGCGCGCGACCAGGGCGGCGACCCGAACGACTGGAGCGCCCCGCGCGCCAACGACTTCGAGCAGCTGGCGCGCGACGTGGCCGACGTGCGCCTGCTCGCGGCGAAGGACATCGACGACGTGGTGCGCATCGACCACCACATCACCGGGCGCGACCGCCGCGCCTTCGTCCAGCACGCGCTCGACGAGGCGCTGCGCGAGACGGGCGTGCGCATCTCGCTCGCCGCGCGCGTGGACGGCATCATGGCCGGCTACGTCATGGCGCGCGCCGACCTGGGCGACTTCGGGCGCACCGAGCCGGTGGCGGTCATCGACACGCTGGGCGTGGCGCCCGAGTACGCGCACCACGGCGTGGGCCACGCGCTGCTGCAGCAGCTGTTCCTCAACCTCAACGCGCTGCGCATCGAGCGCGTCGAGACGGTGGTCGCGGTGCGCGCGCTGCCGCTGCTCGGCTTTTTCCTCGACACGGGCTTCGCGCCGGCGCAGCGCCTCGCGTTCGTCAAGCGCCTGGCATGATCCCCTGGGACGCGCGCTACGAGGTCGGCATCGCGGCGATCGACGGCCAGCATCGCGAGATGGTGGACATCGCCAACCGCCTGCTCGCCGGCCTCGGCGCGGGCGCCGATCGCGACGAGCTGGTGGAAACGCTGCGCGCGCTGGTGCGCGCCGCCGAGCACAACATCGCCACCGAGGAGCGCCTGATGCAGGAGCACGGCCTCGCGCCCGCGCACCATGCCGCGGAGCACGAGCGCCTGCTGGAGGAAATCCGGCGCTTCGACCTGCGCCTGGACGAGCGCGGCCTCGCCGAGAGCGCGCGCTTCCTGCACGAGTGGCTGCTCGGGCACATCGACGAGGACGACCGGCCGTTCGCCGAGCAGCTGCGCTCGCGCGGGGTCAGCTGAAGGGATTCCAAGGAGAGTTCTCATGAAACTCAACGGCAAGACGGCGGTGGTCACGGGCGCGGCGTCGGGCATCGGCCGCGCCACGGCCGAGAAGCTCGCCGAAGCGGGCGCGCACGTGATCCTCGGCGACGTGAACGCCGAAGCGGGCGAGGCCGCGGCCGCCGCGCTGCGCGCCAAGGGCCAGGGCGCCGACTTCCTGCGCCTGGACGTCACCGACCTGTCCTCGATCGAGGCATTCCGGCGCGAAGCGCTCGCGCGCAGGAAGCAGGTCGACATCGTCGCCAACGTCGCCGGCTGGGGCAAGACCGAGCCGTTCGTCCGCAACACGCCCGAGTTCTGGAAGAAGCTGGTGGACTTGAATCTCATGGGCCCGATCCACGTGTGCCGCGCGTTCGTCGAGCCGATGATCGAGCGCCAGTCGGGCAAGATCGTGAGCGTGGCGAGCGACGCCGGGCGCGTGGGCAGCCTCGGCGAAACCGTGTACTCGGGCGCCAAGGGCGGCGTCATCGCCTTCACCAAGGGCCTGGCGCGCGAGCTCGCGCGCTTCAACATCACCGTCAACTGCGTCTGCCCCGGCCCCACCGACACGCCGCTCATGGCCGCGGTGCCCGACAAGATCAAGGAGGCCTTCGAGCGCGTCACGCCCATGCGGCGCCTCGCCAGGCCGCAGGAGGTCGCCGACGCGATCCTCTTTTTCGCCAGCCCGCGCTCGGACTTCGTCACCGGGCAGGTGCTCTCGGTGAGCGGCGGCCTTACCATGGCCGGCTGAGCAATTACCAACAAGGAGAAAGACGTCATGTACAAGCTCAAGGCCGCCGACTGGCGCCCGCAGCACTTCAGGTGGGAAGTGAAGGACCGCGTGGCGACCGTGTCGCTCAACCGCCCCGAGCGCAAGAACCCGCTCACCTTCGAGAGCTACGCCGAGCTGCGCGACACCTTCCACAAGCTGCAGTACGCCGACGACGTGCGCGCGGTGGTGTTCACCGGCGAAGGCGGCAACTTCTGCTCCGGCGGCGACGTGCACGAGATCATCGGGCCGCTCGTCAAGATGGAGATGCCGGACCTGATGCGCTTCACGCGCATGACCGGAAACCTCGTCAAGGAGATGCGCACCTGCCCGCAGCCGATCATCGCCGCGGTGGACGGCGTGTGCGCGGGCGCGGGCGCCATCATCTCGATGGCGAGCGACCTGCGCTACGCCACGCCGGCGGCCAAGACGGCGTTCCTCTTCGTGCGCGTGGGCCTCGCCGGCTGCGACATGGGCGCTTGCGCCATCCTGCCGAGGATCATCGGCCAGGGGCGCGCGGCCGAGATCCTGTACAGCGGCCGGTCGTTCTCCGCCGAGGAAGGCTTCGCCTGGGGCTACTACAACGAGGTGCTGCCCGCCGAGAAGCTCCTCGCGCGCGCGCAGGAGATGGCGCGCTCGATCGCCGACGGCCCGGCGTTCGCGCACTCGATGACCAAGAAGTGCCTGCACCAGGAGTGGAACCTGTCCATCGAGCAGGCGCTGGAGACGGAGGCCGAGGCGCAGGCGATCTGCATGCAGACGAAGGATTTCGAGCGGGCGTACAACGCCTTCGTCGCCAAGCAGAAACCCCAGTTCGCGGGCGACTGAGCCGCCGGGCGGGCCATGGATCGGCTGCTGCTCGCGCAGGAACGGCTCGACGAGGAGCGCAAGCGCGGCCTGTGGCCCGACCGCGTCATCACCGATTACTTCGACCGCTGGGTCGCCGAGAAGCCCGAGGCCCTGGCGCTCGTGTCCTGGCGCGAGGAGCAGGGGCAGCTGCTGCGCTTCACGTACCGCGAGCTCGCCGAGCGCGCGGCGCGCGCCGGGCGCGCGCTCGCCCAGTACGGCGTGGGGCGCGGCGACGTGGTCGCGTTCCAGCTGCCCAACTGCTGGCAGTTCGTCGCCGCGCACCTCGCCTGCGTGCGCCTGGGGGCCGTGAGCAATCCCCTCATGCCGATCTTCCGCCACCGCGAGCTCGCCTTCATGCTGCGCCACGGCGACGCGCGCGTGCTGATCGCGCCGTCCCTCTTCCGCGGCTTCGACCACGGCGCGCTCGCGCGGCGGCTGCGCGGCGAGCTGCCCAATCTCGCGCGCGTGCTGGTCGCCGACGGCGACGGCGGGGATTCCTTCG
>DATFEJ010000313.1:0-5136 GCA_035251235.1 Burkholderiales bacterium
CGCGGCGCCGGCGATCAGCGCCGCGTCCGGCGGCGGCTCCGGGGCCTCGGCCGCCTTCAGCGCCGCAGCAGGCAGCACCACGGTGGAATCCATCGTCCCCGGCGCCGTTGGCGCGTGCGCCTTGTCGTAGCGGCGGAAGAACAGCTCGATCGCTTCCTCGCGCGGCGGCCGTCCCTGCAGGCAGGGATCGAGAAAGAAGCCGACGCTCGACAGGCCCTCGGCGATCCAGTCCATGTCGTGCGCGTCGAGGTCGTCGTGCGCCGGGTCCGCGCAGGCGGCAACCCACTGCTCGCACAGGGGAATGATCTGCGCGGCGCGCTCGAATTCCAGCACCTCCAGCGCGCCCTGGATCTGGTGCAGGTGCGGGCCCAGCGCCTGCAGGGTGTCGCGCTTCGAGGCGTCGCGCGCGAATCCGTCCAGCACCTTCTCCACGTGCTTCAGGTTGGCGGCGATCTCCCGCGCCACCTGGGCACGCAGCTGCAGCGCGCCGATGCGCTCGCTCAGGTCGGCGCGCAGCCCGGCCGGGGGCTCGCCGCCCGTCGACTTGCCGTCGGCGGCGTCGAGCAGCCAGCCGCCCATGATGCCGATCTGCTGCTCCAGGTCGGCGGCGGGATCGGCAAAGCTCTCCACGACGCCCTCGGCGAGCAGGAACGCCGAGGCCATCTCGACCACCATGAACTGGTTCTGCGCCTCGTAAGGGTCCGGCAGGCGCGCAGCCACGACGGCCACCGCGTCCAGCAGCTTCACCAGGTGGGGATTGCCGAGCTCGGCGGCCTTGGCGCGGAACTCGGCGATCAGCTCGCGGAAGCGCGCCGCGCTCTTCGCCTCGCCGGAGATGTACTGCAGCCACATGCCCTTCAGCGCCTCCAGGCGCGAGCGCACGTCGGCGAGCGCCGGCTGCAGCCAGTCCATGTCGAGTTCCACGCCCGCGCCGGCCTGCGCGTCCGGGAACAGGCCCTCGAGCAGGTAGAGCTGCTTCACTTCGCGCACGCGCGGCGTGACGGGCCTGCATTTCGCCACGGCGTACAGCACGTTGCGCAGCAGGCCTTCGACCGTGGCCGCGGTGCCCGCCGCCGTGTCGCGCATCAGCAGGTCGAGGCGATGCAGGACCGGCCGGGCACCCCGCAGCCACTCCGCGTCCGGAGCCTCGCTCATCCCGTCGACCAGCGCGCCTGCAGCCCACCAGAGCGCACAGGCATCCGGCGCATGCGCCGAAACCTGGTGCAGCGCATCCAGCGCCTGGCGCATCTCCTGCACCCCGCCCTGCTGCTTGAGCATCGCCAGCATGCCGCGCTGGAACTGCGCGCGCTGCGCCTGCACGAACGGGCGCAATTGCTCCGGCGGCAGCGTGCGCGGCTCCGCCGGCGCAGGCGCCTGCAGCGTCAGGTCGGGAAAGAACAGATCCTTTTCCGCGGGCTCCTCGACCCCGCGCAAGGCGCAAAGCTCGCGGTACATCGGCCAGAGCCGCAGCGGCACGTTGGCCTGCCCGCGCTCCAGGCCGTCGACGAAATCCTTCAGCGCCTGCACGGCGCGGTCGAGCACCGCCATGCTCGCCGCCGAGGGGCGCACGCCCTCCTGCCGCTCGAATCCGGCCTCGAGGGCCTCGCAGAACACGGTCGCGCCCGCCAGGCCGACCATGCGCAGCGCGCCTGCCACCTGGTGCAGATGCTCGGCGCAGGGCGCGAGCACCGAGGTGTCCTCCGGCTCCGCGACGAAACGGGCGATGCGCTCGCGCACGCGCGCCAGCGCCTGGTCCACCTCGGTGGTGATCCAGGACAGGATGGTCGCGGAGGCGTTGCCCACGGGCGGCTCAGGCCAGCTTGAATCCCGCCACCGACGACTTCAGGCCATCGGCCAGCGCGGTGAGACGCTCCGCGGATTCCGCGGTCTGGCGCGTGCCGGCCGTCGTCATGCGGGTGATGGCCAGGATCTCGTTCATGGCCGTCGCCACGCGGGCGGCGGAGGCCGCCTGCTCCTGGGTGGCGCTCGAGATCGAGCCGATCAGCGCCGCCAGCTGGTTGGAGACCTGCTCGATCTCGCGCAGCGCGCGGTCCGCCTCGTCCGCCGTGCGCGTGCCCTCGACTACGCCGCGCGTGCTGCGCTCCATGGCCTCGACCGCGTCCTGCGTGTCGCGCTGGATCGACTTGACGATGGCGCCGATGTGCTTGGTCGCCTCGGCCGAGCGCTCCGCGAGGCGCTGCACCTCCTCCGCCACCACGGTGAAGCCCCGGCCCGCCTCGCCCGCCGAGGCCGCCTGGATGGCGGCGTTCAGCGCCAGCACGTTGGTCTGCTCCGTGATGTCCGAGATCAGCTGCACGATCTCGCCGATCTCCTGCGAGGACTCGCCCAGCCGCTTGATGCGCTTGGAGGTCTCCTGGATCTGGTCGCGGATGTCGTTCATGCCGCGGATGGCGTTCTGCACCGCCTGCGCGCCCTTCTCGGCCACGCTGAGCGAGGCCTGCGCCACCTTGGCGGAGTCGGTGGCGCTGCGCGACACGCTGGTCATGGACTGCGCCATGGTCATGACCGACTGGCCGGTGTCCTGGATCTCCCCGGCCTGCTTCTCGGCGGCCTGCAGGAGCTGGGTGGACGTCGCGCGCGCTTCGGTCGTCGCCGCCGTCACCTGCTGGGCGACGCTGGTGATGCCCTGCACCAGGCGGCGCAGCTCGTCGATGGTGTAGTTGATCGAGTCGGCGATCGCGCCGGTGATCTCCTCGGTCACCTGCGCGCGCGCCGTGAGGTCGCCGTCGGCCAGGTTGCCGATCTCGTCGAGCAGCCGCAGGATGGCCTGCTGGTTCGCCTTGTTCTGGCGCTCGCTTTCCTCCGCCCGGCGCCGGCTGTCGTCGATGTAGGCCTTGCCGATCAGCAGCAGGACCACGAGCGCCAGCACCGCCAGCACGGCGATCGCCACGTAGCTCAGCGTCCGCTCCTCGAGCAGCTGCTCGTAGCCGCGGTTGAGCCGCTCCGCCGCCTGCAGCAGGGCCTCGCTGTCCTCGAAGATGTCGAACGCCGCCCGCTTGGCGTCCACCAGCCGCGCCTGGCTGCCGAGGATGTCGCCCACCGCGCGCTGGTAGTCCTCGAAGGCCTTCTGCAGCTCGCCCAGCTTGCCGCGCAACTCGGCGTCGGCGACGCGCTCGAGGCGCAGGCCCTCGCTGCCCTGCAGCAGGCCCTGCAGCGTGCTGCGGAAGGTGTTGGTGTCCTTGCCGAGCAGGAAGGCGACCTCCGGATCGACCTCGTTCTCGGCCAGCATGGTGTTGGCGTTCTTCGCGATGCGCTGCGAGAGCATCATCAGCTGCGCGGTGATCGCGTTCTGGCGGGCCGAGCCCCTCGTCTGCACGCTGAGCGCGGCGATCTCGTCCGTCAGCTCCTGCAGGGCGGGGTTGTTGGCGTTGATGAAGCGCACCGCGCGTCCCAGGGCGATGAGGCTCTTTTCTTCCCCGATCACCAGCGCCGCGTTGGCCTCCGTCTTGCCCCACTCGCGGTCCAGCGCATTGAGCAGCGGTTGCACGCTCTCCGGCGTGGGCGGCAGCTCGACGCCGCCGCTCGCGCCGCCGAACGCGAGCAGCCGGATGAGTGCCGAGAACTCGTCCCGGCTGGCGCGCAGCGGCTTGAAGGCCTCGGCGTTGCCCTGCGAGGCCTGCTGGGCCGACTTCGCCAGGCGCTGCGACAGCGTCTGCAGCTTGCCGGTGCTGGCGATGTAGATGGTGCCGAACGCGCCCTGGCGCGTGTCGAGCACCACGAGCGCGGCGATCGCCGCGAGCAGCACGACCAGCACGCCGATCAGCACCGGCAGCTGGCGAGCGCCCATGCCCAGTTTGATTGCCATGGCCTTCCCCCTATCGCAAGAATTTTCCGCCGCGGCCGATGATCGTCAGGTCGACGAACTTCGAGCCGGCGTGGTTGGTCGGCGAGTAGCTGATGAAGAATCCGCCGAGATCGACGTCCTGCATCTTCTCCAGCGCCGCGATGTAGCCCTCGCGCGTCAGGTTGCGGCCCGCTCGGCGCAGCCCCTCGACCGCCACCTTGGCCGACAGGAAGCCCTCCATCGCGCTGAAGTTGTAGTCCTTGAACCCGGCCTTGGCCGCGAGCTCCTGGTACTCCTTGACCACCGGCACGGCCCTGCCCCACGGGAACGGCACCACCTGCGAGATGGCCACGCCGACGCCGTCCTTGCCGAGCGCGTCGGCGAGCGCCTTGCTGCCGACGAACGAGACGTTGTAGAAGGTCGCCGCGCTGCCCGCCTTCTTCATCTGCCGCACGAACTCGGCGATCGACGTGTAGGCGCTGATCATCACCACGGCGTCGGGCTTGGCGGCGTGGATCTTCTTCACCGCCTCCTCGACCTTCACCGTGTTGCGCTGCACGGTGCCCAGCGCCGAGATCTTCATGTTGCGCTTCTTCATCGCGATCTCGGTGCCGGTCAGCCCCGCCATGCCGTAGGCGTCGTCCTGGTAGAACACGGCGATGTTGCGGCCGCCGATGGACACGATCTGCTCGACGATCTTCTCGGTCTCGTCGTAGTAGCTGGCGCGCACGTGGAACACATAGCGGTTGAACGGCACGCGCAGCGCCTCCGCGCCGGTGAACATGCCGACCAGCGGCACCTTCGCCTGCGTGAGCACCGGCAGGTGCACCACCCCGGTCGGCGTGCCGACGTAGCCGAGGAGCGCGAACACCTTGTGCTCCTCGATCAGCTTCTTCGTCGCCCCGGGCGCGACCGAGGCCTCGTAGCGGTCGTCTTCGGTCACCAGCTCGACCTTGCGCCCGTGCACGCCGCCGGCCTGGTTGACGTGGTCGAGATAGGCCTTGATGCCATTGCGCATCTGGATGCCGAGCTGCGCCGCCGGGCCGGAGAACACCGCCGCCTGCCCGAGGACGACCTTGTCGGCGGTGACGCCGACTTCCGCCCGCGCCGGCGCGGCCCATGCCATCGTCAAGCCCGCCAGCAGGATTGCCACGCGTCGTTTCATGCCGCCCTCCATGAATGCGCATCGATTCATGCGGCCACGTTCAGGAATTCCAGGTCCTGCACCAGCTGCGACACGTCGAGCTCGCGCCAGTGCTCGCCCTGCGCGTCGTCGCATTCGGCTCGCAGCCACGGCGCGCGCACGTCGGCGCGCGCGCGCGCGCGCAGCT
>DATFEJ010000348.1:0-5114 GCA_035251235.1 Burkholderiales bacterium
AGCCCTCGCCGCCGCCCGCCCCGGCGGGCGGCCCGATGACGATCAAGGTGCCCGACATCGGCGACTTCAAGGAAGTCGCCGTGATCGAGGTTCTGGTCAAGCCGGGCGACACGGTGACGGCCGAGCAATCGCTGATCACGGTCGAATCGGACAAGGCGACCATGGAAATTCCCTCGCCCGTCGCCGGCAGGATCGGCGAGCTGAAGCTGAAGGTCGGCGACAAGGTGTCCGAGGGCTCGCCGATCCTGGTGCTGGAATCTGCCGGCGCGGTTGCGCCGCGCGCCGCGGCCGAGCCCGCGAAGCCGTCGCCTGCGCCCGTGACGAACCTGGAAGCGACGATGCCGCCGCGTCCCCCGGTGCCGCTCGAGCCGCAGGAGGCCACACTCACCAAGCCGCACGCCAGCCCCTCGGTGCGCAAGTTCGCGCGCGAGCTCGGCGTCGACCTGGCGCGCGTCAAGGGGACGGGGCCCAAGGGGCGCATCGCGCATGCCGATGTGCAGGCCTTCGTGAAGGGCGCGCTCGCCGCGGTGCCGGCGGCGGCGCCCGTGGGCAAGGGCGCGGCGCTGCCGTTCAACCTGCCCGCCTGGCCGGAGGTCGACTTCGCCAAGTTCGGCCCGGTCGAGGTGAAGCCGCTCACGCGCCTGCAGAAGCTCTCCGGCCCGAACCTGCACCGCAACTGGGTCTCGATCCCGCACGTCACGCAGTTCGACGAGGCCGACATCACCGACCTGGAAGCCTTCAGGAAGGCCAATACCGCGGACACGGAGAAGCAGGGCTTCAAGCTGACCATGCTCGCCTTCCTCATCAAGGCGTGCGTCACGGCGCTGCGCCAGCACCCGAATTTCAACGCCAGCCTCGAGCGCGGCGGGGAGAATCTGGTGGTGAAGAAGTACTACAACATCGGCGTCGCGGTGGACACGCCCGACGGCCTCGTGGTGCCGGTGGTGCGCGACGCGGACCGCAAGGGCGTGTTCGACGTGGCGCGCGAGCTCGCCGACATCTCGAAGCTGGCGCGCGACAAGAAGCTCAAGCCCGGCGACATGCAGGGCGGCACGTTCTCCATCTCGAGCCTCGGCGGCATCGGCGGCAGCGCGTTTACGCCGATCATCAACGCCCCGGAGGTCGCGATTCTCGGCGTCTCGAAGGCGGTGCTGCGCCCGGTGTGGAACGGCAAGGAGTTCGCGCCGCGCCTGATGCTGCCGCTCGCGCTCGCCTACGACCACCGCGTGATCGACGGCGCGGCCGGGGCGCGCTTCACCAGCTACCTCGCGAGCGTGCTCGCGGACATCCGACGGTCGCTGCTCTAGATGGCCGAGCTCGACTGCGACGTCGTCGTGCTCGGCGCGGGGCCCGGCGGCTACTCGGCCGCGTTCCGCGCCGCGGACCTGGGGCTGAAGACCGTGCTGGTCGAGCGCTACCCGGTGCTCGGCGGCGTGTGCCTGAACGTCGGCTGCATTCCGTCGAAAGCCCTGTTACACACCGCCGCGGTGATGGATGCGGCGCGCGCGCTCGAGGCGCACGGCATCGCCTTCGGCGAACCCAAAGTCGATCTCGCCAGGCTGCGCGCCTTCAAGGACAAGGTGGTCGGCAAGCTCACGGGCGGCCTTGCGTCCATGGCGAAGATGCGCAAGGTGACGGTGGTACAGGGCGTGGGCGCATTCACGGGACCGAATGCCCTCGCCGTCGAGGGCAAGGACAGGACTGCGGTGCGTTTCAAGAGCGCCATCATTGCGGCTGGATCGCAGGCGGCGAAGCTGCCGTTCCTGCCCGAGGATCCGCGCATCGTGGATTCCACCGGCGCGCTCGAGCTGAAGAGCGTGCCGAAGAAGATGCTCATCATCGGCGGGGGGATCATCGGCCTGGAGATGGGCACGGTGTATTCGACGCTCGGTGCGCGCCTGGACGTCGTGGAGATGATGGACGGCCTCATGCTCGGTGCCGACCGCGATCTGGTCGCCGCGTGGCAGAAGCTGAACGCTGCTCGTTTCGACCGCGTGATGCTGAAGTCGAAGACCACCAAGGCGGAAGCTGCGAAGGACGGCATTCGCGTGGCTATCGAGGGACAGGAGGCGAAGTCATACGACCTGGTGCTCGTCTCGGTCGGGCGCGTGCCGAACGGCAAGAGGATCGGCGCGGAGAAGGCGGGCATCACGGTGAACGAGCGCGGCTTCATCCCGGTGGACTCGCAGATGCGCACCAACGTGCCGCACATCTTCGCCATCGGCGACATCGCCGGCAATCCGATGCTCGCGCACAAGGCGGTGCACGAGGGGCACGTGGCGGCCGAGGCCGCGGCCGGGCAGAAGTCGCACTTCGATGCGCGCGTCGTGCCCTCGGTGGCCTACACCGATCCGGAGATCGCCTGGGTGGGCGTGACCGAGGACGAGGCGAAGGCGGCGGGCACGAAGGTCGGCGTGGCGAAGTTCCCCTGGTCGGCGTCGGGCCGCGCCATCGCCAACGCGCGCGACGAAGGGTTCAGCAAGCTGATCTTCGACGAGGCCTCGCACCGCATCGTCGGCGGCGGCATCGTCGGCACGGGCGCCGGCGACCTGATCAGCGAAGTGGCGCTCGCCATCGAGATGGGCGCGGACGCCACCGACATCGGCAAGACCATCCATCCGCATCCGACCCTGAGCGAATCGGTCGGCATGGCCGCGGAGCACTTCGAGGGCGTGTGCACGGAGCTGCTGCCGCGGCGCAAGAAGGCATGACCCAGGACGAGCTGAAGAAGCTGGTGGCGCAGGCGGCGCTCAAGCACGTGGTCGAGGACGCGATCGTCGGCGTCGGCTCGGGCTCCACGGTGGACCACTTCATCGACGCGCTCGCCGGGATGAAGGGACGCATCGAGGGCGCGGTCGCCGCCTCCCAGAGGAGCGCGGACCGGCTGAAGAAGCACGGCATCCGCGTCTTCGACCTGAACGCGGTGGACGAGCTGCCGGTGTACGTCGACGGCGCCGACGAGGTGACCGAGCACCTCACCATGATCAAGGGCGGCGGCGGCGCGCTCACGCGCGAGAAGATCACTGCGGCCGTGGCGCGGACCTTCGTGTGCATCTGCGATGCCTCCAAGCTCGTGCCGGTGCTCGGCAGGTTCCCGCTGCCCGTCGAAGTGATCCCGATGGCGCGCAGCCACGTCGGGCGCGAGCTGCGCAAGCTCGGCGGCCACCCGGTGCTGCGCGAGGGCTTCACGACCGACAATGGAAACCTGGTCATCGATTGCCACGGCATGGCAATCACGGACCCGCCGCGCCTGGAATCGGAGCTGAACAACATCGCGGGCGTGGTCACCAACGGCCTGTTCGCGCGCCGGCCGGCGAACCTGCTGCTGCTGGCCGGTGCGGAAGGCGTGAAGACGCTCAAGGCGACGGCCTAATTGCCAGCGCGGTGCCGTCGCCGTTGTCCACGGTGGCCGGGCGCTGGCACGCGACGCTCGGCACCGGGCCGCAGGCGCGCGGGCTCGGGCCGGAGATCGCGCAGCGCTACCAGGACGTCAGCGCGAGCGCGGTGCTGGACGGCGCGCCGAACGCTGAAAGCGCGTAACATTCCAGTCATATCAATGCGATAGGCTGAGCTACGATGGCTGAGCACACCTCCAAGCAATTCGACGCCGAGCTGGAAAGCGTGCGCTCGCGCGTGCTGCAGATGGGTGGGCTGGTCGAGGAGCAGATCACCCGCGCCATGGAGGCACTCGCCGCGGGCGACATGCCGATGATCGAGAAGGTGATCGCCGACGATCACCGCGTGAACGCCATGGAGGTGGAGCTCGACGAGCTGTGCAGCCACATCATCGCGCGCCGCCAGCCCGCGGCCGTGGACCTGCGGCTGCTCATCACGGTCATCAAGACCATCACCGACCTGGAGCGCATCGGCGACGAGGCGGAGAAGATCGGCCGCATGGCCAAGCTCATCCACACCGCCGAGCGCCTGCACATGCCGCGCATGGACCTGTCGCCGGTGGCCGAGCGCGCGCTCGCCATGCTGCGCCAGTCGCTCGACGCCTTCGCGCGGCTCGACGTCTCCGAGGCGATGCGCGTGGTCAAGCAGGACAGCGAGGTGGACGACGCCTTCCGCGCCATCATGCGCCAGCTGATCACCTTCATGATGGAGGATCCGCGCACCATCTCGCGGTCCCTCGAGATCCTGTTCATCGCCAAGGCGATCGAGCGCATCGGCGACCATGCCAAGAACATGGCCGAGTACGTGATCTACATGGTCAAGGGACGCGACGTGCGCCACACCTCGATCGAAGAGGTGGAGAAGGAGATCCTGCAGTAAATGAGGTCTGTCCCCATTTACGCCTTCGGCGGCACGTAGCCCTGGGCGACGTCGGCGCCTTCGCCGAAGAAGTGCTTCTCCATCTGCTCGGCGAGGTACTTGCGCGCGCGCGCGTCGGCGAGATTCAGCCGGTTCTCGTTCACCAGCATCGTCTGGTGGCGCAGCCACTGCTGCCAGGCCTCTTTCGAGACGTGCTCGTAGATGCGCTTGCCGAGCTCGCCCGGGTACGGGGGGAAGTCGAGCCCCTCGGCCTCGCGGCCGAGCTTGACGCATTTCACCGTTCTTGCCATGGGAGCTAGATCCGCTTGAGGAAGACCTTGGAGCCGCGCTTCCAATTATAGAGCGCCTGGCGCTCCTGCGGCAGCGCCTCGGGCGTCGCGGGCTTGAATCCCTGCTCGAGGAACCAATGCTCGGCGCGCGTGGTGAGCGCGAACAGGCGCCGGATCCTGCGCTGCTTCGCCCGCGCCTCGCAGGCCTGCAGGAGCCGCTCGCCGTGCCCGGTGTCGCGCGCCTCCGGCGCCACCGCCAGGCAGGCGAGCTCGGCGCCGCGCTCGGGCAGCGGATAGAGCGCCGCGCAGCCGACGATCACGCCGTCGTGCTCGAGCACGAGGAAGTTGGCGATCTCGCGCTCCAGGCGCTCGCGGCCGCGCTTGACCAGCGTGCCATCGGCCTCCAGGGGCTCGATGAGCGCGAGGATGCCGCCCACGTCCTCGATGCGCGCCTCGCGCAGGCGCTGCACGGGGTCGGCGGTGATCATGGTGCCCACGCCCGAGTGCGTGAAGAGCTCGAGCAGCGTCGCGCCCGAGGTGCGCCGCGAGATGAGGTGCACGCGCCCGACG
>DATFEJ010000317.1:0-8044 GCA_035251235.1 Burkholderiales bacterium
CGGCGCGCCGCTCCTCGCGTGCCGCCAGTGCCGCACGGGGTGGCGCCAGCGCCGGCTGCGCGCGTGCAGGCCGTAGAGCCAGCGATACCTGCGCTGCCAGTCGAGCAGCGCGCGCGGCGCAATGCCGCGCCAGTACATTTCGATCAGCATGTGCAGCAGGTCGGAGGGCAGCTCGAGGCGCGAGAAGTCGCGCGCGCGCTCGCGCGTCCCGAGTGCGCCGCGCATGCGGCCGCGGTTGAGGTCGACCACCATGAAATCGCGCCAGCGCGCCTCGCCCTCGGGCAGGACGAGGATGTTCTGGTTGCCGAGGTCGTGGTGCAGGAAGCCCGCGTCGTGCATGCGGCGCATGCCGTCGGCCACGCATGCGAGCAGGCCGACGAAACGCGTCGATTGCGGCGGCACCTCGTCGAACAGGCGCAGCAGCGCGTCACGCAGCGTTTCCGCGCTTTCCTGGTACGCGGCGAGGTAGTAGCTCTCGTGCAGGCGGCCGCCCTGCCAGCGCTCGAGGTAGGCGATCGGCTCCGGCGTGCCGGCGCCGTGCGCGCGCAGGTGCGCGGCCGCCTGGTAGGTGCGCTGCGCCTTGGAGCCGCGCCGCGCGTCGCGCCAGTCCTTGAGCCACCCCTGGCGGCCGAAGGCCTTGACCATCACGGGCACGGGCCGGCCCGCGAGCTCCAGCTCGATGCGCAGGTTGCGGTTGCGGCCCGTGGTGATCAGGCGCGCGCCGGGGGCGGCGAGCAGCGCAGGCAATGCGGCCAGCTGCTCGGCCAGCGCGGGCGCGCGGTACGCGGGCGCGATCTCGCCGGCGTAGCGGCCGGCGATCGTCCCGCTAGCGGCCATTCAGGCGCTGGAGCTCCTCGGTCCAGCGCTGCGTCACGCCCAGCAGCCAGTCGGCGTCGGCCGGCGTCTGGTAGGCGGTGTAGGCCGAGACGCTGAGCGCCTTGCCGCGCACCAGCATCAGGGTGTTGGTGAACAGCAGGTAGCGCGCCTTGCCCTCGGCGCCCGGCGGCAGCCGCGCTCCGGCGAGCAGCGAAGCCAGGGCCGTGGTGCGGCGCAGCTCGCGCAGCAGGGCGGCGCGGCCGACCGGCAGCGCATCGAGGAAGGCGCGCACGTCGGCCGGCTCGGCGGGATTGCCGAGCGCGCGCGCCGTCTCGGCGGCGAAGTCGCGGAACTGGTTGAGGCCGAGGCTGTCGCGCTCCAGGGCGCGCGGCGTCGCCACCAGCAGGTAGCGGCCGAAGTCGGGCGACTCGCCGAAGCGAAAGCGCCGCAGGTCGGCGTCGGTCAGCGCGAACAGCAGGATGCGGTTGGACGCCGAGGTGATCGATTCGGCGAACTCCTGCAGCCGCGGCGAGGCGAGGTCGAGCGTGTCGGCAAAGCCGGGCGGCGCGTCGAGCACCACGCGCGTCTCGCCCAGGCGCACGGCGAACGGGGCGGCCGCGCAGTGCAGCGACAGGGCGAAAAGCAGCGGCAGGGCGAGGGCGCGCACGGCCGCCATTCTATCCACCATCACGTATCATCCCTAGTTTTCGGAGAGCATGGACTTGGCCACGATCCTCAGCACGCTGCCGAAGGGGGAAAAGGTCGGCATCGCGTTCTCGGGCGGCCTGGACACGAGCGCCGCGGTGCACTGGATGCGCGCCAAGGGCGCCATCCCCTACGCCTACACGGCGAACCTCGGCCAGCCCGACGAGGCGGACTACGCGGAAATCCCGAAGAAGGCGCTCGCCTATGGCGCCGCGCAAGCGCGCCTGGTCGAGTGCCGGCCGCAGCTCGCCGCCGAGGGCATCGCCGCGATCCAGTGCGGCGCGTTCCACATCTCGACCGGCGGCGCGACCTACTTCAACACCACGCCGCTCGGCCGGGCGGTCACCGGCACGATGCTGGTGGTCGCCATGCGCGAGGACGCGGTCGGCATCTGGAGCGACGGCAGCACCTACAAGGGCAACGACATCGAGCGCTTCTACCGCTACGGCCTGCTCGCCAACCCGGCCCTGCGCATCTACAAGCCCTGGCTCGACCAGCGCTTCATCGACGAGCTGGGCGGCCGCAAGGAGATGTCCGCGTACATGGCGCGGGCGGGCTTCGACTACCGGATGAGCGCCGAGAAGGCGTACTCGACGGACTCGAACCTGCTCGGTGCCACGCACGAGGCGAAGGACCTCGAGTTCCTCGACCGGGGGCTGTCGATCGTCCGGCCGATCATGGGCGTCGCCTTCTGGCGCGAGGACGTGGCGGTGAAGCCGGAGAAGGTCTCGGTCGCCTTCGAGCAGGGCGTGCCCGTGGCGCTCAACGGCCAGCACTTCGCCGATGCGGTCGCGCTCATGTCGGAAGCCAACGCCATCGGCGGCCGGCACGGCCTGGGCATGTCGGACCAGATCGAGAACCGCATCATCGAGGCGAAGAGCCGCGGCATCTACGAGGCGCCCGGCATGGCGCTGCTGCACATCGCCTACGAGCGCCTGGTGACCGGCATCCACAACGAGGACACCATCGAGCAGTACCGGGCCAACGGCCGGCGGCTCGGCCGGCTCCTCTATCAGGGGCGCTGGTTCGATCCGCAGACCATGATGCTGCGCGAGACGGCGCAGCGCTGGGTGGCGACGGCGGTGAGCGGCGAGGTGACGCTCGAGCTGCGCCGCGGCAACGACTGGTCGATCCTCGACACGAAGAGCCCGAACCTCACCTACCAGCCCGAGCGCCTGACCATGGAAAAGGGCGCGGCGTTCTTCACGCCCGCAGACCGCATCGGCCAGCTGACGATGCGCAACCTCGACATCGCCGACACGCGCGACAAGCTGCGCGTGTACGGCGAGGCGGGATTGCTGGGGGACGCGACGGGCGGCGGCGTGCCGTTGCTCGGCGCCGAAAAGCCGAAGCGCTAGCGCTTCGGCCTGCTCGCCTTCGCCGCCTTCACTTTCCCGAGAAGCAGGAACTCGATCAGCGCCTTCTGGGTATGCAGGCGATTCTCCGCCTCCTCCCAGACCACCGACTGCGGCCCGTCGATCACCGCCGCGGCCACTTCCTCGCCGCGGTGCGCCGGCAGGCAATGCATGAAGAGCGCGTCCTTCTTCGCCACGCGCATCATCTCGGCGTCGACCTGCCAGTCCTCGAAGTCGCGCTTGCGCGCCTCGTTCTCGGCCTCGAAGCCCATGCTGGTCCAGACGTCCGTGGTCACCAGGTGCGCGCCCTTGGCCGCCTGCATCGGGTCGCGGAATTCCTCGTAGTGGTCGGTGCCGTAGAGCCCGGCGCGCTCGGGCTCGACCTCGTAACCCGGCGGCGTGGAGACGTGCACGTTGAAGTCGAACACCTCGGCCGCCTGCAGCCAGGTGTTGCAGACGTTGTTCGAGTCGCCGATCCAGGCCACCGTCTTGCCCTGGATCGTGCCGCGCTGCTCGACGAAGGTGTAGATGTCCGCCAGCACCTGGCAGGGGTGGTACTCGTTGGTGAGACCGTTGATCACCGGCACGCGCGAGTTGGCGGCGAAGCGCTCGATGATCGCCTGCTCGAAGGTGCGGATCATGACCACGTCGCACATGCGCGAGATCACCTGCGCCGCGTCCTCCACCGGCTCGCCGCGGCCGAGCTGCGAGTCGCGCGTGGAAAGGAAGATCGCGGCGCCGCCCAGCTGGTGCATGCCGGCTTCGAAGGACAGCCGCGTGCGCGTGGACTGCTTCTCGAAGATCATCACCAGCGTGCGGTCTTCAAGCGGCCAGTAGCGCCGGTAGCGCTTGAACTGGTCCTTGATCCAGCGCGTGCGCGCGAACAGGTGCTCGAGCTCGGCGCGCGAGAAGTCGTTGAATTGCAGGAAATGGCGCAGCTTCGCCATGCGGGGCACCGGCAGGGTCTAGCGCGCCGCGGCGAGGCGGGGCTGCGCGGCGCCGCGCGCCAGGAACTCCCGGACCAGCGGGACGAGGCGCTCGACCACCTGGCGGCCCTCGACCTCGTTCATGACGAGCGGCGGCAGCAGCCGGATCACGTTGTCGGCCGTGACATTGAACACCAGCCCCGCCTCGAGCCCCATCTTCACCAGCTCGCCGCAGGGCCGGTCGAGCTCCACGCCGATCATCATGCCCATGCCCCGGATCTCGGTCACGCCGGCGACGCCCGCGAGCGCCGCGGCGAGGCCCTGGCGAATCGCGTCGCCGACCTGCAACGCGTTCGCGAGCAGGCCCTCGTCCTGCATGGTGTCGAGCGTCTCGACCACGCCGCGCATGGCGAGCGGGTTGCCGCCGAACGTGGAGCCGTGGTTGCCGGGCTTGAATACGCCCCGCGCGCGGTTGCCCACCACGCAGCAGCCCACCGGCACCCCGCCGGCGAGCCCCTTGGCGAGCGGCACGACGTCGGGCAGGAACCCGGCATGCTGGTAGACGAACCACTTGCCCGTGCGCCCGATGCCGCACTGCACCTCGTCGGACATGAACAGCCACTGGTTGGCGTCGCAGATCTCCTTCAGGCCGCGCAGGTAGTCCAGGCGCGAGACGTTGATGCCGCCCTCGCCCTGGATCGGCTCGATGAACACCGCCACGACGTTCTTGTTGCGCTCGGCGACCTGGCGCACCGCCTCGAGGTCGTTCAGCGGCACGCGCACGAAGCCCTGGACCAGGGGCTCGAAGCCGGCCTGCACCTTGCGGCTGCCGGTCGCCGAGAGCGTGGCGAGCGAGCGGCCGTGGAACGCCTTCTCCATGACGATGATCGCCGGCTCGGCGACGCCGCGGTCGTGGCCGTACTTGCGCGCCACCTTGATCGCGGCCTCGTTGGCTTCCAGCCCGGAGTTGCAGAAGAACACCTCGTCCAGGCCGGTGATCGCCGCGATGCGGTCGGCGGCCTGCTCCTGCAGCGGGATCTGGAACAGGTTGGAACTGTGGATGATCCTGCCGATCTGCTCGGTGAGCGCGCGCACCAGGCGCGGGTGGTTGTGGCCGAGCGTGTTCACGGCGATGCCGGCGAGCGCATCCAGGTACTGCTTGCCCGCCTCGTCGTACAGCCAGACGCCCTGGCCGCGCACGAACGCCACCGGCTGCCGGGCGTAGGTGTTCATGACGTGGCTCATGGCGTGCCTCCCGTAGAAAGAAAAACGGCGGCACGAAGCCGCCTGCCGGACGATGTTAAAGGGCGGCGCGGCGCGGTGCAAGCCAATGTCATTGGCGTGACCTGCTGCGCACGCCCTTGGCGCGCTGTCGTGAGACAACAGCGGCTGGGCTATCGGGTCGGGCCTGAGGACGCCTCAGGCCGCGCCCGATTGCTGCGGTCGGCAAAAGAAACTAACATCGGCCGTGCGCGCCAAGTGAATCAATGAGTTAGGCGCTCCCCGGCGGGGCCATTCGCTCCCGGGACCAAGCGCCGTTACCGGATACCCGGACTAGGGGGTTGCGTTGCGTGAAGGAGCGATCGGCAAGTACCGGCTGCTGCGCGAGCTCGGCACCGGCGCGACCAGCGTCGTCTACCTCGCGCGCGACGAGTTCCAGGGCCGCGACGTCGCCCTGAAAGTGATCGACGCCGAGCGGCTGGGCAGCGAGGGCATGATGCTGTTCCAGCGCATGTTCATGGCCGAGGCGTGCCTGGTGGGCAAGCTGCGCCACCCGCACGTCGTCGAGCTGCTCGACGCGGGCATCGACGATCACGGCTGCTACATCGTGATGGAGTACGTCGAGGGCGCGACGCTGGAGAAGTACTGCGCGCCCGACGCGCTCCTGCCGCACCCGCAGGCGGCCGACATCGTCTACAAGTGCTGCAAGGCGCTCGGCTTCGCGCAGCGCAGCGGCATCGTGCATCGCGACATCAAGCCCGCCAACATCCTCGTCGGCAGCGACGGCCGCGTGAAGGTCACCGATTTCGGCGCCGCGGTGAACAAGAAGCTCATCGACGTCACGCAGATCTCCGGGCTGGGGTCGGTGGCCTACATGTCGCCGCAGCAGATCGCCGGCCATCCGCTCACGCACCAGGCGGACATCTACTCGCTCGGCGTCGTGCTCTACAAGCTGCTCACCGGGCAATTGCCCTTCAGCGCCGGCTCGCTCGCCGAGCTCGCCGAGCAGATCCAGCATGACGACGTGCCGCCGCCCTCGGTCGCGCGGCCCGGCGTGCCGCCGCGTTTGGACGCGATCGTCAAGCGCGCGACCGCGCGCGACCTGGAGGCGCGCTACCGCTCCTGGGACAAGTTCGCCGAGGACCTGGCCAACGTGTCGGCCAAGGCCGCGCCCAAGACGACCGCGCTGGCGGAGAAGGACAAGCTGCCCGCGCTGCGCGCCATCCCCGCGCTGAAGGGCTTTACCGACGCGGAGCTCACGGCGATGCTGCCGGGCACCGCGTGGCGGCAGTTCCCGCGCAATGCGCGCATTTTCGCCGCCGGCGACCAGGGGCATTCCTTCTATCTGCTCGCGCAGGGAGACCTGTCGGTGCGCCGCGAGGGGCGCGAGGTCGGTCATGTGCGCAGCGGCGAGCTGTTCGGCGAAGCGTCCTACCTGACCCGCGGGCGCGTGCGGCGCAGCGAGGACGCGGTGGCCCTCCAGGAAGCCGTGGTCGTGGAGTTCAATCCCGACCTGGTGTGGGTGCTGCTGCCCGCCGCGGAGCGGCGCTTCGAGGCCCTGCTGCAGGAATCGCTCGCGCGGCGGCTCGGCGAGGCGAACGCGCGGCTCGCGCGCGTGCTGTCCGAGCTGCCGGCGCAGGAAACGGAGATCTGATGAAAGGTCCAGCCAGGCGAAAAGACGAAGCGGGCAGCGGGTTGGCGCGCATGACGCCGGCGGAGACGGCGCGCGCGGCGCTCGCCGCCATGGACGCGATGAGCGAGATCCTGCAGGCGATGGCGGGGGACCTGGCGCAGTCGCGCAAGGCGCTCGCCGCCGCGTTCCAGAGCATCGCCGCGCGCTTCGCGCAGGTGCACTCGATCGCGCTTGCCGGCGAGGCGGGCGGGGCGGCGGCGAGCGCCGACACGCTGCACGCGCTGCGCGCGGTCGTCGATGCGCTCACCGTGGAGCTGCAGTTCGAGGACACGCTCGGCCAGCGGCTCGGCCATGCGGCGGGCAAGATCGACGCGGCGGGCGTGGCGCTCAGCGAGGCGCGCTCGCTGATGGGGGACGCCGCGCACGGCGACGCCGACTCGACCGGACACGCGCTCACCGTGCTGGCGCGCACCCTGGACTCGATCCGCAACGCCATGGACTCGGGCGCGCCGCAGCCGGGCAGCGGCGGGGCGATCGAGCTGTTCTAGCCGCGCGACGGAGCAAAGCAGCAGCCATGCCAAGGAGCGATGCGAAATGAGCAAAGCCATACTCACGGTGGACGATTCGGCGTCGATGCGCCAGATGCTCGCCTTCATCCTGAAGGGCGCGGGCTACGAGGTCGTGCAGGCGACCAGCCCGGACGAGGCGATCGCCATGGCCCTGGAGCGCGAGTTCGACCTGGTGCTCACCGACCAGAACATGGCCGGCGGGGACGGCATCTCGCTGATCGGCGCGCTGCGCAAGCTGCCGGCGTACGCCGCCAAGCCGATCATCATGCTGACCACGGAATCCTCCGACGAGATGAAGAACAAGGGGCGCGCGGCCGGCGCGACGGGCTGGATGGTGAAGCCGTTCGACCCCAACCGGCTGCTCGAGGTCGTGCGCAAGTTCATCGGCTGAGCGGCGCACGGGCAACCCACGGGAATCCCATGGCGGTCGACCTGACCCAGTTCCACGCGGTCTTCTTCGAAGAGGCCGCCGAGCACCTGGCCGACATGGAACGCCGGCTGGTGGCGCTGGACCCGGGCGATGCCGACCGCGAGGACGTGGACGGCATCTTCCGCGCCGCGCATTCGATCAAGGGCGGCGCCAACATGTTCGGCTTCGCCGAGATCGCGCAGGTGACGCACGAGCTCGAGACGCTGCTCGATGCCGCCCGGCGCGGCAGCCTGCAGATGAGCAGCGCGATCGTCGACGCGGCGCTCGGCGCGCGCGACTTCCTGCAGCAGGCGCTCGCGGCGGCACGCGCCGGACGCGCGGCCGATGCGACGCAGGCGGAAGCGCTTGCGCGGGCGCTGCGCAAGCTTGCGGCCAAGGGCGCCCAGGCC
>DATFEJ010000328.1:0-33458 GCA_035251235.1 Burkholderiales bacterium
CGCGGCGCCCATCGGCTGAGCGCATCCGCGTCCCAGCGGTCGTAGATCGGGCCCAGCGCGCCGCGCAGCTTGCACAGCCCGCCGGCCGATCCGAGGCGCGCCGCGGCCGCGTTCCACATCGAGGCGTAGTTGCCCGAGGCGAACTCCCCTCCCTCGAGCCCCAGCCGCGCGAGCGCAAGGCGCAGCTCGCGCTCCGCCGGCTCGAGCTGCCACTGGAAATCCACCAGCGTGCCCTCGAAATCGAAGATCACCGCCCGGGCGCGCCACGCGCGCGGCGAGTAACGCCGCCACGAGGCGCCGGCGCTGCTACTTCGCGACGCGGAGCGAGTCGCGCTGCTCTTCGCCCGGGCCACGCCCGCTCCAGCGCCGGAACAGCGCGTGCTCGATGCCCACCTGGTCGAGCGCCTTGCCGATGCTCTGGTGGACGAGATCCATGATGGTCGCGGGCCGGTGATAGAAGGCGGGCATCGGCGGGAGGATGATCGCGCCGCAGTCCGCGGCCCGGGCCATCAGCTCGAGATGCCCCTTGTGCAGCGGCGTCTCGCGAACCATCAGCACCAGCGGCCGCCGCTCCTTCAGCGTCACGTCGGCGGCGCGGATGACGAGGTTGTAGGTGAAGGAGTTTGCGATCGCCGACAGCGTCTTCACCGTGCAGGGCGCGACGATCATGCCGCGCGTGCGGAACGACCCGCTCGCCACCGCCGCGCCCACGTCCTTGTTGCTGTAGACGGTGTGCGCGAGCGCCTTGACCTCGTCGATGCCGTACTCGGTCTCGATCGACAGGTTGAGCCCGGCCGCCTCGCTCAGGATGAGGTGCGTCTCCTGCCCCAGGTCCTTGAGCACGCGCAGCAGCTCGACGCCGTAGACGACGCCCGTCGCGCCCGTGATCGCCACCACCAGCGGCCGGTTCATGCGTGACGCTCCACGCAGTGCGCGGCGAGCTGGAAGATCTCGTTCGCCGAGATGATCCCCACCACGAGGCCGTCCTCCATCACCGGGAACTGCGCCACGCCGAGCTCGCGCCCCTTTCTCAGGCAGTGCTGCATCGTGTCGGCGGCTTCGACCGTGGCCGGGCTGCGCACCATGATGTCCTTCACCATCAGGCGCGTGGCAAAGAAATCCAGCTCGTCGGGGTCCTGCGTGCGCAGCACGTAGTGGCCCGCGCGCAGCAGGATGTGGCGCGTCACCAGGCCGCGCAGCCTGCCCTGCTCCACCACCGGCAGCGCGTGCAGGTTCTGGTCGGCCAGCACGCGCTTCGCCTCTGTGGCGAGGGTGTCGCCCGGAATGGTCGCCGGGTTGGGCCTCATCCAGTCGCGGACAAGCATGGCTTTGCCTCCTTTGCGCCGTACAGCCCTGCGAACTCGTCCACCGCGGCGCGCGCGAACTCCGGGGTGTACAGGTGCAGGTCCAGCTCCTTCACGCGACCCGGCTCGGCGAGTCCTTCCTTCAGCCGCGCGACGAACGCCGCGTCCGCCGCCGGGTCGTAGATCGGCCGTCCTTCCTTGTCGAGCGAGGACCAGCCCTTGAGCGGCACGAGGAAGCTCCACGGGCCGCGCGCGCGGTTGAGCCGCTCGGCGAACACGTCGGCCGCCTGGCGCAGCTCCCCGGCGGTGGTGCGCACCTGCACGCGCAGCGCGTCCTGCACGTACTGCGGGCGGTCCCTGGTCTTGTCCAGCATGTCGGCGCGCCCGCCGTAGGACAGGATGTCCAGCCCGCAGGGCGCGAGCACCATGGGAATCCCGGTCTCGACCGCCGCCATCAGCCGCTCCGGACCAGGATCGCGATTGCCCTTGAACAGATGTTCCATCACGCCGCCGGTGCACAGGTCGAGCACGCCGTGGAACACGCCGTCGCGGATCATTTCCTCCATTGCGCGATCGCCCTTGCCCTGCGCGTGGCACACCACCGGCGTGAAGCCGGCCTGCTCGAGCATGCCGAGCGCCGCCTGCACCGCCATTTCGCCGAAGCCGAACGAGGACACCGCGACGCAGGGCCGCTCGAACCTGATGTCGGTGCCCTGGGTCATCTCGACCATGCCGCAAATCGCGCCGACCGCGTTGATGATCTGCGCCTTGAGCAGCGGGTTCATCTTCACGATGTCGAGCACGGTGTGGTGCATGGTGATGTCGCGCGTGCCGACGTACTTGTCGATGTAGGCCGGATGCGCGGCCATGGGCGAGGCCATGAGCTTCGGCATGCCGAAGGGCAGCCGCTTCATCACCGAGGTGGCGACCAGGGTCGCGGTGCCGCCGCCGATGCCGATGACGCCGTGCACGCGGCCCTGCCCGAGCAGTTCCTCGACGATTGCGGCGGCGCCCTTGACCTGGTTCTGCGTGGCGGCGTCGCGGTCCGAGCGGTATTTCTCGCGCACCACCTCGATCGGCAGCCCGCCGCGCGCCGCGACCTCCTCGGTGCGGATGTCGCCAGGGAAGGGCGGCGGCT
Organism: Burkholderiales bacterium; assembly: GCA_035251235.1. Taxonomy (GTDB): domain Bacteria; phylum Pseudomonadota; class Gammaproteobacteria; order Burkholderiales; family SG8-39; genus JAABQT01. The sequence continues at coordinate 2,443 of DATFEJ010000328.1, forward strand.
CCTCCATGCTGAAGTCGAGCAGGATCGCCTCGTGGCCGCGGTCCTGGATCAGCCGCTTGACGAAGACGATGTCCTCGCCGCGCGTGTCCAGGTTGCAGACGATGACGATGCCTTTTTTCACCTGGCCTGGGCCTTCTTCGGCGCCTCGGGACGCGTCAGGCGCGGGATCATGTCGGCCACCGGGCTCGCGCCCTTGAAGCCGTACTCGTTCCAGCGGTCCGACACCTTCTGCAGCACCGCGCGGTCCATGAAGATCTCGCTGGGCTTGTTCTTCCACTCGAACGGCGTGCAGGCATCCAGCAGGATGCGGCTGGTGACCTCGCGCGCCTCGATCGGCAGCCCCGGGTCGAGCGGCGTCGAGCGGCCGCGGTCGATGATCTGCGCCGAGCGCTTCGGGTCGAAGCGCGTAGCGAGCGCCCACCAGATCCGGTCCCAGTCGTCGGCGGCGATGTCGTGGTCCACGGTGATCACGCCCTTGACGCCGTAATGACCGGTGGTGCTCGCGATCACCGCGTTGCCTACGTGGTTCGAGTGGCCCGGGTACATCTGCTTCACCGAGACCACCACCCAGAAGCGGCCGCAGGCCTCGGGCGGGATGTACACGCTCTGGATGCCCGGCACCCTCATGGTCTCGAGGTCGTACCACAGCGTGGCGGTGCGGTTGAGCGACTGGATCATGTGGATGTCGTTGATCGGCTTGCCGACGGTCGTCGCCCAGAACACCGGGTCGTTGCGGTGCAGGATGCGCTTGATGCGCAGCACGGGCTTGGGGTAGTCCTTGCCCTTGTTGCCCGAGTAGTAGCCGGTGTATTCGCCGAACGGCCCTTCGTCCATCAGCTCGTTCGGGTCGATGAAGCCCTCGGCGATGATCTCGGCGTTCGCCGGCAGCGTCAGGCCGGTGAGCTCCGACTTGAACACCGGCACCGGGCGGCCGCGCAGCGAGCCGGCGATGTCGTATTCGTCGGTTTGCGCCGAAACCAGCGTCGAGCCGGCGAGGAACAGCACCGGGTCGCAGCCCACGACGTAGGCCGCGGGCATCAGCTCGCCGCGCTCCTGGTACTTCTTCATGTGCATGTCGCCGTGCTTGCCCTTGATGATCTGCGAGCCGAGGATGTCCTTGGCGAGCACCTGCGCGCGGTAGGTGCCCAGATTGGTCCAGCCGGTGTCCGGGTCCTTGGTCACCAGATACCCGGCGGTGACGAAGAAGCGGCCGCCGTCGTCGGGGTAGAAGTACGGGCTCGGGAACTTCTCGATGTCCACCGCGGCCCCTTCGAGCACGTTTTCCATGACCGGCGGTTTGTCCACGAAGCGCGGCTTCACCATCTGCTTGGTGGTGAGCTGCATCCACTTCTTCGACAGGTTGCTCATCGACAGCGACGGGTCCTGCTCGAGCGCGATCGCCAGGCGCTGCGGCGTGGTGAAGGCGCTGGTGAACACAGGGATCTTGTAGCCCTTGACGTTCTCGTAGAGCAGCGCCGGGCCCTTCGCCTCCTCGTTCACCTTGGAGATGTGGCACAGCTCGTACTTCCAGTCGACCTCCGCCTTCACCCGGTGCAGCAGCCCGTGCGCCTCGCAGGCTTCGATGTAGCTGCGCAGGTCGTCGATCGGCCTCACTTCCATGCGTTTCATGTGCTTTTCCCTTCGCTGTCGAATTCGGTTGTCAGACCAGTTTCCGTCCCTGCAGCATGCTCGAGACGATGTAGTCCATCGCCGAGGCGGGCGCGGCAGAGGCCGCGCTCTGCTTGCGGCTCCACACCGTCTCTGGACGCGCCTGCAGGATGAAGAGATTGCCGCCCGAGGGCAGGGTCTTGTCCACCGCCCACTCGATGTCCAGCGGGTGGCCGTAGTGCTGCTCGATCTTCTTGCCGGTCCAGGCGAGCTCGGTGATCTCGTCGTCCACCAGCGACTGCACCTTCTGCCGCTCGAAGGGAACCTCGAAGGCGCGCGAGCGCTGCGCCTTGGGATCGACCGTGTAGTACAGCTCCTTGGTGGAGATCGTGCGCTCGAGGATGTCGAGCGTGACCTTGTTGACCACGAAGTGGTCGGGTGTCACCTCGCCCGACACCACCGACTCGCCGAAGCCGAAATTGGCGTCGATGACGATCACCGAGCGGTCGCCGTTTGACGGGTTGAGGGTAAACATCACGCCCGCGGTCGAGGACTTGGCCATCTTCTGCACGCCCACGCTGATCTCGACCTGCTCGTGGTCGAAGCCCCTGTTGGTGCGGTAGCCGATTGCGCGCGCGGTGTACAGGCTCGAGAGGCAGCGGCGCACGTGGTGCAGCACCTCGTCGATGCCGCGGATCCACAGGTAGGTGTCCTGCTGGCCGGCGAAGCTCGCGTCGGGCAGGTCCTCCGCCGTGGCGCTCGAGCGCACCGCCACCGGCACCGCGGGCATGCAGCAGCGCACCGAGAGCTTGCGGTAGCACTCGCCGACCGCGTCCTCTATTTCGGCGGAGAACGGCTGCGCCTCGATCGCCTCGCGGATCGATGCGCTTGCGCGCTCGAGCGCGTCCAGGTCGCGCGCGTCCACGCCGCGCAGCCGCAGCCCGACTTCGTGCCCCAGGCCCGAGGCGCCCATGAAGCGGCGATAGCCCTCGGTGGTGAGCGCGAAGCCCGGCGGCACGCGCGCCCCGGCCCGGATCAGCTCGCCGAGCGAGGCGCACTTGCCGCCGACCAGGCTGGCCGAGGCGCTGGCGCAGTCCTCGAACCAGCAGACGATGGGCGCAGCGCTCATGCCCGCCTCCTCGCTCAGCGCGCGATCGAGACCGCGCCGCTCGAGCCGTCGACCTGCAGCATCATCCCGGTCTTGATGATCTTGGTCGCGTGCCCGGTGCCGACCACCGCCGGCATGCCGTACTCGCGGCAGACGATCGCCGCATGGCTCATCACGCCGCCGACGTCGGTGACGCACGCGCCGATCTTGGCGAAGGCCGGCGCCCAGGAGGGCGAGGTGGTCGGCGCGACCAGGATCTCGCCTTCCAGCAGCTGGCCGATTTCGTCCACGGTGCGGCAAACACGCGCCCGGCCCTTGATGATGCCGGGGCTGCCCGCAAAGCCCTTCAGCTCGCTGATGGTCGCGGGGTCCTTGATTTCCGTCACCGCGGCCCAGTCGGCGAGCGACTTGTTGGTCACCCCCCAGAGCACGATGGTGAAGGGCTCCTGGATCACCTCGGGCGCAGTGCCGATCGCGGGCGGCGCCTTCCACTCGCGGAACTTCTGCATCACGCCCTTGCGCCACTCGATTTCCTTCGGCCAGGTCTGGGTGCCGCGCGGCGTGACGCCGGTGGCCCACGCCGTGACCACGTCCCACAGCGCCTGCTTGATCTCGTCGCGGCGCAAGTACCAGATGTCCTCGACGTCGCCGATCAGGCCGTGGTCCTTGAGGATCGCCGCGACCTCGCGGACCTTGTTCCAGAAGATCGAGTGGAACCAGTGCTCGACGTAGAACAGGTGGTTCTCGACGTACGGGAACACGGTCCTGGCGCAGCCCAGCAGCTCGTCGAACTGCTTGCGGTCCTCGTCCTTCTGGATCAGGTCGCGGTACTCGGCGATGATGCGGTCGCGCTCGTCGCGCACCTTCTGCATCGGCCGATCGATGCTGACGCCCTTCTGGAGCTTGCCCACGTAGGTCTGGATGCCCGAGAGCGGCACGTTCATGTTGTCGTTCCAGGAGCGGTCGTGGTGGTACCAGCCGGTTCCCGTCGAGATGTGGAACCAGGGGTTGCGCACCTTTTCCAGCGCGGCGAGCCATTCGCGGCCCTTGGGCAGCTTCGCCAGCGCCGGCTCGACCTGCGCCCACTCCTTGCTGAAGGTCACCGCCTCGACCACGCCCAGCTCGATCGCCTTGCGCGCGAGCTTCTTCAGCTCCTCGTCGGACTGGTACATGATGACGTCGATGCCCGAGATCATCTGCGTGACCCGCTGCAGCGGGATGCTGGGAAACAGCTTCTGCACGAAATCGAGGAAGAACACGTACGCCGCGTACCCGAGGTTCAGGAACTCGAAGTGGTACTGCCAGCACTTGATCCCCAGGTTGATGAGGTCGTCGTAGCCCTTGAGCAGGTGATAGCCCTTGGACTCGCCGAGCGCCTCGGTCACCACCGACAGCTCTTCGAGCTCAGGCAGCGCCGGGATCTGCAGCGCCTCGAGCTCCTTGATGGTCGCCTCCATCTTGATCTTCCATTTCGCCTCGAGCGCGTCCCAGTTCTTGAAGTAAAAGCCCGCGCGTTCCGTGAAATTCGGCACGCGGCGGCCGATCTCCTCGGGGTCCTTCACCGGCACCGGGGAGATGTAGACGTAGCCGTTGATGATGCGGTGGTCCACGCCGCGCACCGGTGGCACCTGGAAGATGCGGTTGTTGTACTGCGACAGCGCGAGGTACCAGGCCTCGTCCCAGATCGTGTCGAAGGGATACAGCGGCTCGGGGTAGTGCAGGCCGTCGTAGAACCAGAACGTGTCCTTCTCGTACCGGTTGCGCACCGGGTCGTCGGTGACGAACTGGTACTGGTAGGGATACATCCGCTCCCAGCCTTCGGTGCCGGGGATGGCCTTCGCCTTGACGTCGTGCGGAACGGGAAATTTCATCTGCGCCTCCTCCAATGGTCAGCGTGGCGTGTGCTCCCGGTTTCGACTGCAACAGCCGTGCCACGCACCGTGGCGCGCTGCAACACCGCAGCCCCGCTGCAGCGGTGTGATGCGGTGCGCAAAACAGGCGCGCAGACGGCCCGTGCCCGCGCCCTGGGGCACTTCACGAATTGGTGAGGCCCCTGCAGCGGGGCGCGCGGGCTGTTGATCAATTGGTGATGCGCGGCTTTGTCGCGACTTGTTGACGCATGTCAAAGGCGCGGCGCGGACGGGCCAGCAAGATGGTCCATTCGGGAGCACATTGGCGCATGCCGTCGCTTCGCGTGATCGAGCGCCCCGCCGCCGACGAGGACCTGCGCGCGCGCGTGCACTTCTGCGCCGAGACGGGCCAGATCTGGCTGCACGAGCACCGCATGCTGCTGGTGCACGCCGAGGCGCAGGCGCTGCTGCGCAAGGAGCTGATCGACAGCTTGGGCATGGAGCGCGCGCAGGGCCTGCTGACGCGCATGGGCTACGCCTCGGGCGTGCGCGACGCGGAGCTGGCGCGCACCCGCGCCCAGAGCGCCACCGACCTCGAGGCGTTCATGACCGGGCCGCAGCTGCACGCCCTCGAAGGCATCGTGCGCGTGACGCCGGTGAAGCTCGAGCTCGACCGCGTCGCCGGCAGGTTCTACGGCGAGTTCCTGTGGGAGAACTCCTGGGAGGGCCAGTGGCACCGGCGCTTCTACGGCATCCACCCGACCCCGGTGTGCTGGACCCAGATCGGCTACGCGAGCGGCTACACCTCGGCGTTCATGGGCCGGCAGGTGCTGTACAAGGAGACCGAGTGCGTCGGCGCGGGGCAGGCCAACTGCCGCATCGTCGGCAAGCCGGCCGAGGAGTGGGACGATGCCGCCGAGCAGATGCGCTTCCTCGCGCCCGACGCCATCGCCGACCAGCTGATGGAGCTGCAGACGCAGGTGGTGCAACTGCGCTCGAGCATCGGCGGCAAGGAAACGCTGCCCGAGGACATGGTCGGGACCTCGCCGGGCTTTCGCGCGGCCTGCGAGCTGCTCAAGCCGGCGGCTGCGAGCCGCATCAGCGTGCTGCTGCTGGGCGAGACGGGCGTGGGAAAGGAGATGTTTGCGCGCTGGCTGCACGACTCGGGCGCGCGGCGCGAGCGAGCGTTCGTTGCCATCAACTGCGGCGCGATCCCGCCCGACCTGGTCGAGTCGGAGCTGTTCGGCGCGGAGAAAGGCGCCTACACCGGGGCGCTGGTGGCGCGCCAGGGCCGCTTCGAGCGCGCCGACGGCGGCACGCTGTTCCTGGACGAAATCGGCGACCTGCCGCTGCCCGCGCAGGCGAAGCTGCTGCGCGTGCTCCAGGACGGCGAGTTCGAGCGCCTCGGCGATCAGAGGACGCGGAAGGTGGACGTGCGGCTGGTGGCGGCGACCAACCACGACCTTTGCCAACTGGTGAAGCAAGGCAGGTTCCGCTCGGATCTGTACTACCGCCTGAACGCCTACCAGATCTGCATTCCGCCGCTGCGCGAGCGCAAGGAGGATATCCCGCCGCTCGCCAAGCGCTTCCTCGCCAAGTACTGCGCGCTGCACGGCAAGAAGCTGCGCGGCTTCACCGACAAGGCAAAGCGCGCGCTGCTCGGCTATGCCTGGCCGGGCAACATCCGTGAGCTGCAGAACATGGTCGAGCGCGGCGTGATCCTCGCCCCGGCGGGCGGCGGCGTCGAGGTGAACCACCTGTTCTCCTCGCAGCCGGGCGACGGCGCTCGCGAGTTCCGCCTCGACACGAACGGCAGCCTGGACGCCGGCCGCGTCGAGCCGGGCAAGAGCCTGTGCGACGCCTTGTTCAACAGCGTCATGACGCTGGACCAGCTCGAGGAGATGCTGCTGCAGACCGCGATCGACAAGGCGCGCGGCAACCTGTCCGCCGCGGCGCGCATGCTCGGCCTCACCCGGCCGCAGTTCGCGTACCGGCTCAAGCGGCTGCACGAAGAGCGGAAATCCTGATGCCGCAGGCGTTGCGCGCGAGGGTGCTCGCGTACCTGCGCGCACACCACGTGATGACACTCGCGACGCAGGACCGCACGGGTCCGTGGGCGGCCGCGGTGTTCTACGCGAGCGCCGGCTTCAAGCTCTATTTTCTCTCCTCGCCGGCGAGCCGCCACTGCCGCAACCTCGCCGCGAGCCCGGCCGCGGCCGCGACGATCCAGGAGGACTACGCGGATTGGCCGCAGGTCAAGGGCGTGCAGCTCGAGGGCGCCGTGCGCGAGCTGCGCGGCGCGCGATGCGAGCGCGCCCGGCGTCTCTATGCCGCGAAATTTCCGGTCGTTCGCCGGCTTGCGGGCGCGCCGGCGGCGATCGCCGCGGCGATGGACAAGGTGCGCTGGTACGAACTGCAGGCCGCGCGCCTGTACTTCGTCGACAACTCGGCCGGGTTCGGCCACCGCGACGAGATCCGCATCGGGCCGGCCCGGGAATCGGAGGCGGCGTGGCCTTCGGGCGGCAGGCCATAGCACAGAGAAGAAACAAAGCAAGCCCGCACCCGGCTGGTCGACGGCAACAAGGGCATCCACGCGGTGGTGCGGCGCGAGCTGCTGTAGCCGCTACCGGCGGGGTCGACCGCTTTCCTGCTGCAGCTTCGCGACGTGCCTTAGCCCTGTCAGCGCCGGCATGAGCAGCTTGGGGTCGGCGTCCTCCGGATAGACGGCGTAGGCCGGATACAAGTACTCCGGCGCGCCGCGCACCAGCGTCAGCTTGCCGGAGCGCAGGTGGGGCGCCGCCGCCTGCTGCCGGAAGTACCCCGAGCCGCCCGCGCGCAGGATGTACTGCAGGCCGAGCGGGCCGAGGTCCACGTACGTGCCGGGGCTCGACAGCTCCGGGTATGAAAGGTTGTGCTGCGCCGCGAACTCGGGGCCCCAATCCACGTAGATGTAGTCGCCGCCGCGGACGGCCTTGCCGCCGCGAGCGGTGGTGACGAGGACGAGCTTCTCCTTCATCAGGAGCTCGACCTTCAGCCCGGGCCTTTGCTGGGGTGCGTAGAGGACGCCGATGTCCACGACGCCCGAGCCGACCTGATCCATGAGGGGCTGCGGCAGGGCGACCCTCGCCCGCACCGCGAGCTGGGGCGCCGAGCGCCGCATCCACACCATCCATTCCAGGAGCAGGGGGTTCCACAGGCTGAGCTCGCCGGCCACGGCGATCACGGCGCGCCGCCCGGGCGGCACCGCCACCTGGTGGCGCGCGCGCTCCCAGAGCTGCACGAGCGACGGGGCGAAGCGCAGGAATTCCTCGCCCGCGGCGGTGAGCGAAGCGCCGGACTTGCTGCGCAGGAAGAGCTTGCGGCCGAGCAGCGACTCGAGCGTGCGCACGCGCACGCTCACGGCCGTCTGCGTGACGTGCAGGCGCTCCGCGGCGCGGATGAAGCTGCCGCTGCCGACGATCTCGAGGAAGGTGCGGGCGAGGGCGATTTCCATGCGGTGGCCTCCGGGGCTTATATAACGGATAGTTTACTCAAACAGGACTTAAATTCGTTTTACTTCACTATTCGCCAGGGCCATGATCGCCGCATCGCATGGAGAAAACCGTGTCCCTGACCCTGCCTTCGCTCCCCTACGAGTACGACGCCCTTGAGCCGTTCATCTCCGCGGCCACGCTGCAGGTGCACCACGGCGTGCATCACCGCAGCTACGTGGAACGTGTCAACGCGCTGGTGCACGGCACCGATCTGGAGGGGTTGCCCTTGCGCTTGATCGTCGAGCGCAGCGCGCGCGACCCCGCCGCGCGCAACCTCTTCAACAGCGCGGCGCAGGCCTGGAACCACGAGTTCTTCTGGCGCTCGCTGCGACCCGCAGGGCAGCGCGCGGCGGTGCCGTCGCGACTGGCCGCGCGCATCGCGAAGGATTTCGGCGGACAGGACCGGCTGCTCGAGCGACTGAAGTCCGCCGCGATTTCCGTGTTCGGCAGCGGCTGGGCGTGGCTCCTCGAGCGCGACGGTCGGCTGTGCGTGGAAACGACCGCCAATGCGGACTCCCCGATCACGACCGGCGGCGTGCCGGGTCTGGTGATCGACGTTTGGGAGCACGCCTACTACCTGGATTACCAGGCGCGGCGCGCCGACTACGTCTCCGGCGTGCTCGGGCACCTGCTCGACTGGGAGTTCGCCGAGCGCAGTCTGCTCGCCAGGGAGCCGCACCATGCCTGAGAACGACCGCCTGTTCGCAGTCCCCGACGCCTGGCGCAAGGACGCCTTGATCGACGCGGAAGGGTATCGTCGCGCCTACGCGCGCTCCGTGCGCGACCCCGAGGGGTTCTGGGCCGAGCAGGCGACGCGGCTCGAGTGGCTGCGTGCGCCCACGCGCATTCGGGACGTCTCCTACGGCCCGGGGGACGTCAGGATCCGTTGGTTCGCCGACGGCATCCTCAACGCGAGCGCGAACTGCCTGGACCGACACCTCGCCGACCGGGGCGCGCGCACCGCGATCCTCTGGGAAGGCGACGATCCGGCGGAGAGCCGCGAGATCACCTACGCGCAGCTGCACGCCGAGGTCTGCAGGCTGGCCAACGGCCTGCGCGAGCTCGGCGTGCGCAAGGGCGATCGCGTGACGATCTACCTGCCCATGGTGCCGGAGGCGGCCGTCGCCATGCTCGCCTGCGCGCGCATCGGCGCGATCCACTCGGTCGTGTTCGCGGGATTCTCGCCCGAGTCGCTGGCGAGCCGCATTCGCGACTGCGACGCGCGTCTGCTCATCACCGCGGACGAGGGGCTGCGCGGTGGGCGCCGCGTTCCGCTCAAGGCGAGCGCCGACGCGGCGCTCGCGGACTGCCCGTCGGTGACGCGCTGCGTCGTCCTGCGGCGCACGGGAGGCGGGATCGCGTGGCGCGCCGAGCGCGACGTCTGGTACCACGAGCTGCTCGCCCGACAGCGACCGCTGTGCCCCCCGCAGCCGATGGGCGCCGAGGATCCGCTGTTCATCCTGTACACCTCGGGCTCCACGGGCAAGCCGAAGGGCGTACTGCACACGACCGCGGGCTACCTCGCGCAGGTGTCGCTCAGCCACCAGTTCGTCTTCGACCAGCGCGATGACGACGTGTACTGGTGCACGGCAGATATCGGCTGGGTCACGGGCCACAGCTATATCGTGTACGGGCCTCTCGCCAACGGCGCGACGACCGTCATGTTCGAGGGCGTGCCGCATCACCCGGATCCGTCGCGCTTCTGGCGCATCGTCGACAAGCATCGCGTCAGCGTGTTCTACACGGCGCCGACCGCCATCCGCGCGCTCATGCGCTACGGCGAAGAGCCGGTGCGCAGGACCAGCCGGCGCTCCCTGCGACTGCTCGGCTCGGTGGGCGAGCCGATCAACCCGGAGGCTTGGCTCTGGTACCGCCGCGTGGTGGGCGACGGGCGCTGTCCGATCGTGGACACCTGGTGGCAGACCGAGACGGGCGGCATCATGATCGCGCCGCTTCCGGGAGCCGTCGCGACCAAGCCGGGCTCGGCGACGCTGCCGTTCTTCGGCGTGCAGCCGGTGATCGTGGACGAGGCCGGTAACGCGCTCGAGGGCGAATGCGAGGGCCTGCTCTGCCTGCGCGACGCCGGGCCCGGCATCGCGCGCACGGTGTACGGCGACCATGCGCGGTTCCTGCGCACCTACTTCAGCCAGTTCCCGGGCCTGTACTTCACGGGCGACGGCGCGCGCCGCGACCGTGACGGCTACTACTGGATCACCGGGCGCGTCGACGACGTGATCAACGTCGCCGGCCACCGCCTGGGCACCGCCGAGATCGAGAGCGCGCTGGTCGCGCACCCGAAAGTCGCCGAAGCGGCGGTCGTAGGCTTCACGCACGGCCTCAAGGGGCAGGGCATCCATGCCTATGTCACGCTGCGCGCGGCGGCGAAGCCGAGCGAGTCGCTCCGTCGGGAGCTGGTGAGCTGGGTGCGCGAGCGGATCGGACCCATCGCGACCCCCGACCGCGTGCAGTGGGCGCCGCTGCTTCCCAAGACGCGCTCGGGAAAGATCATGCGACGCATCCTGCGCCGCGTCGCGGAAGGCCACACCACCGACCTCGGCGACGTCACCACGCTCGCGGATCCCGCCGTGGTGGAGGACCTGCTGAGGGCGCAGCGCCATGAGGCGAGCGTTTGAGGCGAGGCTCGCGCAAGCCCGTGCGCGTCAAGTCCGTCGAGCTCCTGGCGGAACCGGGCGACGGCATGCGCGTGCTGGTGGAACGGCGCTGGCCGCGCGGCGCGTGCCGGCAGCGCGCGGCGATCGACCTCTGGCTGCGCGAGGCCGCACCCAGCCTCGCGCTGTCGGCGTGGTATCGGCGCGACCCGCGCCGCTGGGAGCGCTTCCGCGAACGCTATCGCGCGGAGCTCTCGAGACGGGCGCGCCTCGTGCACCTGCTCGAGGACCTGCGGCGGCGTACCGCCGTCACGCTGGTGTTCGGCGCGCAGGACGACACGCGCAACCACGCGCAAGTGCTGCGCGAGATCATCGACCGCAAAGGAGTTCTGCCATGAAAGCGAGAGACGTCATGACCTCGCCCGTGATCACCGTGGCGCCCGAGACCACCGTGACGGCGTCGTGCACTTCTGGGGCATGGTGGACACCGATGCGGAACGGGCGGCGGCGCGTGGCGGCGGAGAACGTGCCGGGCGTGCGCGGCGTCGAGGACCACCGCTTCCTCAGCTGCGACGCGCCTACGATGACATGAGTGCCGGCGATCGAATGCGCCGCGAAGAGATTGCCGCCCTGCTCAACGAGCTGCTGGAGGCCGAACGCGCGACCTCCGGCTGGGCGGAGCGCCTGGCGCTCCTCGATCGCAGCCAGGCGTGGGTGGTGCGCAGGGTCTCCGCGGCCCTGCCGCGCCTTGCCGGCTCGCCGGCGAGGGAAGTGCTGGCGAGGATGCGCGACGAGCACCGCGACAACATCGCAGCTTGCGAGGCTCTGCTCGCCGAGCTCGCTCCGCGGAGTGCCGTGACGTGAGCCTGACCCGCTTGACGTCGATGCTTCAAATCGAGCATCCGCTGATCCTCGGGCCGATGGGCGGCGTGTCGGGCGGGCGGCTCGCCGCGGCGGTCTCCAGCGCCGGCGCACTCGGGATGGTGGGCGGCGGCTACGGAGACGCGGACTGGGTCGACCGAGAGCTCTCACTGCTACGTGCGCTGACACGCCGGCCCTGGGGCATCGGTTTCATCACCTGGTCGCTGCAGCGACAGGTGCTGTTGGCCGCGCTCGAGCATGAGCCCGCAGCCGTGATGCTTTCTTTCGGCGATCCAAAGCCGTTCGTTCGCCTGATCAAGGACGCGGGGTGCAGGCTCCTCTGCCAGGTGCAGGACCTTTCCGGCGCGCGCCGCGCCCGCCGGGCCGGTGCCGACGTCATCGTCGCACAAGGCACGGAGGCGGGCGGTCACGCCGGCTCGCGCGGGACGCTTGCCCTGGTTCCGGCCGTGGTCGACGAGGTGTCGCCTGTACCTGTTGTCGCGGCAGGCGGCATCGCCGACGGTCGCGGCCTGGCAGCCGCGCTCATGCTCGGGGCTCAGGGAGCGCTCCTGGGTACGCGCTTCTACGCAAGCGCGGAGGCGCTCGGCCACGCGCGCGCCAAGGCGCGCATCGTTGCGGCCTGCGGCGACGACACTGAGCGCACGCACGTGTTCGACACGGTGCGCCGCCTGGCATGGCCGCGCGCGTTCGCCGGGCGCGCGTTGGGCAACGGCTTCCTGCGCCGGTGGCGTGGGCGTGACGCCGAGCTCGCGCTGGCGCCGCCCGGGCTGCGCCGCGCCTACCAGGAGGCCGCGCTCCGGGGCGATTTCGACACAGCAGTCGTGTGGGCAGGCGAGGCGGTGGATCTGATCGAGCGCGTGCGCCCCGCCGCCGACATCGTGCGCGACATCGTTCGTGAGGCGAAGGCCCGTCTGCGCGCCGGGCACGGCCTTGAGCGGGGTCGCGGAGGCGCCTCGCAACGTCCATTGGCGCGCGACACCTACAGGAGGGTTTCATGACGGCCGCAACCGCAGCACGCGTCGAACTTCCCGAGACGGAACTCTGCCGGCGGGTTGCATGCGGCGACGCCAGGGCGCTCGAGCGCCTGATGCGTCTGCACAACAAGCGCCTTTTCCGGACCGCGCGCGCCATTCTGCGCGACGATGCCGAGGCTGAGGACGTGGTCCAGGAGACTTATCTGCGCGCCTACCGAGGCATGAGCCTGTTTCGCGGCGAGGCGGCGCTCTCGACCTGGCTCGTGCGCATCTGCGTGCACGAGGCGCTCCAGCGGCGCCGCAAGGCCCGGCGCCGGGCCGAAGTGATGCCGATCCGTCCCGGGCTCACGGCGGCCGAGATCGAAGAGCAGGCCCTCGTGCCCCAAGGCGACTCGACGCTGGCCGCCGCCGAGAACGGCGAGCTGCGCAGGCGGATCGAAGCACGCATCGACGCGCTGCCCGAAGCGTACAGGGAAGTGTTCGTCCTGCGCGCGCTCGAGGAGCTCTCGGTCGGGGAAACGGCCGCCGCCCTCGGTCTGCCGCTGGCTACGGTGCGCACGCGCTTTTTCCGCGCGCGCAGCCGCCTGCGCGAGGCGCTTTCACAAGAGGAGGAGGCGATGCTCGGAGAGGCCTTCGGCTTCGCGGGGGAGCGCTGCGATCGCATCGTGGAGGGCGTTCGTTGCCGGCTGCTCGCGCGAGCGAGTGACCTTGCTTCTCCGTGATCCGCATCAAGCGTACCTACGAGCCGCCCGCAAAGTCGGACGGGCGGCGCATCCTGGTCGAGCGGCTGTGGCCGCGCGGCATGAAGAAGGCCGCGCTCGCGGCCGACGCCTGGGCGAAGGACGTTGCTCCCAGCACGGACCTGCGGAAGTGGTTCGACCACCGGGCAGAGCGATGGGCCGAGTTCAGGCGGCGATACCGGGCCGAGCTAAACGCGAATCCCGCTGCCTGGAAGCCCGTTCTCGAGGCCGCGGCGCGCGGCCGCGTGACGCTGCTCTACAGCGCTCGCGACACCGTTCACAACGGCGCCGTCGTGCTGCAGGAGTACCTCGGCGAAAAGGCGCGGCAATGACGACCCATCCGGTCGACGTTTCCATCGTCGGCGGCGCGCCGCAGCCGGCCCCAGTCAGCGGACTGGAGAAAGTCCTGCGCAGCCTCTCCGTGGTCACGATGCTCATGACCGTGCCGCAGGTCCTCGCCGTGTGGGCCGGGCCCCATCCCGGCGGCGTCTCGCTCGTGTCCTGGATCGCCTACCTCTTCGCCGCGGTCCTGTGGTTCGTCTACGGATTGCACAAGCGCGACAAGACGATCTATCTTGCCTGCGTCGGCTGGGTCGTGCTGGATGCCGCGATCGTGATCGGGGTGATCGTTCGTGGCTGAGGCCGGCCGCGACCTGCGGGGCGATGGCACCGAGCGCTTTCGTATCGGGTTCCTCGTCGCACGCGACGGCGAGGCGGCGGCCGCGGCCTGGGTGCGGCGCACGCTTGCGATCTATCGGCGCGCGGTCCTCGACCCTAGGCATTTCGCGAGCACGCCGGACTACCGGCGCCAATTCCTCGCCTCCTGCGCGGATTTCAGGCGCTGGCTGGCGAGGCGGGCACGGCCATGCTGAACCTGGACGAAAAGCTGGACGAGGCCCTCAAGGGCACGTTTCCCGCGAGCGATGCCTTCTACCTTGCACCCGATGCCGCGCCGATCGGAGGCTCGGTAACGCCCGTGCCGGCTGCGGCATCGAATGACACATCGCGAAAGGAGTGACGACATGGCACGAGTCGTGAAGCGCACGCATACGGAGCCCAAGGCCTACGTCATCGATGGCAAGGAACAGTCGCTCTGCCAGTGCGGCCTATCGCTGAGCCAGCCGTTCTGCGACGGCTCGCACGAGCTCACCCGCGGCGAGGAGCCCGGCAAGCTGTACTGGTACGACGAGGACGACGTCCGGCACGAATTGACGGCCCCGCTTCCCGGCATCCGCAGCTTTTGAGCGCCTACGACACTCGTCTCCTCGGTCACGAGGAGATCGCCGCCGGCACGCGGGCGTTCCGGCTGGCCAAGCCGCCCGGCTTCGATTTCGAGGCCGGTCAGGCGATCACGCTCGTACTCGTCGAGCCGCCGCCCGAGGAGAACAGCCGCCAGCGCATCTTCTCGCTGGTAAGCGCGCCGTTCGAGCCTGAGCTCTGCGTCGCGACCCGCATGCGCAAGGGCAGCGCCTTCAAGCGCGCGCTCGCCGCTCTTCCGGCCGGCGCGCCGATCGGGCTCCGGGGGCCGCGCGGCTCCATGACGTTGCGCGACGATCCGCAGCGTCCCTGCGTTTTCATCGCCGGCGGCATCGGCATCACGCCCTTCATGAGCATGCTGCGCCAGGCCGCCCATGACGGCTCGGCGCGCGAGTCTTGCCTCGTCCACTCGAACCGGCGGCCGGAGGACGCGGCGTTTCTCGACGAGCTGCAGGGGCTCGAGGCCCGGCTGCCGGCATTCCGCCTGCACGCGACTATGACGGACATGGCCGCGTCCGCGCGGGCATGGCAGGGCGACACCCGAATACTGGGCGCGGAGGTGATCGCGGACGCGTGCCATGGGCTGGACGCGCCCGTGTACTTCGTCGTGGGCCCCCCCGGATTCGTCGGGGCGGCGAAGCATGGACTCGGCGTCCTAGGCGTCCCCGCCGCAGATGTCCGCACAGAGCCTTTCTACGGCTACTAGCGCCCAGGCCGCATGGCCCGCTCGGGCTGATGCAGCACCTCGTCTACGCGCATACGCTGCAGGCTTCCATCGATAAGCACGCACTCGGTTTCCTGCCCTTCACAAAGACCGAGCAGCGCCGCTCCGCTCGCAGAGAAAATGGACAGCGCGCCCGGCCCGCCGGCTGCGGCGGGGTAGACGAGCGCGGCCACGTGCTCGCCGTTGCCGTCGACGTAGCGCACGCGCGAGTTCATCGTCACCACGTCCGCCGGCACGGCCTCGGAGGAAACGACGATGGCGCGCTCGAGCTTGTCCCGCAGTGGCTCGTAGCGCGGCAGCTGCGCGAGCAGCAGGCGATCGCCGAGCGTGACGATGAAGACATCTGTCACGCCGCCTCCCTGAGCGGCTCGCGCTCCAGGGCGACGACGCGGACGCGCAGCCGCCGCCCGCCGGGCAGCGCCGGCTCGACTGAGCTGCCTCGCGCGCGGCCGAGCAGCGCCAGGCCGATCGGCGAGAGCACCGAGACGCGGCCGTTGCCGGCGTCGGCGTCCATGGGAAAGACGAGCGTGACCGTACGGCGCACGCCGTCCGGCAGCTGCTCGTAGGTGACCTGCGCGCCCATCGCCACGCGGTCGCGCGGCAACGCATCGTCGGGCACGACGTGCGCCGCGGACAGAAGGTCGGCGAGCGCCTCGGCCGCGCTGGCCTCGAGCGCATGGCTGCGGCGCCGCTCGCCGACCATGAGCCCGAGCGCCGTGGCGTCCGCGGCGGATATGAGCAGTTCGTATTGGATGGCCATCATCGCCTCCACTGGCATAGGGAATAGGGAGAAGGAACGTGCGGCGGCTGCGCGCCAAGGCACGCTGCCCGCCGCTTCGAGGGACGAGATTCCCCGGTAGCCCGGCTAGCGCCGGTTACCGGGTGAAGGTGAGAAAGACCAGGGTTCCGGGCGAGCGACGGCGCATCGCTGCATCGAGGTGGGATTTCATGTGCGCCATCATCATGCGCCCGACCATAGCATAGAAGGGAAATAAAGCAAGCCCGCGCGCATCCGGAATCACCACCTGCTGTAGCATTGGCGCCGTGATCGAGCGCGGCCACCACGACATGGGCGGGCTTCCCGCCGGCAAGGTGCGGAAGACCGAGCACGCCTACGACGACTGGGAACTGCGCGTCGACGCCATGATGATGCTGCTCACGGGCGTCACGGGCATGAAGAAGCGCATGACGGTGGACGAGCTGCGCAAGAACATCGAATCCCTCACGCCCGCGGACTACGACAAGATGGGCTACTACGACCGCTGGGTCGTGTCGCTGACGCAGACGATGATCCAGAGAGGGGTGATCACGACGGACGAGCTCGCGCGCAAGCTGGAGCAAGTGCAGAAAAGGGGACAGTCCCCATTTTCTCGGCCGAAGCGAGAGAGGTCGCGTTGAGCCAGGAGAAAATGGGGACTGTCCCCATTTACCGACCCGGCGACAAGGTGAAAGTCCGCCGCGCTTACCCGCTCGGCCACATCCGCACGCCGTTCTACATCCGCGGCCACGCCGGGGTGGTGGAGCGCATCTGCGGCGCCTTTGCCAACCCCGAGGAGCTCGCGCAGCAGCGCGACGGGCTGCCGAAGCGGCCGCTCTACCGCGTGCGCTTCCGGCAGAAGGACGTCTGGCGCGGCTACCGCGGCAGCTCTGCCGACGTGATCGAGCTGGAGATCTTCCAGCACTGGCTGGAGGGCGCGTGAGGCAGGCCGCGAAGGACGCGGGGCCCTACCGCCCGCTCGATTACTTCCAGCTGATGGAAGTGAGCCTGCGCGAGCTCCTGGTGGAAAAGGGCATCGTGACCGAGGACGCGATCGCGGGCGCGATAAAGACGATGCGCGAGCGCGGCCCCGAGCGCGGCGCGGCGATGGTGGCGCGCGCCTGGCTCGACCCGGCTTACAAGGCGCGCATGCTGGAGGACGGCAGCGCGGCCGCCGAGGAGCTCGGCTTCGAAGTGCCCGGCCTGAAGCTGATCGTCGTCGAGAACACGCCCAAGGCGCACAACGTCATCGTCTGCACGCTCTGCTCCTGCTACCCGCGCATGCTCCTCGGCATCCCGCCCGAGTGGTACAAATCGCGCCCGTACCGCAGCCGCGTGGTGCGCGAGCCAAGAAAGGTGCTTGCCGAGTTCGGCCTCAAAGTGCCGCCGAAGGTCGCGATCCGCGTGCACGACTCCAACGCCGACATGCGCTACATGGTGCTGCCGATGCGCCCCGCCGGGACGGCGGGCTGGAGCGAGGCCGAGCTCGCCGGCCTCGTGACGCGCGACTGCCTGATCGGCGTCGCCGTCCCGAGGCTTCCCAAGAAACCCAAGTCCAGGAAATCCTGATGACCGCGAAACTCTTCACGCCCCTGCAGCTGGGCGGCGTCACCCTGCCCAATCGCATCGTCGTCTCGCCGATGTGCCAGTACAGCGCGGCCGACGGCGCGATGACCGACTGGCACCTCGCGCACCTCGGGACCTTCGCCTGCTCGGGCGCGGGCCTGTTCATCATCGAAGCCACGGGCGTGACGCGCGAGGGCCGCATCTCCAACTACTGCACGGGCCTGTACCACGACCTGAACGAGGCGGCGATGAAGCGCGCGGTGGACCTGTACCGCGGCATCACGAAGAGCCCGATCGGCGTGCAGCTCGCGCACGCGGGCCGCAAGGGCTCCACGCAGCAGCCCTGGCTGGGCGGCAAGCCCTTGTCGCCCGGCGAGTCGCCCTGGCAGACGGTGGCGCCCTCGGCGCTGCCCTTCGCCGAAGGCTGGCACGTGCCGCACGAGCTGAGCGTGCAGGAGATCCAGGGCGTCGTGGATGCCTTCGCAGCGTCCGCGCAGCGCGCCAGGCGCATCGGCCTGGACCTCGTAGAGCTGCACTCGGCGCACGGCTACCTCCTGCACCAGTTCCTCTCGCCGCTCGCCAACCAGCGCACCGACCGCTACGGCGGCAGCCTCGAGAACCGCATGCGCGCGCCGCTGGAAGTGGCGCGCGCGGTGCGCGAGGCCTGGCCGAAGGAACGCGCGCTCGGCGCGCGCATCACCGGCAGCGACTGGGCCGAAGGCGGCTTCGAGGCGCAAGAGGCGGCCGCATTCGCGCGCGAGCTGAAGGCCATCGGCCTGGATTACGTCTGCGTCTCGAGCGGCGGCGCGGTGGCGCACCAGAAGATCAAGGTCGAGCCGGGCTACCAGGTGGGCTTCGCCGAGACCGTGAAGCGCGGCGCGCAGATGCCCGTGATGGCGGTCGGCCTGATCGTCGAGCCGCAACAGGCCGAGAGCATCCTCGCGGCGGGCCGCGCGGACATGGTGGCGCTGGCGCGCGGCTTCCTCGACAACCCGCGCTGGGTCTGGCACGCGGCCGAGCGCTTCGGCGTGAAGCACGACTACCCGCCGCAGTACCGGCGCCTGCATCCGGACCAGTGGCCGGGCGCGCGGCTGGTGCGGCCGCCGGCGCAGGAAGCGCTGCCGGCCCGCTAGCGGAACTGCACGCGGCAGCGCACGCCCGCGGGAATCTCCGACTTGCGGTTGCGCAGCTCCAGGCGCACGCCGAACGTGCCGCTCGCCGCGTCGACCACCTTGTCCACCAGCGCGACGGTGGTGTCGTAGCGGCCGCCGACGGGCGGCTCGGGCATCACGGTGGCCTTCTGTCCCTGCTTCACCTGGCCGTACTGGCTCACCGGCAGCACGACTTCGACGTGCAGGGGATCGATGTCGGCGAGCTTCATGATCGGGTCCTTGAAGGTGATGGCGCCGAACTCGCCCGGCTTGAGCATCACCTCCACCACCACGCCGTCCAGCGGGCTGCGGATGCTGCGCATGGCCACCACTTCCGAGGCGCGCCTCGCCTCCAGCTCGTTCAGGCGCTGCGTCTCGCGCACGCGGCGCACCTCCTCGGTGGCGAGTTGCAGCTCGGCCAGCGCCTCGTCGCGCGCGTTCTCGGAGATGAACTGCTGCTTGAAGAGCTCCTTGGCGCGCGCCGCCTTCTTCTGCGAAATGTCCAGGCGCGCCTCGGCGGCCTTGAGCTCGCCCTGCATCGTGGCGCGCGACTGCGCCAGCGCGAGCGCAGCGCGCTCCGGTCCCGCGGCGAGCGTGACCAGCAGCTGGCCCTTGCGCACCACCTGGCCGCGCGTCACGTGCACCTTCTCGATCACCGCCTCGACCGGCGAGCGGATCTCGATCGCCTGGCGCGCCTCGATCATGCAGTCGAACTCCTGCGCCGCTGCGGGGAGGGCAGCCGCCGCCAGCGCAACGAGCAGGGGGAAGCGGAAAGGGCTAGGCATGAGGCGAAAGGCGGGCATTATGCCGTGATCCGGCCCCGCAGTCGCAAAAAAGGTATATCGGGCGACCACTTAAGTGGTGTTGCGCTGCGTGCGCGCCACCCTTCGCGCAAGTCGCCGGCACTACGGATCCGGTACGAATGTCATGGAGAAAGCCGCGCGGCAATCGCGTTGCGCACGCGCCATCACTGTACTGACCGATCCTGACAATTGGCAATGCGGCCCGCGTGCGCATTGTCACGGCGGCTCCATGGCAGGCTGCGCGCAATTGCACGAGAATGCAACGCCATGACAATCGCTGAAAAGACGCTGTGAAAACCGACGCGATGCCCAGTCTTGCCAGTCTGTTCTTCGGTCGCCTGGCCAATCATTACCGCGCGCGCCGCGCGCAGCGAAGCGCTGCGCGCCGCGCGCTGCAGTTCCAGCCGCTCGAACCGCGCCTGCTGTTCTCCGCGGACCTCGTCGGCACCGTCGAATGGGATCCGGGCGCCGCGCCCCTGTTCCCGGACGCGCACGCCGAAGCGACCGTGCGCGTGGAGAACGTCGGCGACGCGACGGCGAAGTCCGCCAAGGTGAGCCTGTATGCGTCGGTGGACGACGTCCTCGATGCGTCCGATGTCCTTCTTGGCACCGGCCAGATCCACGGCAAGCTGAAGCCGGGCGCAGCGCAGGATGTGCGTGTCGACCTGGACTTCGACGAAGACCTGCAGCCCGGCGAATACCAGCTCCTCGCCCTGGTGGACTCCAGCAACAAGGTCCGCGAGAGCGACGAATCGAACAACCTCGCGCTCGGGCCCGTATTCGATTTCGCCTGGAAGTTCGGCGACCTGCCGGGGCATCACGGCAGCGACAAGCTGACCATGCGCGATGCGGACGGCACCAAGGTCAAGTTCCATCTCGAAGGCGCAGGCACCGGCGAGCTGACATGGGACGGTGAAGCCTGGGACCTGCAGGTCACAGGCACGAACGAGCGCTCCGTGCTCTCCATCCAGACCAACGGCCAGGGCGACGGGCGCGTGACGCTAGACGACATCCATATTGCCGGGCCGCTGGCGGCGCTGATCGCGCCGAAGATGGATCTCACCGGCACCCTGGCGATGGAGGATTCGCTCGGGCTGGGCCTGCTCATCGGCAGCGCGACCGACGCGCTGATCGCCATTCCGAGCATCGAAGGACGCTGGTTCTGGGGGCTGGGCGTGCAGGGCATCGCCATCCTGGGCGACCTGGAAGATTCGCAGATCCTGATCGGCGCGGACCTGGGCGCCGACGGCCAGCTCGGCGGCAATGGTGCGAACGCCGACGCGTTCGGATCGGGAGAGCTGGGCAAGCTGTTCATCGGCGGCGACGTGGAGTCGTCGTTCATACGGGTCGGCCAGGACCCGGTGGACGGCATCTTCGACAACGGCGACGACGTGCTGCTCGAGGGCAGCATCGACGCCATCAAGATCTTCGGCGAGATGTCCGACGACAGCCGCGTCGTGGCGAGCGACCTGCCACGCTGGGCTTATATCGACGGCAGGCGCGTCGATACCTCGACCGATCCGCGGTTCATCAGCCAGCTCGATGACGACAACATCGCGCCGAGCGTGACGATCGACCAGGCGGCGGGGCAGGCGGATCCGGCCACGGACAGCCCGATCGAATTCACGGTGCTGTTCAGCGAGCCGGTGTTCGGTTTCGATGCCACGGACATCGACCTGAGCGGTTCGTCCCTGACCGGCCTCACGGCGATGGTGACGGGCAGCGGCGCGAGCTACACCGTGTCGGTGAGCGGCATGAGCGCCAGCGGGACGGTGGTGGCCTCCATTGGCGCCGGGGCGGCGACGGACGCGGCGGGTAATGCGTCGCTCGCTTCGACAGGCACCGACAATACGGTGACGTTCGTTGTGTCTAACCTCGCGCCGGTGCTGGAGGCGATTGGCGACCAGGAGGTGGATGAGGGCACGACGCTCAGCTTCGATGCCGATGCCACGGATGCCGATCTGCCGGCGAACACGCTGGTCTTCTCGCTGGATGCCGGGGCGCCGGCGGGGGCGACGATCGACGCGGTGACGGGGGAGTTCAGCTGGACGCCGACGGAAAGTGACGGTCCCGGGGAGTACGCGATCACGGTGCGCGTGACCGACAGCGGCACGCCGGCCCTGAGCGACTTCGAGACGATCCTGGTGACGGTGAACGAGGTGAACCTCGCGCCGGTGCTGGAGGCGATCGCGGATCAAGGCACGCTTGTCAATCAGTTGGTCAGCTTCCAGGCAACCGCGGTGGACCCTGATGAGCCCGCGAATACGCTAACTTTCAGTCTTGTTGGTACTGCCCCGTCCGGCGCGACCATCACCTCGGACGGCCTGTTCGAGTGGACGCCGTCCGCATTCGGCACGTTCTCCATCACTGTCCAGGTCACCGACAGCGCCGGACTTCACGACGAGGACACCTTTGATGTGACGGTGGTTGCGCCGCCGCGCGTGGCGATCGACGACGTGCTGCTCGTGGAGCCCGACGACGGCGAGAGCGTGGAGGCGGTGTTCCGCGTGATGCTCTCCGGACCCGCGCCGGTGCCAGTCACGGTCAGCTACGCCAACCTGGCGACGTACAACGCGACGGCAGGCGTGGATTTCGTCGCCACCAGTAGCACGCTGACGTTCGCGCCCGGCGAGACGGAGAAGACCTTCTCGATCACGGTGCTGGGTGACACGCTCGCCGAGAGCGACGAGCAGTTCGCGTACGACATCTTCAACCCGGTGAACGCCGTCCTGTCCTCCAAGACGCAGGGCTTCACGGTGATCCTCGATAACGACGACGGCGCGACGCGCGTCGCCATCGAGCGCCGGACGGTGATGGAAGGCGACAGTGGCACGACGACCCTGGTCTTCGACGTGCTGCTGTCGTCGCCTTCGGAGTCGACGGTTACGGTCGACTACACGACGATCGGCTTCGATGCCGGCGTGGGATCGGATTTTGGCTTCGCGAGCGGCACGCTCACTTTCGCGCCCGGCGAGACCAGCAAGACGGTCAGCGTGGACATCATAGGCGACACGGAGGCCGAGAGCGACGAGCGCTTCACGGTGCGCCTGACCAATCCGTCGGGCGCCACGATCAGCGCCTTCTCCCAGGACCTGAATGTTCAGATCATCAACGACGACGGCCCCGGACTGATGATGGCGGCGTCCATGGGCAGCGCCGAGACCGCTGGCGAGGCACCCGAGGCCGCACAGCTCGAGGCGACGCTCGACGCGGCGGTGATGCTCTGGACGCAGGCGCTCGGCGCCGATGACCCGCGCCTCGCGCTGCTTGCCGGCCTGGCTATCGACGTCGCCGACTTCTCCGGCGCGGAGCTGGGGACGCTCGCCGGCAACACCATCCTCATCGACGCCGACGCCGCCGGCCACGGCTGGTTCGTGGACCTTACGCCCGCTGGCAACAGCGAGTTCCGCCTGCGCGCGGACGCCAGTCTGCTCTCCGCCACGCCGCGCAGCGACGCGTTCGGCCGCATGGACCTGCTCACCGTGGTGATGCACGAGATCGGGCACGTGCTCGGCTTCGACCACGAGGACGCCGCGATCTACGCGGTCATGCGCGACGAGCTCGACACCGGGGTGCGCTACACCACGGCGATGCCGAAATTCGACCTCGCGGCGCCCGCTGCCGGAAAGTCCGGCGCGCACATTGCCTGGGACGACTGGGGCGGCGACTGGGCGCCGGCACACAAGCCGCGCGCCGGGCTCCTCGGCCGCTCGTTCGCCGACTTCATCCTCCGGCGCTAGCGCCTAGGCGAGGATCGCCTCGATCGCCTCGCGGTCGAAGCGGTACTCGTGGTTGCACATCTCGTTGCGCACCACGACCGCGCCCTGCTCGCTGAGGATGGACTCGACCTCGGCGCGCCCGAGGCTCCTCAGCACGCGCTCCACGCTCTGCGGGTTCCACGGGCAGTGGTACTCGACCGGGTAGAGGCGGAAGACGCGCAGCAGCTCCTCGTGGAACAGGCGCACCAGCAGGTCGTAGGGCTGCGCATCCACCGTTTCCGCCAGCGTCAGGGTCGAGGCGAGGGTGCAGACGCGGTGCCAGCCGTCGGAATCCGTCGCGTCGGTTTCCGGCAGCTTCTCCAGCAGCAGCCCGCAGAGCGCCGCGCCGTCGGCGTGCAGGCGCAGGAACGATTCGCGCTGCTCCGAGCGGCGCAGGTAGCTCTCGAAGATCTCGCCGAGCGTGCCGCCCTCGAGCGGCACCAGGCTCTGGTAGAGCTGGCCGCTGGCGACGTCCTCGAAGGTCACCGCGAGGCGCCCCTCGCCGAGGTCGGCGGATTCTCCCTCGTGCTGCGCCATGCCGCGCACCTTGAGGTCCGCGGTGCAGTCGGCGACCAGCAGCTTCACCGGGCCGGAGGTCTGCACCTGCAGCGTGACGCGGCCGGCGTCCTTCTGGTTGGCGCCGAGCAGCACGGCGAGCGCGGTGGCGTGGCCGAGCAGCTCGGCCACGGGCGGCGGGTAGGCGCGTCCCTCCAGCATGCGCGTCCACGCCTGCGTGAGGCACACCAGGCGCCCGCGGATGTGCAGGCGCTCGAACAGGAAGCGCTGGACGTAGTCGGTGCGCATCGCGCACCGATTCTACAGCCCGAGATACGCCTGCCGGACGCGGTCGTCGCGCAACAGCTCGGCGCCCGTGCCGCGCATCGCGATGGCGCCGTTCTCGAGCACGTAGGCGTGCCCGGAGATCTTGAGCGACACGGCCACGTTCTGCTCGACGAGCAGGATGGTCAGGCCGCGCGCGTTCAGCTGGCGGATGGCATGCAGCACCTCCTGCACGACGAGCGGCGCGAGACCGAGCGAGGGCTCGTCGAACATGATGAGCTCGGGCTGGCCCATCAGGCAGCGGCCGATGGCCAGCATCTGCTGCTCGCCGCCGGAGAGCGTGCCGGCGAGCTGGCCGGTGCGCTCGGCGAGCTTCGGGAACATCGCGTACACCTCGTCCAGTGCGCGCCGCGCGTGCTGCCGCGCGCGCGGCAGCAGCGCGCCCATCTGCAGGTTCTCCTCGACCGAGAGCGTCGGGAACACCTGGCGCCCTTCGGCCACCTGGCCGATGCCCAGGTTGCAGATGGCGTGCGACTCGAGCCGCGTGATGTCGCGGCCCCGGAACGTGATGCGCCCGGCGCGCGCGCGCTCGATGCCGGCGATGGTGCGGATGAGGGAGGACTTGCCGGCGCCGTTCGCGCCGACGATGGCCACGATCTCGCCCTGCGGCACCTGCAGCGACACGCCGGCGAGCGCCTGCGCATCGCCGTAGTAGAGATCGAGGCTCTCCACTGCGAGCATCAGACTTCCGTCTCCTCGCCCAGGTAGCACTCGAGCACCGCGGGGTCGCGCACCACCTCGTCCGGCGTGCCGCGCGCGATCACCTCGCCGTGATGCAGCACCACGATGCGCTGCGCGAGCGCCATCACCGCGCGCATCACGTGCTCGATCAGCAGGATGGTGAGGCCCTCGGCGCGGCTCAGCTCGCGGAACACCGCCACCATCTGGTCGCACTCGGTGGGCCGCAGGCCCGCCATCACTTCGTCGAGCAGGAGCAGCCGCGGCCGCGTGGCGAGCGCGCGCGCCACCTCGAGCCGTTTGCGGTCGGGCAGCGTCAGCGACGAGGCGGGCTGGTCGCGCTTCGCGCCCAACCCGAGCCGTTCCAAGATCTCGGCGGCGTAGCCTCTCGCCGCCGAGACATCCTTGAACGTGTGCAGGGCACCGACCACGACATTGTCGAGCACCGTCAACCCCGCGAACGGCTTGACGATCTGGAAGGTGCGTCCGATGCCGGCCGCACATACCTGGTCCGGCCGCCAGCCGTCGATGCGCCGCCCGGCCATGCGGATCTGTCCGGCGTCCGGGCGGAACACGCCGGCGATCAGGTTGAAGCAGGTGGTCTTGCCGGCGCCGTTCGGCCCGATCAGGCCGACGATCTCGCCCTCGGCGACCGTGAAGCTCGCGTCGTGCAGGGCGCGCAGCCCGCGAAAGCTCTTGCCTGCGCCTTCGACTTCCAGCAGCGCCGCCATGTCAGCGCCCGTCGCTCCGCGCGGGCTTGCGCTCGAGGCCGAGCGCCCGGGCGAGCGGCGGCCAGACGCCGTCGGGCAGGAAGATGACGACCAGCAGCAGGCAGACGCCGTAGAAGACCTGCTTCACGCCCGGCACGTCGACGCCGAGCTGCAGCATCACCTCGCGCAGCCCTTCGGCCAGGCCGGTGAGCAGGAACGCGCCGACGATCGGGCCGACCAGCGTGCCGATGCCGCCGATGATGGGCCCGAGGATCAGCTCGATCGAGCGCGAGATGTGGAAGATCTGCTCGGGAAAGAGGTTGTTGTAGTAGAAGGCGAACACCACGCCGGCGAGCGAGGTCATCGCCGCCGAGATGACCACGGCGTACATCTTGTAGCGGAACACGTTCACGCCGAGCGCCTGCGCGGCCTCGGGGCTCTCGCGGATGGCGAGCCAGTAGTAGCCCATGCGGCTGCGCAGCAGCGCGTGGCACAGCACGAAGGCGCCCGCGGCCATGGCGAGCATCAGGTAGTAGAACATGGGCGGGCTGCCGCGCAGGTTCCACAGGTCGTTCTCGGTGTAGTTGGCGACCGGCAGAAAGAAGCCGGAGGAGCCCTGCACCCAGCGGAAGTGGTCGAAGCCGATGCGCGCGAACTCGGCAAACGCAATGGTGAGGATGGCGAAGTACACGCCGGCCACGCCGAAGCGGAAGGCGAGGAAGCCGATCACCGCGCCGGCCAGCACGGAGAGCGCGATCGCCGCCCCCAGGCCGATCCAGGGGCTCACGCCGAAATGCACGTACAGCGCGGCCGCGGCGTAGGCCCCCAGGCCGACGTACAGCGAATGCCCGAGCGAGAGCTGCCCGGCGAAGCCCATCATGATGTTCCATGCCTGGCCGACGAAGGCGAAGTACAGGATGAGGAAGCCGACCGCGAGCAGGTAGCCGCTGGCGAACGCGGGGAACACGAGCAGCAGCGCGAGCAGCGCCGCGAGCAGGACGAGGCCGCGGCGCGGCACGCCCTCGGTGAGGCGCGCGATCACGCCGCCTTCCTGCCGAGGATGCCCTGCGGGCGGAACAGCAGCACGAGCACCAGCAGCCCGAAGGCGAACATGCTCTTCGCCGACGGGGTGAACAGCACGCCGCCCAGCGCCTCGGTGACGCCGATCAGCAGGCCGCCGAGCAGCGCGCCCGGCATCGAGCCCAGGCCCCCGGTGATGACGATGACGAAGGCGAGCAGGGTGTAGGCGGGGCCGATGGCGGGCGTCACGTCGGTGACCGCCATCAGCATCGCGCCGGCGGCGCCGACGCAGGCCGCGCCGATGCCGAAGGTGAGGGTGTACAGCCGCTTGACGTTCAGCCCGACCACCAGCGCGCCGTGGTAGTTGTCGGCGCAGGCGCGGATTGCCTTGCCGAGCAGCGTGAAGCGGAAGAACGCGAACAGCGCGGCGGCGACCACCAGCGCGGCGCCCGCCGCGTACACCTTCGAAGCATCCACGATCAGGGGGCCGACCTGGTAGCTGTCGAAGGAGTAGGACGTGCGGATGCCCTGCGCGTCGGGGCCGAAGACGATGAGCTGGGCGTTCACCAGGATCATCGCCACCGCGATCAGCAGCATGAACTGGCTGTGTTCCGGGCGATTGATGAACGGGTTGATCAGCCCCGCCTGCAGCAGGTAGCCGAACACGAACAGCGCGGCGGCCACCGGCACCAGCAGGACGAGCGGATCGAGCTTGAGCGCGGTGAACAGCACCAGCGTCAGGTACATGGCGAGCGTCATCATCTCGCCGTGCGCGAAGTTGACGACGCGCACGACGCCGAAAATGACCGACAGGCCGAGCGCCATCAGCCCGTAGACCAGCCCGGTCAGCAGGCCGCTGGCGGCGACGTTGAGGTAGATCTCGACCGGCACGGGCGCTGCAGCCGCCCGCCGCTAGCGCTTGTCGTAGGGCCTCATCGGCAGCTCGGGCTTGGCGTCGGCCGCGTCCTTCGGCGCCACCGTGACGAGCTTCCCGCCGCGGTTCTGGATGGCGGAGTTCTTCAGCTTGTCGTTCTGGCCCTTGGCGTTGAACTGGATGCCGGGCCCCGGGCTGACGTTGTCCTTGATGCTGGTGGCGCGGATGGCGTCGGCGAGCGCCTTCGGATCCGCGCTGCCCGCGCGCTTGAAGGCGTCGGCGGCGACCAGCAGCGCCTCGAACGTGTAGACGTGGTTGGTGTTCAGGCTGATGTCCGGGAAGGCCTTGGCATGCGCCGCGAGGAGCCGCTGCGTCAGCTTCTTGTTCGGGTCGTACCAGGGCACGAAGCTGATCGGGCCGTCGCCCATCTTGCCGAGCGTCTTCAGGTACTGGTCCTCGTACCAGCCCGGGCCCATGCTGAGCACTGCCGTCGGGCTCCAGCGCTGCTTCACCAGCTCGCGCGTGATCAGGATCGCGTCGTTCAGGCGGCTCACCATGACCAGCGCCTCGGCGCCGGTCGCCTTGGCCTTGGCCACCTCGACCGAGAGGTCGCGCGCCGCGGGGTCATAGGCGATCGTATCCACCACCTTGTACGGCATGGTGAACTTGGACATCACGCCGGTGAAGCCCTTCTGCATGGCCACGCCGAAAGTGTCGTTCACGTGCATGAACACGGCGGATTTCGGCGCGACGCCGGTGGCCGCGAACACCTCGAGCTGGTTGGCGAAGGCGTCGCCGAGGATCATCGGCGCCGTCGGGAAATTGCGGAACACGAACTTGTAGCCCTGCTCGGTGATCGGCGGCGCGGCGGCGATGTTGATGACCAGCGGGATGCCGCGCTGCTCGGCCACTTGCGCGATGGCGGTGGTCTGGCCGGAATCGAACGCGCCCACCAGCAGCTGCGCGCCCTCGCCGATCAGCCGCTCGGCGCGCGAGCGCGCGACGTCGACGTTCGACTCGGTGTCGCCGCTCATGATCTCCAGGCCCGGCAGGCCGAGATCGGCGAGCACGCCGGTGGCGACCTGCACGCCGCGATGGCAGTCCTGGCCGATGCCGGCCTGCACGCCCGAGCGCGGCAGCAGCACGCCGACCTTGAGCTTCGCGCCTTGCGCGCGCACGATGCCGAAGGGCGAAACTGCGCTCAGGGCGCCCGCGGCGGCGAGCGCCTGGTTGAATTGCCGACGATTGATGCGCTGCGTCATGGTGGGGTCCTCCTCCTTGGTGAGACTGTTATAGATCATTACAATCGGGCGGTCAACGATGAAACGGCCGCCCATTCCGCATCGACCGCGCGCGCTCGCGCCCATCACGCGCGTGGCCGGGCTCGACTATGACGTGCTCGACCGGCTGATGGGGTACGCCCTGCGCCGCGCCCAGGTGGGCATGTTCCTTGCCTTCCACGCGGCGACGCGCGGGCAGGACATCACGCCGCCGCGCTTCACCGCGCTGGTGATCGTCGGCGCCAATCCCGGCATCGGCCAGTCGGCGCTGGGACAGGTGCTCGGCATCGCGCGTTCCGGCGCCATGATGCTCACCGACTGGATGGAGGACCGCGGGCTCGTGGAGCGCCGGCGCCGTCCGGACGACGCCCGCGCCTGGGGCGTGCACCTCACGCCGCGCGGCGAGCGGCTGGTGGCCGCCATGAAGCGGCGGGTGGTGGCCGAGGATCGCAGGCGCGCGGCGGTGCTGGAGGCGCGCGAGCGGCGCGAGCTGCTGCGCCTGCTGAACAAGCTCGCGCGATGAAGGCGGGCGCGCCCCTGCGCAACGTGCCGCTCGGCGCCGCGGATGTCGCGGTCATGCGGCGCGACGACGGCGCGGTGTTCCTGCGCTCGCCGCACGTGCTCGGGCCCTATCCGGACAACCTGACCTCGCGGCTGGAGCGCTGGGCACGCGAGATCCCCGATCGCGCCTTCGCCTGCGAGCGCGACCCGGCGGGCGGCTGGCGCTTGCTTTCCTACGGCGAGGCGCACGCGCGCGTGCGCCGCATCGGCGCAGCGCTGCTCGCGCGCGGCCTGTCGGCCGAGCGCCCGGTCGCCATCGTCTCGGAGAACAGCCTCGAGCACCTGCTGCTCAT
This sequence comes from Burkholderiales bacterium, assembly GCA_035251235.1. Lineage (GTDB taxonomy): Bacteria > Pseudomonadota > Gammaproteobacteria > Burkholderiales > SG8-39 > JAABQT01. The sequence continues at coordinate 32,019 of DATFEJ010000328.1, forward strand.
GCTCGCGGCGCTTTACGTGGGCGTGCCCTGCGCGCCCGTGTCGCCGGCCTATTCTCTGGTGTCGAAGGATCACGCGAAGCTGCGCTACGTCTTCGGCCTTGCCACGCCGGGGCTCGTCTTCGCCCAGGACGAGGCGCGCTTCGCGAAGGCGATCGAGGCCGCGCTGCCCGCCGGCACGGAAGTCCTTTACGGGCAGGGCTTCGGCGAGCTGGAGGCGGGAGCGGCGAGCGCGCGCGTGGACGAGGCGCACGCGCGCACCGGTCCCGACACCATCGCCAAGTTCCTGTTCACCTCCGGCTCGACGGGGCAGCCGAAGGCGGTGATCAACACCCAGCGCATGCTCTGCTCGAACCAGCAGATGCTCGCACAGGCGCTGCCCTACCTCGCCGAGGTGCCGCCGGTGCTGGTGGACTGGCTGCCCTGGCACCATACCGCGGGCGGCAACCACAACATCGGCATCGTGCTCTACCACGGCGGCACGCTCTACCTCGACGCCGGCAAGCCGCTGCCCGGCCTGATCGAGACGACGGTGCGCAACCTGCGCGAAGTCGGGCCGACGATCTACTTCAACGTGCCGCGCGGCTACGAGGCGCTCTTGCCGCACCTGCGCGCGGACGAGACGCTGCGCAAGACCTTCTTCGGGCGGCTCGGCCTCATGCAGTACGCGGCGGCGGTGCTGCCGCAGCCCGTGTGGAAGGCCTACGAGGAGCTCGCGCTCCAGACCTGCGGCGAGCGCATCCTCTGGATCACGGGCTACGGCGCCACCGAAACGGCGCCCTTCCTCATGAGCACCAACCGCGGCGCGCAGCGCGCCGGCACCGTGGGGCTGCCCGTGGACGGCGTGGAGATGAAGCTCGCGCCGGTGAACGACAAGCTGGAAGCGCGCTTTCGCGGGCCGAACATCACGCCCGGCTACTGGCGCGACGCGCAGCTCACGCGCGCGGCCTTCGACGAGGAGGGCTACTACCGCACCGGCGACGCGATGCGCTTCCTCGACGCCGAGGATCCGGCGCAGGGCCTCGAGTTCGACGGGCGCCTGTCGGAGGACTTCAAGCTCACCACCGGCACCTGGGTGAGCGTGGGGCCCCTGCGCGCGCAGGTCATCGCCGCGGGCGATCCCTGGGTGCAGGACGTCGTGCTCGCGGGCCACGACCGCGGCGAAGTGTGCGCGCTCGTCATTGCGCGGCCGGGTGCGAAGGACCCGGACCTGCAGGGGCTCCTCGACGCGCTTGCCGCGCGCAGCACCGGCTCGAGCAACCGCATTGCGCGGGCCCTGCTGCTCAGCGGACCGTTGTCGATCGATGCGGGCGAGATCACCGACAAGGGGTCGGTGAACCAGCGCGCCGTGCTCCGCGCGCGCGCCGATCTGGTAGAAATGCTGTATGCCGAACCCGCCGCGCCCCAAGTGCTGAAGGCCAGGGCATGAACCTCGAGAACCTG
>DATFEJ010000341.1:0-6796 GCA_035251235.1 Burkholderiales bacterium
TCGCCTGGCGGCCGTGCTGGCGCAGGGCGACTTGAGCGGCAAGACGGGCCGCACGCTGCTGCTGCACGGCGTGCCCGGTCTGGCGGCCGAGCGCGTGCTGCTGGTGGGCCTGGGCACGGAGCAGGAGTTCGGCGAGCGCGCCTACTTCGACGCCATGCGCGCGGCTTCCGGCGCGCTGCGCGAGCTGGGCGCGCGCGATGCCGTGCTCTACCTCACCGACGTCAAAGTGGGCCGGCGCGCTCCGGCCTGGAACGTGCGGCACGCCGCGCTCGCGTTGCGCGACGCGTTCTACCGCTTCGACCAGCTCAAGTCGCAGAAGAAGGAGGCCGCGCCCCGCCTCGCGAGCGTCACGCTGGCGCTGCAGGGCGCATCCGTGCCCGCCGCGGTGCGCGACGCCGTGCGCGAGGCAGCCGCCACGGCCGACGGCGTCGCGCTGGCGCGCACCCTGGGCAACCTGCCGCCCAACATCTGCACGCCGTCCCACCTCGCCGACGAGGCGCGCAAGCTCGCCCGCCAGTTCGCCAAGGTCCGGGTGGAAGTGCTCGAGCGGCGCGACATGGAGCGCCTGCGCATGGGCGCCATGCTCTCGGTGACCCGGGGCTCGCACCAGCCGCCCAAGCTGATCGTGCTGCGCTATGCCGGCGGCCCGAAGGGCAAGGCGCCGATCGTGCTGGTCGGCAAGGGCATCACCTTCGATACCGGCGGCATCTCGCTCAAGCCCGCCGGCGAGATGGACGAGATGAAGTTCGACATGTCCGGCGCGGGCAGCGTGCTCGGCGCGTTGCGCGCGCTGGCCGGCATGCACGCGCCGGTCAACGTCGTCGGCATCGTGCCGGCGTGCGAGAACATGCCGGGCGGCGCGGCCTCGCGCCCGGGAGACGTGGTGACCACCATGTCGGGCCAGACGGTCGAGATCCTCAACACGGACGCCGAAGGCCGCCTCATCCTGTGCGACGCGCTGACCTACGCCGAGCGCCTGAAGCCCGACGCCGTGGTGGACATCGCGACCCTGACGGGCGCCTGCGTCATCGCGCTCGGCCACGTCGTCGCCGGCCTGTTCGCCAACGACGCCAAGCTCGCGGACGAGCTGCGCGCCGCGGGCGAGGACGCCTGGGATCGCGTGTGGCCCATGCCGCTGCTGGAGGACTACCAGGAGCAGCTGCGCTCCAATTTTGCCGACATGGCCAATATCGGCGGGCGGCCGGCGGGCAGCGTGACCGCCGCCTGCTACCTGTCGCGCTTTGCCAAGAAGCTGCGCTGGGCGCACCTCGACATCGCGGGCGTGGCCTACAAGAGCGGCCGGGAGAAGGGCTCCACCGGGCGCCCCGTGCCGCTGCTCGTGCGCTTCGCACTGGCGCGCGCCGGGCGATGACGCGCATCGATTTCTACTTCAACGCCGACGACAAGTGGCAGGTGGCCTGTCGCCTGGCGGGCAAGGCGGTGGCGCAGCGGCGGCGCATGCTCATCTTCGCGCCGGAGCCCGAGAGCGCGCAGCGCATCGACCGGCTGCTGTGGACCTGGCCGGCCACCGGCTTCGTGCCGCACTGCGCGGCGCGCGACGCGCTGGCCGGGGAGACGCCCGTGCTGATCGACGGCGCGACCGACGCGGCGCCGTCCTGCGACGTGCTGCTCAACCTGTCGGGCGCCACGCCCCCGGCGTTCGAGCGCTTCGAGCGCCTGCTCGAGTTGGTCGGACGCGACGACGCCGACCGGCAGCAGGCGCGCGGCCGCTACCGCTTCTACCGCGAGCGCGGCTACCCGATCGCCGACCACGACCTCGCGGGAGCCGCGCCGGGTGAGTGACGAGAACGCACGCGCGACCAATCCGCTGATCGAGCGCGTCGACGCGCTGCTGCGGCGCCACCAGGAAGCCGCGCAGGCGAAAGACGAGCTGCCGGTCCTGACCGAGATCGTCGACCCGGACAAGCCGCGCGGCCCCGCCGCGCTGGACGCGGCGGTCGTCGAGGCCCTGTCGCGCGAGCTCGAGCGCGCGGTCCTGCAGCGCCTGGAGGACGAGCTCAAGCCCACGCTCGCCGCGCTCGGCCAGGCGCTGCGCGTGGCGCTGCGCGAGGCGGTGACCGGCGCGGTGGCGCGCGAGCTGGAGTCGCGCAAGCTCGACGCGAGCGCGCTGGCGGAGAAGCGCTCGGGCGGCTCGGGCGGCTGAGCATGTCGCTCGACAAGAGCTTCGAGCCGCGCGCGGTCGAGGATCGCTGGTACCGCCGCTGGGAATCCGCCGGCTGGTTCGCCCACCGCGGCGCTGCGGAGCCCGCCTACTGCATCCAGCTGCCGCCGCCCAACGTCACCGGCACGCTGCACATGGGGCACGCTTTCCAGCAGACGCTCATGGACGCGCTCATCCGCCACCACCGCATGCGCGGCGACAACACCAACTGGGTGGTCGGCACCGACCACGCCGGGATCGCCACGCAGATCGTGGTCGAGCGCCAGCTGCAGGAGGAAGGCAAGTCGCGCCACGACCTGGGGCGCGAGAAGTTCATCGAGCGCGTCTGGCAGTGGAAGCAGCGCTCCGGGGCCAGCATCATGGGGCAGATGCGGCGCCTGGGCGCCTCGGGCAACTGGGGCTACGCCGATACCGAGGGCCAGCAGGCCGGCTACTTCACGATGGACGCGAAGATGTCGCGCGCCGTGGTCGAAGTGTTCGTGCGGCTGTACGAGCAAGGCCTCATCTATCGCGGCAAGCGCCTGGTCAACTGGGATCCCGTGCTCGGCACGGCGGTCTCCGACCTCGAGGTGGACAGCGAGGAGGAGGACGGGAAGATCTGGGAGATCCGCTACCCGGGCGAGGGCTTCAGCCTGACGGTGGCCACCACGCGCCCCGAGACCATGCTCGGCGACGTGGCGGTCGCGGTGAACCCGAAGGACGAGCGCTATGCCGCGCTGGTCGGCAAGTCGGTGCGCCTGCCCCTGACCGACCGGCGCATCCCGGTGATCGCCGACGACTACGTCGACCCCGCCTTCGGCACCGGCTGCGTGAAGATCACGCCGGCGCACGACTTCAACGACTACGCGGTCGGCCAGCGGCACGGCTTCGCGCCGATCGAGATGCTGACGCTGGAAGCGAAGATCCGGGGCACGCAGTACGAGGGCCTGGAGCGCTTCGAGGCGCGCCAGCGCATTCTCGGGGACCTGAAGGCGCAGGGGCTGCTCGTGTCGGAGAAGCCCTACAAGCTGCGCGTGCCGCGCTCCGGCCGCACCGGCGTGATCGTCGAGCCGATGCTCACCGACCAGTGGTTCGTGAAGATGGACGGCCTGGCGCAATCCGGGCTCGAGGCGGTGGCGAGCGGCGCGGTGCGCTTCTTTCCGGAGTACTGGGCGAGCACCTACAACGAGTGGCTGAACAACATCCAGGACTGGTGCATCTCGCGCCAATTGTGGTGGGGACACCAGATCCCGGTCTGGTACGACGAGGCCGGCGCGCTCTACGTCGCGCGCAGCGAGGACGAGGCGCGGCGCCAGGCCGGCGGGCGCGCGCTGCGCCGCGACCCCGACGTGCTCGACACCTGGTTCTCCTCCGCGCTGGTGCCCTTCACGTCCCTGGGCTGGCCGGAGAAAACGCGCGACCAGGACCTGTTCCTGCCCTCCTCCGTGCTGGTCACGGGCAACGACATCATCTTCTTCTGGGTGGCGCGCATGATCATGATGACGCGCCACTTCACCGGCAAGGTGCCGTTCCGCCACGTCTACATCAACGCCATCGTGCGCGACGCCGAGGGCGAGAAGATGTCCAAGTCCAAGGGCAACACGCTCGACCCCCTGGACCTGATCGACGGCATCTCGCTCGCGGACCTGCTCGCCAAGTCGACGGTCGGGCTGCTCAAGGCCGAGCACAAGGCGAGGATCGAGAAGTACGTGCGCGCGCACTACCCCAAGGGCATCCCCGCCTTCGGCGCCGACGCGCTGCGCTTCACCTTCGCGGCGCAGGCCACCTTCTCGCGCACGCTCAACTTCGACCTCGGGCGCTGCGAGGGCTACCGCAATTTCTGCAACAAGCTGTGGCAGGCGACCCGCTTCGTGCTGATGAACACCGAGGGCAAGGATTGTGGCCTGGACGACCAGGCGCCAGTCGAGCTCTCGAGCTGGGACCGGTGGATCGTGAGCACCCTGCAGCGCACCGAGGCCGAGGTCGAGAAGGGCTTCGACGAGTATCGGTTCGACAATGCCGCCGGCGCCATCTACCGCTTCGTCTGGGACGAATACTGCGACTGGTACGTCGAGATCGCAAAGGTGCAGCTGGCGAGAGGCAGCGAGGCACAACAGCGGGCCACACGGCGCACGCTGGTGCGCGTGCTGGAGGCCACGCTGCGCCTCGCGCACCCGATCATCCCGTTCATCACGGAGGAGCTGTGGCAGACGGTCGCGCCACTGGCCGGGAAGACGGGCGAGACCGTCATGCTGGCGCCCTACCCCAGGAGCCAGCCGGAGAGAATCGATGAGCTCGCCGAACGCGAAATCTCGGTTGCCAAGGAGATCGTCAACGCGGCGCGCAATCTGCGCAGCGAAGCGAAAGTTCCACCGAAGCAGCGCATCACCTACTACGTGACCGGGACGTTGAGCACGCCGACGCAGACTGCACTCGCGGCGCTCGCCCTGGCTTCCGAAGTAAAGACATTCTCCGAGCTGCCGCCTTCTGCCCTGCCCGTGGCGGTGGTCGGGCCGCACCGCATCATGCCGCACATCGAGGTCGATGCCGCGGCCGAGCGCGAGCGTGTGGCGAAGGAGATCGCGCGCCTCCAAGTCGAGATCGCCAAGACCGAGGCCAAGCTCGCCAACGCCTCCTTCGTCGAGCGCGCGCCCGCCCAGGTGGTGCAGCAGATGCGCGATCGGCTGAGCAACTTCCAGACCACTCTGCACAAGCTCACCGGCAAGACGTGAACCTCCCGCACGGGCTGCGCGCCTTCCGGCACCGCAGCTTCCGGCTCTTCTTCCTCGGCCAGGGCGTCTCGCAGTTCGGCACCTGGCTGCAGCTGATCGCCACCAGCTGGCTCATCTACCGGCTCACCGGCTCGACGCTCTGGCTCGGTCTCGCCGGCTTCGCGCTGCAGATCCCCTTTCTCGTGCTGGCGCCGATGGCGGGGGTGTGGGTGGACCGGCTGAGCAAGCGCACGGTGCTGCGCGCCACCAACTCGGTCGCGCTCGCGCAATCGCTCGCCATGCTGGCGCTGGTGGTCTGCGGCCAGATCCAGCCATGGCACCTGATCGCCGGCAACCTGGTGCTCGGCTTCGTCAACGCCTTCGACAGCCCGGCGCGCCAGTCCTTCCTGATCGAGCTGGTCGAGGGCAGATCCGACCTGCCGAGCGCCATCGCCTTCCAGTCCATGCTGATGAACGGCGCGCGCTTCGTTGGGCCGATGGTCGGCGGCGCGGTGATCGCGCTGGGCGGCGAGGCCTGGGGCTTCGGGCTGAACAGCGCCTCCTACGTGGCGGTCCTGGCGGCGCTCGCCGTGGTGCGGGTGCAGCCGCGCCCACCCGAGAGCACGCCGCTCGGCTGGCTGTCGCAGCTCGCGGCGGGCTTTCGCTGGGCCTACGGCTTCCTGCCCTCGCGCAGCATCCTGCTGCTGCTCGCGGCGGTCAGCGTCGGCACCCAGCCCCTGCAGGCCCTGGCGCCGTTCTTCGCGCGCGATGTGTTCAGCGGCAGCTCGCAGACGCTCGGCTGGATGATCGGCGCCGGCGGCCTGGGCGCGGCCTCGGGGATGCTGTTCCTCGCGTTGCGCCCGACGGTGCGCGGCCTGCTCACGGTGATCGGCTGGGCCGGCGCCCTCGCCGGCGTCGCGGTGATCGCGTTCGCCTGGTGCCCCTGGTTCTGGCCGGCGCTCGCGCTGACCTACGTGGCCGGCATGGGGATGATGCTCACGGCGGGCTCCATCAACACGATCCTGCAGACGATCGTCGAGGACCGCCTGCGCGCACGCGTGGCCGCCCTCTACATCATGTCCTTCCTCGGCATGAGCCCGCTCGGCGCGCTTGCCGCGGGCTGGGCGGCGCTCTATGTCGGCCCGCCGGCGGCGCTGTCCGCCGGCGGCGCGCTGGCGCTGTGCGCCGCGCTCGCCTACCTCCTGCGCCTGCCGGCCATTCGCCGCGAGATCCGGCCGCTCTACGAGAAGCTGGGGATCGTGGCGCCGCGCGCCGGCTAGTTGTAGTTCTGGCCGAAGGGATCGAACGGCACGCTGCGCCCGACCAGCGACTCGAGCATCGTCAGCTCGGCGTCCGTGTGGTTGATGACGGGCGCCTGCATCAGCATCTGCGGGGCTCCCTTGGGCATGATGTAGCGCGGCTGCTCGTGGTGCCGCGTGCGCACGATTTCCGCCGCGCCGGGATCGTCCGTCGGCACGAGCTCGGCCTCACCGTAGCAGGTGCACACGTAGGTCTTGTCGGCTGCGCTCTCCACGTAGACGGCGGTGCCACGGATACCGATGGTGGCATTCTGCGCGCGCAGCGTCTTGCGCACCCCGGGCTGGTACACCGACAGCAGCGCGCCGGTGATCAGGCGGAACACGTCGGCGGCCGCGCCGCCCACCTCGAAGCGCGAACTGGCGCGCATGAGGAAGGCGTCGCGATTGACCACGAAGATGATCTCGCTGCCCGGGCCGGTGACCACGGTGTCGCCCGCCTTGACGTCCATGCCGGCACGGGCGGGCACGCCATTGATGCGCGCCTCGCCGCTCACCCGGTAGACGCCCTTTTCCAGCGTGCCGGCGGCGAGCGCCTTGCGCACCAGCACGAGCGCCGCGCCCGCGGCGAGGAACCGGCGGCGCGCGCTCATCGCCGCGCCTCGCCG
>DATFEJ010000346.1:0-7948 GCA_035251235.1 Burkholderiales bacterium
CGGCGCGATCATGCCGGCCTTCGTCGGCTTCGCCAACTGGCTGATCCCGATGCAGATCGGCGCGCCCGACATGGCCTTCGCGCGCATGAACAACTGGTCGTTCTGGATCCTGCCGTTCGCCGGCGCGCTGCTCATCATCTCCTTCTTCACCCCCGGCGGCGCGCCCGGCGTGGGCTGGACGCTCTACGCCCCGCTCACGGTGCAGATGGGCGTGGGCATGGACCTGACGATCTTCGCCGTGCACCTGCTGGGCATGAGCTCGATCATGGGCTCGATCAACATCGTCACCACCATCCTCAACATGCGCGCGCCGGGCATGACGCTGATGAAGATGCCGCTGTTTTGCTGGACCTGGCTCATCACCGGCTACCTGCTGATCGCGGTGATGCCGGTGCTGGCCGGCGCGGTGACCATGACGCTCACCGACCGGCACTTCGGCACGGCGTTCTTCAATGCCGCGGGCGGCGGCGACCCGGTGCTCTACCAGCACATCTTCTGGTTCTTCGGCCACCCCGAGGTGTACATCATCGCGCTGCCCGCCTTCGGCGTGGTGTCGCAGGTGATCCCGGCCTTCTCCAGGAAGCCGCTGTTCGGCTACGCCTCGATGGTGTACGCCACCTCGGCGATCGCGATCCTGTCGTTCATCGTCTGGGCGCACCACATGTACACGGTCGGCATGCCGGTGACCGGGCAGCTGTTCTTCATGTACGCCACGACGCTCATCGCGGTGCCGACCGGCGTGAAGGTGTTCAACTGGGTGGCGACCATGTGGAAGGGCTCGCTCACCTTCGAGACGCCGATGCTGTTCGCCTGCGGCTTCCTGTTCCTGTTCACGCTGGGCGGCTTCACCGGCCTGGTGCTGTCGCTGGTGCCGATCGACATCCAGCTGCACGACACCTACTACGTGGTGGCGCACTTTCACTACGTGATGGTGGCGGGCGCGCTGTTCGCGGCCTTCGCCGGCGTGTACTTCTGGCTGCCGAAGTGGACCGGTCGCATGTACGACGAGACGCTCGGCAAGTGGCATTTCTGGCTGACGATGATCTTCTTCAACGTCACCTTCTTCGTGCAGCACTTCTCGGGCCTCGCCGGCATGCCGCGGCGCATCCCGGACTATCCGCTCATGTTCGAGACCTGGAACAAGGTGAGCTCGATCGGCGCCTTCGGCTTCGGCTTGAGCCAGCTGCTGTTCCTGTACGTCGTCCTGAAATGCATCAGGAGCGGCGCGAAGGCGCCGGAGAAGCCCTGGGAGGGGGCGGACTCGCTGGAGTGGACGCACCTGCCCACGCCGGTGCCCTACCACACCTTCGATCCGCAGCCCGACCTGCGCTGATGATGGCGCTGAGCAAGAACGCGAAGACCGGCCTCGCCCTCGCCTCGATCGCCGCGGCGTGGTTCCTGGGCCTGATCCTCAAGTACTGGATCATGGGCGGATGAACCGCGTCGAGAACCGGCGCACGCTCGTGCGCCTCGCCGTGGTGGCGGTAGCCATGTTCGGCTTCGGCTACGCCCTGGTGCCGTTCTACGACGCCATCTGCCGCGCGCTGGGCGTGAACGAGTTCATCCAGGCGGACACGGCGCCGGCGGGCAACACGCAGGTGGACGCCACGCGCACCATCACGGTCGAGCTCGACGCCAACGTGCACGACGCGCCCATGCATTTCAGGCCGCTGGTGCGCCACATGAAGGTCCATCCGGGCGAGCTGGCGACGGTCGAGTACGAGATCGCCAACGTGCGCGGCGCGCCGGTCACGGCGCAGGCGGTGCCGAGCTACGGGCCGGCGCGCGCGGCCGAGCATTTCCGCAAGATGGAGTGCTTCTGCTTCACGCAGCAGACGCTCGCGGCGGGGGAAACGCGCCGCATGCCGCTGGTGTTCATGGTGGACCCGAAGCTGCCCAGGGACGTGAACACCATCACGCTGTCCTACACCTTCTTCGAAGTCGCGGGGCGCGGGGGCCGCACATGATGGCGCAGACCGGCCACGGTCCGCGCCGCGCCGGGCCGCTGGACGTCGCCAAGACCGTCCTGCACGGGCTGCTCGGCGTGCGCCGCAAGGCGGACCACGAAAGCGTGCGCATCACGCCGCTGCAGGTCATCGTCGCCGCGCTCGTGCTCGTGGCGCTGTTCATCTTTACGCTGCTCACGATCGTGCGGATCGTGGTCGGCTGACGCATTCGCAACTGGGAGGCATCGCAATGGCGCAAGGCGCAACCACCCCGCGGCAGCACTACTACGTGCCGCAGCCCATGTACTGGCCGGTGCTCGGCTCGGCATCGCTGTTCCTGATGATGCTGGGCGGCGTGTTCGTGATGAACGCATCCGCGGGCGGCTGGGTGTCCGTCGCCGCGGGCTTCATGCTGCTGCTGTACATGATGTTTCGCTGGTTCGGCGACGTCATCGGCGAGTCCGAAGGCGGCAAGTACCACGGCTGGGAGGACACCTCCTTTCGCTGGGGCATGAGCTGGTTCATCTTCTCCGAGGTCATGTTCTTCGCCGCGTTCTTCGGGGCGCTGTTCTACATCCGCGTGCTGTCGGTGCCGGACCTGGCGAGCCTGGAGCACAACGAGCTGCTGTGGCCGGGCTTCAAGGGCACCTGGCCCTCGGCCGGCCCGGGCTTCGAGGAGAAGTTCTCGCCCATGGGCGCCTGGGGGCTGCCGGCGATCAACACGGCGCTGCTGCTCACCTCGGGCGTCACGGTGACCATCGCCCACTGGGCGCTGAAGGCGGGCAAGCGCGGCATGCTGAACCTGTTCCTGTTCCTCACTATCGCGCTCGGCGTCATCTTCCTCGGCGTGCAGGCCTACGAGTACGGCCACGCCTACGCCGACCTCAACCTCAAGCTGACGACCGGCGCCTACGGCTCGACCTTCTTCATGCTCACGGGCTTCCACGGCTTCCACGTGACCGTGGGCGCGATCATGCTGGCGGTGATCTTCGCGCGCTGCGTGAAGGGGCATTTCAAGCCGGACCACCACTTCGCCTTCGAGGGCGTGGCCTGGTACTGGCACTTCGTCGACGTGGTGTGGCTGGGGTTGTTCATCTTCGTGTACTGGCTGTAAGGCAAGCAGGCGGCGAAGCAAGCCTCGTCGCGGGGCCTGCCTTTCAAATCGATCTCGTGTTTTTCGGCCGGGTGAATCTTCCGGCCGAAAAACACGAGACCATGGAAAATCAAACGCAGGCTCCGACGAGTTCGCGTCGCTGGCCCCGACGTCGCCTGCGCCCGACTGCTACAGCCTGCCCGGAACGAGCCCGAAGTAGTACGCTGCCATCAGGAACAGGAACAGGGCGACCGACAATCCCACGCGCAAGGCGAGCGCCTTCACGGCGCGCGTCGAGCTGCTGCGGTCGCGGAACACGAACACCAGCGCCGATCCCAGGCTCAGGACGATCAGCACCAGGACGCCGATCACGACGTAGCGCATGTTTTCAGGATACTCCTTCCGTCCTCGGCTCTGGGCCTTCGCGCTCGCCGCTGCGGGCTGCGCGGCCGGCATCGCGCTGGGCAACTGGCAGGCGGGCCGCGCCGCCGAGAAGCGCCTGGCCGCGGCGGCGCAGAAGCAGCTGTCGTTGCGCGGGGAGTTCCTCGAGCGCTACACGGTACTGCTGGACAACAAGGTGAACCGCGGCCGCCCGGGATACCACGTCGTGCAGCCGCTGCGCCTGGCGGACGGCCGCCACGTGCTGGTGAACCGCGGCTGGATCGCGGCGCCCGCGCACCGCGAGCAGTTGCCGCACATCCGCACGCCGTCGGGGCTGCACGTGGTCGAAGGCCGCGCGCTGGAGCACTTCCCGCGCGCCTACCAGCCCGAGGACGCGCGGCCCGAGGGGCGCGTCTGGCAGAACGTCGAGCTCACCACGTTCGCCGCCTGGTCCGGGCTCGCGCTCGAGCCCTACGTGCTCGAGCAGCACTCGCCGTTTCCCGACGGGCTGGCGCGCAACTGGCCGCCGCCGGATTCGGGCGCGGCCACCAACGAGAGCTACGCGCTGCAGTGGTACACCCTCGCCGGCCTGTGCGTCGTGCTGTTCGTCGTGCTGAGCATCCGCCGTGCACCGCCCGCCGCCTGACGCGGTCCGGCGCGGGCGCCTGAAGCTCGCGCTGCTCGCGCTGTTCTTCGCCGCGCCGTTCGTGCTCGCCTGGCTCGCCTGGTGGCTCGACTGGGCGCCGGGCGCGACGTCGAACTACGGCGAGCTGATCACGCCGGCGCGGCCGCTCGCCGGCGCGCCGCTCGAGCGCCTGCGCGGCAAATGGGTGCTGGTCACCTTCGATGCGGCGGCGTGCGACGCCTACTGCGAGCGCAAGCTCTACTTCATGCGCCAGGTGCGCCGCGCCCAGGGCAAGGATCTGGAGCGTGTCGCGCGGCTCTGGGTGGTGACGGACGGCGGGCAGCCGCGCGCCGCGCTGCTCGCGGCGATCGAGGGCACGGTCGTCGAGCCGGGCGGCGCCGCGGATGCGCGCTTTCCCGCCGCCGGCGCGCTGTCCGATCACATCTACGTCGTCGACCCTCTGGGCAACCTGATGATGCGCTATCCGCGGGACCCGGATCCCTCGCGCATGCTGAAGGACCTGCAGCGCCTGCTGAAGCTCTCCGGCATCGGCTGACGCCCCCGGCGTGATAACATTTTCACCTTTCGCAGCGCGGCGCGACCCGGCGTCCTTCGCGTGAACACTCAGGCAATTCCCACCGGCATCCCCCAGCGCCTGCGCGCGTTCTACGCGCTCACCAAGCCGCGCGTCGTGTCGCTCATCGTGTTCACCGCGGTGATCGGCATGTTCCTCGCGGCGCCGGGGATGGTCGAGCCGCGCGTGCTGCTCGCCGGCACGCTCGGCATCGCGCTGGTGGCGGGCGCGGCGGCGGCGGTCAACTGCCTGGTCGAGCAGAACGTGGACGCGCTCATGCTGCGCACGCGCTGGCGACCGCTGCCGAGCGGCGAGCTGACGACGCCGCAGACGCTGGTGTTCGCCGGCGTGGTCGGCGGCGCCGGGCTGGGGCTGCTGTACTACGTCAACGCCCTCACCATGTGGCTGACGCTCGCCACGTTCGTCGGCTATGCGATCGTCTACACGGTCATCCTGAAGCCGCTCACGCCGCAGAACATCGTCATCGGCGGCGCCTCCGGCGCCATGCCGCCGGTGCTCGGCTGGGCGGCGGTGACCGGCGAGGTCACCACCGAGGCGATGCTGCTGTTTCTCATCATCTTCGCCTGGACGCCGCCGCACTTCTGGGCGCTGGCGCTGTACCGCACCGAGGACTACGCGCGCGCGGGGCTGCCCATGCTGCCGGTCACGCACGGCGCGCGCTATACGCGCCTGCAGGTGCTGCTCTACACGCTGATCCTGTTCGGCGTGTCGCTCCTGCCGTTCGCCATCCGCATGAGCGGCTGGCTCTACCTGGCGGCGGCGCTCGCGCTGGGCGGGACGTTCATCGCCTACGCGCTGCGCATATACCTCGCCTACTCGGATGCGCTGGCGCGCAAGACCTTCCGCTTCTCCATCACGTACCTTGCCCTGCTCTTTGCCGCGCTTCTGGTCGATCATTATCTGTAGCCTCCTCGTCGCGGCTTGCGACGCGGGGGGGCCGCAGTTCAAGAGCACCGACATCACGGGTGTCGACTACGGCCGCGCGCTCGAGCTGACCGACCACCATGGCAAGGCGCGCCGGCTGGAGGATTTCCGCGGCAAGGCGGTGGTGCTGTTCTTCGGCTTCACGCACTGTCCGGATGTTTGTCCGACGACGCTCGCCGACATGGCGCAGGTCATGCGCCAGCTCGGCGCGGACGCGGACCGGGTGCAGGTGCTGTTCGTCACGGTCGATCCGGAGCGCGACACCCGGGAGGCCCTCGCGCAGTACGTGCCGGCGTTCGATGCGCGCTTCCTCGGCCTGCGCGGCGACCTGGAAGCGACGCGGCGGGTGGCGAAGGAATTCAAGGTGTACTTCGAGAAGCGCCCGGGCGCCACGCCCGGCGCGTACTCCGTGGACCACAGCGCCCAGACCTACGTCCTCGACCCGCAGGGGCGGCTGCGCCTGTTCGTGCGCCATGGGCGCATCGCCGAGGACCTCGCCCCGGACCTGCGCGTGCTGCTGAAGTAGCGCATCAGCCGCCCGGCGCGGGCAGCAGCTTCCTCATCTTCAGCATCGCCTTCGCCTCGATCTGGCGGATGCGCTCGGCGGACACGCCGAATTCCGCGGCCAGGTCGTGCAGCGTGGCGGAATCCTTCTCGCGCAGCCAGCGCGCCTCGACGATGCGGCGGCTGCGCGCGTCGAGGGCGGCGAGCGCCCGGGCGATGCCCTCGGTGCGCGCGCGCTCGCCTTCGGCGGCCTCGAGCTGCTCCGAGGGCTCGGCGCCGGGATCGGCGAGGTAGTGCGCCGGCGCGTAGCTCTCGTCGTCGTCCTCGCCTTCGAACGCCATCTCGCGGCCGGCGAGCCGCGTTTCCATCTCGACCACTTCCTCGGGCTTGACGTTGAGCGCCTGCGCCACGTCCCTCACTTCCGCGACGCTGAGCGGCGCCACGCCCTTCTTCAGCGAGCGCAGGTTGAAGAACAGCTTCCTCTGCGCCTTGGTGGTGGCCACCTTCACCAGGCGCCAGTTGCGCAGCACGTATTCGTGCATCTCGGCGCGGATCCAGTGGATGGCGAAGGACACGAGGCGCACGCCGCGCGCGGGGTCGAAGCGCTTCACGGCCTTCATCAGGCCGATGTTGCCTTCCTGGATGAGGTCGGCGTGCGGCAGCCCGTAGCCCAGATAGCCGCGGGCGACCGCCACCACGAGGCGCAGGTGCGAAAGCACCAGATGGCGTGCCGCGTCCAGATCGCCGTCGCGCCGGTAGCGCTGCGCGTAATCGAACTCCTGCTCCGCCGTCAGCAGCGGGAACCGGTTGACGCTCTGGATGTAGGACTCGAGGCTCCCCGCCGTCATCGGCAGGGGCAGCGGCATGGGCAGATTAGGTGCGGCTTGCATCATCTGGTCTCCTTCCGAGCATATTAGCACTCTCGTTTTTAGAGTGCTAAGGGGGCCGCCAGTTCCCGGGACCCCCCACTCCTCGCTTATTACTTACGAGCTCTTTAACGTAAGTGTCTGCTTACCGACATTGCGCTTCCCAGCCACCCCAGGAATCCGGAGAAGGCGACGACTGAGAGCGCGTCACCCCAGGCGAGGAATGGCAGGCTGAAGCTCGAGCCATAGGCTTGGGCGAGATCGCGCACGCCGAGGTTCAGCACCCCGAGCGCCCCGGCGAGGATCGCGAGGCCGAGCGCGCCCCCGGCGACCCCCTGCAGAAGGCCCAGGTAAAGGAGCGGTCGCCGCACGAAGGCGTCGGTGGCGCCCAGCAGGCGCGAGACCTCGATCTCCTCGCGCTGGGTGAGGATCTGCAGGCGGATCGTATTGAACGTGACGGCGACCAGGCCGGTGGCGAGCAGCACCGCGAGCGCGCCGAGCGCGAGGCGGCCCGTGCGCACCAGGGCGGCGAGGCGCTGCGCCCAGGCCGAGTCCACCTGCACGCGCGCAACGCCCGGCAGCGCGCGCAACGCTTCGGCCAGCGCCTCGAGCGCCGCCGGCGAGGAATCGGCGCCGCGCACGACGAAGACGTCCGGCAGCGGGTTGCGCTCGAGCTCGGCGACGACGTCGGCCAGCTCCTCGGCGACGCGCAGCTCGGCGAGCGCCTCGTCCCGGGAAACGAAGCGCAGCCCGGCCACGCGCGCATCCTTGCGCAGCCGCGCTTCCACGTCCTCGCGCGCTGCGCCGGCCTTGAGGAACACGGAGACCTGCGGCTCGTAGCTGACGCGTTGCGCCACGCCCTGCAGGCCGGAGAGCACCAGGTAGCCGCCGGCGGGCAGCGAGAGCGCGACGCCGATGACCAGCGCGTTGAGCAGCGTGGCCATGCGCTGCGCGCCGAGGCGGCCGAGCGCGCGCGCCAGCGCCTCGCGGTGCTGGCGCAGCCAGGTCCTCATG
>DATFEJ010000203.1:0-5747 GCA_035251235.1 Burkholderiales bacterium
GGGCGCCGCGGCCGGCGCCGCCGCGGACCGCGCAACGGGCGCGAGCGGGGTCACCGTCGCCTCGCCGCCCTTCACGATCTTCACCTTCTCCTCGCCCTCGGTGATCTCGAGCTCGGCGATGCCGGACTCCTGTACCAGGTCGATGAGCTTCTTCAGCTTGCGCAGATCCATGTTCGGTCCTCCGATCGGCCAAGGGCGCTGCGCCCGCGGCCGCGGCAGCGTCGGGCTAGGCCCCGCCGCCCGCTTTGACGCGCTCGATCGCGAACTCGAGCGCCAGGTCGTAGCCGCGGCTGCCCAGCCCGAGGATCGAGCCGACCGCCACAGCGGTGAAATGCGAGTGCGCGCGCCAGGGCTCGCGCGCGTGAATGTTCGACAGGTGCACCTCGAGGAACGGAATCTGCACCGCCGTCAGCGCATCGCGCAGGGCAATGCTGGAGTAGGTGAACGCCGCCGGGTTGAGCAGGATGAAGCCGACGCCGTCGCGCTTGGCCTGCTGCACGCAATCGACCGCCACCCCTTCATGGTTGGTCTGCACGCACTGCAGCTTGACGCCCGCCGCCTTGGCGCGCGCGGCAAGGCGGCGCTCGATCTGTGCCAGCGTCTCGCGCCCGTACAGGTGAGGCTCGCGGGTCCCGAGCAGATTGAGGTTCGGTCCGTTGAGGAGCAGCACGGACGCAGTTTTGCGGGACTTGGCCATTTTTCCCCGAAGTACGCGGCCATATGGCCGCAATTCCCCATCCCGGTATGGTAGGGCGGGGGCGGAGTATAGAACAACTTCGCCTCGTGACAAAACAGCAGGGCGGCCAAGGCCGGCCTTAGCCGGCGTTAGACGAAGATCACGCCTCTTTCGCCACCATTTCCCGCACTTCAGCGATCCCGGCCCGCTCCTGGACCCGCCCTGCCTGTGACGTTTTCAACGCCAGACGCTCATCCCTGGGATCGAAAACCTGCAATCGCAGCGGCGCGCCCTGCCAATCGAGGCTGAACACGCTGACCGCCCGGGCGCGGTCTCCGCTGTAGCGCCGGCCCTCCGATGTCTCGAAGGCGAGGTTGCGCTCCAGCAGAAAGATCTCCACCTCCTTCGCGCTCTCGGGAAACAGCTGCAGCTCGATCTGCGCGTACGGCCCCGCGAGCCCGGTGAGCACGGGCCCGGTCAGATAGGGGCTGAACTGCTCGAAGGCGCGCATCGCATCGAGCGCCACGCCGCGCAGGGCCGCAATGCGCTCCGGATGCTCCTCCGCCTGATAGAGCGCGCGGTAGGCGCGCAGCTCGGCCTCGATCTCGTGGTTGGCCGGCAGCGCTTCGGTGGCGGGCGCGCCGAGCTGGCGCGCCGCTTTCCGCTTGGCGAGCGCGAAGTCGTCGATCCCGTCCTCGGCCATCAAGCGGGCGGCGGCGGCGGCGATTCTCGCCCGCATGCCGTTCTGCCGCGCGTTCCAGCGGCTCATAGCCGGGCGATGATAGCGCAACGCTCCCGCAGCCCATCGCGTACAATCGCCGCCCTTTTCCGGCCATGGCCGCACACCTGCACATTCTGGGCATCTGCGGCACGTTCATGGGCGGCCTGGCGGCGATCGCCCGCCAGGCGGGCTTTCGCGTCACCGGCTGCGACGCCAATGTGTATCCGCCAATGAGCGAGCAGCTGGGCGCGCTCGGCATCGAGCTGGTGGAGGGCTACGGCGCGGGGCAACTCGCGCTCGCGCCCGATACCTGGGTCGTGGGCAACGTGGTGACCCGCGGCAACCCGCTCATGGAGGCGATTCTCGACGCGGGCGCGCGCTACGTTTCCGGGCCGCAGTGGCTCGCCGAGCACGTCCTGCCCGGGCGCCACGTGCTGGCGGTGTCCGGCACGCATGGCAAGACGGGCACGGCCTCGATGCTGGCGTGGATCCTTGAACAGGCGGGACATAACCCCGGATTTCTCATCGGTGGCGTGCCGGTGGACTTCGGCGTCAGCGCGCGGCTGGGACAATCGTCGTGCTTCGTGATCGAGGCGGACGAGTACGACACGGCTTTCTTCGACAAGCGGTCCAAGTTCGTCCACTATCCGGCGAAGACCGCGATCCTGAACAATTTGGAGTTCGATCATGCTGACATCTTCGACGATCTAGCAGCGATCGAGCGTCAATTTCACCATTTCGTGAGGATTCTGCCGTCTTCCGGAAAAATTGTGGTGAATGGTCAGGACGAGGCGCTGGAGCGCGTTCTGCAGCGTGGCTGCTGGACGCCGGTTGAGCGCTTCGGTGTCGCCGGCGAGTGGCAGGCCGGCGAACCCGATGCGCAGAACGGATTCGAAGTGCGGTGGAAGGGGACGTCGCTTGGACGGTTGGTCTGGTCGCAGGCGGGCGCGCACAACCGCATGAATGCGCTGGCGGCAATTGCCGCCGCCCGCCACGTGGGGGTCGAGCCGCCGCAGGCGATCGAGGCGCTGGCGGGCTTCGGCGGCGTGCGCCGGCGCCTGGAACGGCGCGGCGAGGCGCGCGGCACCGTGGTGTACGACGACTTTGCCCATCATCCGACAGCGATCCGCACCACGCTGGAGGGGCTGCGCGCCCGCGTGGGCGGCGCGCGCATTCTGGCGGTGCTCGAGCCGCGCTCCAATACGATGCGCCTGGGAACGATGAAGGACCGGCTGGCGGCAAGCCTGGAAATCGCCGACCGGGTGTACGTGTTCGCCAAGGATCTGGGCTGGGATGCCGCAGCCGCGTTGCGCCCGCTGGGCGCGCGCGCGCAGAGCTTCAGCGATCTCGAGGCCCTGGTCCTGGCGGTTGCTGGCGACGTGCGGCCGGGCGACCACGTGCTGGTGATGTCCAACGGCGGCTTCGGCGGCGTGCACGGCAAGCTCTTGCGGGCGATCGACGCCCGGGCGGCGGCGTGATCGCCTACCTGCACGGCTTCAACTCGTCGCCGCAATCCCACAAGGCGCAAGTGCTGGCCGGGTACATGGCGGCCCGGGGCCTCGCGGGCGAGTACGCTTGTCCGGCGTTGCCGCCGCTCGCCGTGAACGCGATCGCCGAGGTCCAAGCGCTGATGGCGCGCCGCCCGGGAGCGCGCTGGTGCTTCGTGGGCAGCTCGCTCGGCGGTTTCTACGCCACGCATCTGGCGGAAAAGCACGGCGCGCGCGCCGTGTTGCTCAACCCGGCGACCGACCCCCACGTCGGCTTGCGCGCCTATCTGGGAGAGCAGAAGAACCTGCACACCGGCGAGCCCTATCAGCTCACCGAAGCACACCTGCGGGGCTGGGAAGCGCTCGTGCCGGCGCGCCTCACGCCGTCGCGCTACCTGCTCATCGTCGAGACCGGCGACGAAGTGCTCGATTACCGCAAGGCGGTGGCCTACTACCGCGGCGCCGAGCAGATCGTGATCACCGGCGGCGACCACAGCCTGCAGAGCTTCCCGAAGCACCTGCCGCGTATCGTCGCGTTCGCGGGGCTCTGAGGCATGCAGCTGCTTTACGAGGAAGACGGCGAGTTCAAGGTCGGGACAGTGCTCGCGCAGGCGCCGGCCTCCTTCCAGGTCGAGACGCCGCACGGCCGGCGCGCGAAGGTCAAGTCCGCCATGGTGTTGCTGCGCTTCGAGCGGCCCCCGGCCGCCGAGCTGCTGGCCGAGGCGGGCAGGTTTGCCGCGGGCCTGGATACCGATTTCCTCTGGCAATGCAGCGGCCAGGGAGAGTTCGCCTTCGAGGCGCTCGCCCGCGAGTACGTCGGGCGCGAGCCGAGCGCCGCCGAGGCCGCGGGCGTGCTGCTCAAGCTGCACTCGGCGCCGATGTACTTCCATCGCCGCGGGCGCGGACGCTACCAGGCGGCGCCGGAGGAGATTCTCAGGCTGGCGCTCGCCGCGGCGGACAAGAAGCGCCGCGTGCAGGAGCAGATCGCCGGGTGGGCGCAGCGACTGGCGCGCTTCGATTGTCCCGCAGAGCTCGCCGCGCTGCGCGACGAGCTGCTCTACGCGCCCGATCGCAACAAGCCCGAGGCGAAGGCGCTCGAGCAGGCGTGCAAGGAAACCGGGCTCACGCCGGCGCGGCTGCTCGAGCGCTGCGGCCTCGTGCCGGATGCGCATGCCTATCACCTGAACCGCTTCCTGCAGGAATTCTTTCCGCGCGGCACGGCGTTTGCGCCGCACGAGGCGCCGGCGCCGCCCGTCGACCTGCCGCTCGCGCCGGTCGAAGCCTTCAGCCTGGACGACGCCGGCACCACGGAGATCGACGACGCGTTTTCGCTGGCGCGCGTCTCGCAGGACGAGTGGCGCGTGGGCATCCACATCGCCGCGCCCGCCCTGGCTTTCGCGCCCGGCTCGCCGCTCGACGCGATCGCGCGCGAGCGGCTGTCCACCGCCTACTTTCCGGGCGTCAAGTTCACCATGCTTCCCGAGGACGTCATCGCGCGCCATTCGCTGGACGCGGGCGCGGAGCATGCCGCGGTGTCGCTCTATCTCAACGTGTCGGCGTCCGATTTCTCGCTGCGCGGGCATCACTCGCGCGTGGAACGGGTGCGCATCGCGGCCAACCTGCGGCTCGGCGAACTGGCGGCCCTGGACGAGGCCTTCGCCGCCGGGCGCAGCGTCGGCCTGCCGCGCGAGGAGGAGCTACGCACGCTGTGGCGCATCGCCGAGGCCCTGGAGCAGCGCCGCGGCCGGGCGAGCGTCAACACTGCGGTGCTCGACTACCACTTTCGCATCGAGCAGGGCCGCGTGCGCATCGAGCCGCGCCGGCGCGGCGGGCCGCTCGACAAGCTCGTCTCCGAGCTGATGATCCTCGCCAACGCCACCTGGGGCGAGCTGCTCGCCGAGCGGGAAGTGGCGGCGCTGTACCGCGTGCAGTCTTCCGGCAAGGTACGCATGAGCGTGTACCCGGAAGCGCACGAGGGGCTGGGGCTCGCCTGCTACGCCTGGATGAGCTCGCCGCTGCGCCGCTACGTCGACCTCGTCAACCAGTGGCAGCTGGTCGCGGCGCTTGGCGCCCGCAAGCCGCCGTTTACGCGCTCTTCCGAGGCGCTGCTCGCCGCCATGCGCGCCTTCGAGGTGACCTATGCCAGGCTCGACGAGTATCAGCGCGCCATGGAGCAGTACTGGTGCCTGCGCTGGTTCGAGCAGGAGAAGCTGGCCGAGGTCGAGGCGGAGGTCGTGCGCGAGAACGTCGTGCACGTGCTGGGCATGCCGCTCACCGCGCGCGTGCCCTCGCTCCCCGGGCTCGCGCCTGGCGCGCGCGTGCGCCTGCGCATCGAAGCCATCGACCTGCTCGAGCGCACCGTGACGTTCGCGTACCGCGAAACACTGGCGGCCGGCGGCGGCGAGGGCACGGCCGGCGACGAGCGGGAAGCGCGCTAAAGCCCTAGAATGACGCCGGTATATCGGCTTGAGGTGCCATTGCAGGAAGCCTTGGCGATGCGTGTTCCGGGCGCGGCCGAATTCTGGTCCGGGCTCGATCAGCGGTCCCGTGTGCTGAGCGCCGCGGTGGTGGCGTCCCTCCTGCTGCATGCCATCCTGCTGTCGCTGCACTTCAAGTTTCCCGGCGAGCTGCGCTGGCGCAACGCCAGCCAGGCCCTGGACGTGATCCTGGTGAACGCGAGTACGCGCCAGCGCCCTGCGAAGAGCCAGGCGCTGGCGCAGGCCAACCTGGACGGTGGCGGCGTTACCGAGGAGGAGCGCCGCGCCAAGACCCCGCTGCCGGTCATCGATCCGCGCCGCCCGGGCAGCGACCTCGCGCAGGCGGAGCGCCGCGTGCGCGAGCTCGAAGCGCAGCAACGCGAATT
>DATFEJ010000322.1:0-3904 GCA_035251235.1 Burkholderiales bacterium
CGAGCGGCACCGGGCTGGCCGCGGGCCCCACGGCGCGCGCGCCGCGCTCCGCGGCCTGCTCGCTCAACGTGCCTGCCTCGCCGCACGACGGGCACATCCCCATCCACTTCAGCGCGGTGGCGCCGCACTGCGAGCACACGAACACGGACTTGGGCTTGGCCACTAGGGTTCCTCGTGCACCGGCACGCGCGGCGCGAGCGCGCACAGCAGCTCGTAGGCCACCGTGCCCGCCGCCGCCGCGACTTCCTCCGCCGGCAGGCCCTCGCCCCACAGCGTGACCGGCGTGCCGATGTAGGCCTCCTCCATGTTCGTGATGTCGACGCACAGCATGTCCATGGACACGCGGCCGATCGTGCGGCTGCGCTGTCCCTTGACCAGTACCGGCGTACCGGTGGGCGCATGGCGCGGATAGCCGTCGGCGTAGCCGCAGGCGACGATGCCGATGGTCATGGGCGCCTTGGCCTCGAAGCTGAAGCCATAGCCCACGCGCTCGCCCGGCGCGAGGTCCTGCACCGCGATCAGCTCCGAGGTCAGGGTCATCGCCGGCTGCAGGCCGATGTCGGCGGCGCTCCAGTCCTCGAAGGGCGAGCAGCCGTAGAGCATCAGCCCGGGGCGCACCCAACCCTGGCGTGCCTCCTTGAAGCGCAGCAGCGCCGCCGAGTTGGCCAGCGAGCGCGGCGCTTCCAGCCCGCGCACCAGCTCGTCGAACCAGCGCAGCTGGTCGACGATGCCCTCCTGGCCCTCGGCGTCCGCGAAGTGCGTCATGAGCGTGATCTCGCGCACCCGGGGCAGCAGGCGCAGCGCGTTGTAATGCACGCGCAGGTCGTCCACGCCGAAGCCCAGGCGGTTCATGCCGCTGTTCACCTTGACGTACAGGTCGATCTCGGACGGAAAGTCCAGGTGCCTGAGCAGCTCGACCTGCTCGGCGTTGTGGATCACCGGCGTGAGGTCGTACTTGAACAGGAGATTCACGTCGAGCGGGCGGAAAAAGCCCTCCAGCATGAGGATCGGCTTGGTCACCCCGGCCAGCCGCAGCCGCGCGGCCTCCTGGAAGTCGAGCACGGCGTAGCCGTCCGCCTCGGCGAGCGCTTGCGCGGCGCGCTCCAGGCCGTGGCCGTAGGCGTTCGCCTTGAGGACCGCCCACAGCCGCGCCTCCCCGGCAGTCTCGCGCGCGAGCTTCAGGTTGTGGCGCAGCGCGGCAGCGCGGATGGTGGCGCGGATCGGCCGGGGCATGGCGCTAGGATAGCTTACCGACCCGTCAGAATTTAACGCCCGGACGCGCCTGCCGCCCCGCGCATCCATGCTATAAGTCCGCCGCCATGAGTCTTGGCTTCTACATCATCATGGCGGCGCAGTTCTTCTCGTCGCTCGCCGACAACGCGCTGCTCGTGGCGGCCATCGCGCTGCTCATGCAGAGCAACTCGCCCACCTGGCTCACGCCGTACCTCAAGTTCTTCTTCGTCATCTCCTACGTGGCGCTCGCGCCGTACGTGGGCGCGTTCGCCGACCGCCTGCCCAAGGGCCAGGTGATGCTCGCCGCCAACACCGTGAAGATCGCGGGCTGCCTGCTGATGCTGTTCGACGTGAACCCGCTCGCCGCCTACGCACTGGTCGGCCTGGGCGCGGCGGCCTACTCGCCCGCCAAGTACGGCATCGTCACCGAGTACCTGCCGCCCGCCAAGCTGGTGGTCGCCAACGGCTGGATCGAGGGCCTGACCGTGACCTCGATCATTCTGGGCACGGTGCTGGGCGGCGTGCTCATCAGCGCGCGCGTCTCCGGGCAGCTGCTCGGCGTCGACCTGCCTCACGTCGACATCGGCATCGACACGCCGGCGGACGCCGCCATCGCCGTCATCGCCTTCGTCTATGCGGCCGCCGCCGCGTTCAACCTCTACGTGCCGCGCACCGGCGTGGCGCTCAAGCCCTTGCCGCCCAATCCGGCCGAGACGCTGCGCGACTTCTACCACTGCTGCCAGCGGCTGTGGACCGACAAGCTGGGGCAGATCTCGCTCGCCGTGACGACCCTGTTCTGGGGCGCGGGCGCGACGCTGCAGTTCATCGTCATCGAATGGGCGCGCGCCGCGCTCGGCTTCGACCTGTCGCGCGCCGCCATCCTGCAGGGCGTGGTGGCCGTCGGCATCGCCCTGGGCGCGGTGCTCGCCGCGTGGCGCGTGTCGCTCGACCGCGCGGTGCGCGTCATCCCGCTCGGCATCGCCATGGGCCTGATCGTCATCGTCATGAACTTCGTCGCCGACGTGCGCGTCGCCATCCCGCTGCTGGTCGCCATCGGCGGCCTGGCCGGATTCTTCGTCGTGCCGATGAACGCGCTGCTGCAGCACCGCGGGCACAACCTGATGGGCGCCGGCCGCTCGATCGCCGTGCAGAACTTCAACGAGAACGCCTCCATCCTCGTCATGATCGCCGTGTACTCGGCGCTGCTCGGCGCCGGCTTCTCCATCTACACGGTGATCGTCATCTTCGGCCTGTTCATCGCCGGCACCATGACCATGGTGCTGGTCTGGTACGGGCGCAACCGTCGCGTGCACCGCGAGGAGATCGACGCGCTGCTGGAGATCGCCAGGTCGGAGAAGCACTAGAAAATGGGGTCAGAACAACATTTCCGAGAGCAACAGGAAATGTTGTTCTGACCCCCTTTTCTCAAAAGCCGGAACCAACCACGACATCAGCTCTTGGCGATGGTGTTCCTCGCAAACACCAGATCCGCCCAGGCCTTCGCCTTGTCCGGCAGGCTGCGCAGCAGATACGCCGGGTGATAGGTCACCACCAGCGGCACGCCGTGGTACTGGTGCACCGTGCCGCGCAGGCTGCCGATGGTGGCCTCGGTATTGAGCAGCGTCTGCGCCGCGAAGCGGCCCATCGCCACGATCAGCTTCGGCCGGATGAGCGCGATCTGGCGCAGCAGGTGCGGCGCGCACGCCGCGACTTCCGCGGGCTCCGGGTTGCGGTTGCCCGGCGGGCGGCACTTGAGCACGTTGGCGATGTAGACGTTCTCGCCGCGGCGCAGCTCGAGCGCGCTGAGCATGTTGTCGAGCAGCCTTCCGGCTTGCCCGACGAACGGCTCGCCCAGCCGGTCTTCCTCCGCGCCCGGCGCCTCGCCCACGAGCAGCCAGTCGGCGGACTCGTCGCCGACGCCGAAGACGGTCTGCGTGCAACCCGCGCGCAAGGGACAGGCGGTGCACGCTTTCACCGTCGCCTTGAGCTCGTCCCACCCCATCTTCGAGATCTGCTCTTCCCTCGATCCCCCCGTTTCCACGGCTCCCGTGGAAACGGGGGGAGTCTTTTGCCGCCTCAGCTTCCAGACAGGGCTCAACCCCATCTCGGCCAGGATTTCGCTTCGCCGGCTCACAACGCCCTGCTCAGCACCAGCGCGTCCTCGCGCCCGGCGGCGGCCGGGTAGTAGTCGCGGCGGCGCGCGATCTTGCGAAAGTCGAAGCGCTCGTAGAGCGCCTGGCCGGGCCGGTTGCTGGGGCGCACTTCGAGGAACATGTGGCGCGCGCCGAGCTCGCGTGCCAGGCGCATGGCCTCGCGCAGCAGCGCCGATCCGTGCCCGCGCCGCTGGCGCGCCGCGGCCACGGACAGGTTGAGCAGGTGCGCCTCGCCGATCGCCACCATGAGCACGAAGTAGCCCAGCAGCTCGCTGCCGAGGCGCCAGGTGCGGCAGGCATAGCCGGAACGCAGGGAATCGGCGAAGTTGCCGCGGGTCCAGGGATGGCTGTAGACGGCGGATTCGATCGCCAGCACTTCGTCGAGATCCGACTCGCGCATGACGGCGAGCTGCGGCTCTTGCTTCAGCACGGCGCTCATGGCCTGCGGCGCTCCTCCGTCGTCAGTGCGACCTTGTCCCGCAGGTAGACCGGCGCGGCGCGCGCCGCATCCACCCCTT
>DATFEJ010000264.1:0-5161 GCA_035251235.1 Burkholderiales bacterium
CCCGCCGCACCGCCTACCGCCGCGCCGATCGCGATCCACCCGGCGATCGCCGCCGCGTTGCGCCAGCGCGCGCCGCGCCGCGCGAACTGCACGAGCCGCTCGGGCACCGGCTCTTCCAGCACGGCGCCGAACTGCGCGCGCAGCTGCTCGGTCAACGCCCGATAGGCCGACAGCCTTTCGGCCTCATCGGGATTCGCGGCAAGCCACGCCTCCACGTCCGCGCGGCGGCCGGCAGGCAGGCGGCCATCCGCCCATGCCTGCAAGTCGCTCTCGCTGACCGCCTGTCCCGTCTCGCTCATTTCACGACCTGCAGCTTCGTTCCGCCTTTTCCTGTCATCAGCACGCGCAGCTTCTCGCGCGCCCGCGCCAGCCGCGACATCACGGTGCCGATGGGGATGCCGAGCACCTGCGCCGTTTCCTCGTAGCTCAAGTCCTCGAGCGCCACCAGCAGCAGGACCTCGCGCTGCGCCGCCGGCAGCGCCGCCAGCGCGCGCTCGAGGTCGCGCACCACCAGCGCGTCGCCTTGCACCGCGCGCTGCGCGAGCTCGGGCATCTCTTCGTCCAGCGCGTCGGTCGGCCGCGCCGCGCGCACCTGGTTGACGTGCACGTTGTGCATCACCGTGAACAGCCAGGCACGAAGGTCGGTCCCCCCCCGGAACAGGTGCAGCTTCGCCCACGCCCGTTCCAGCGTGTCCTGCACGAGGTCGTCTGCCGCGGCGCGATCGCCGGCCAGGGCGCGCGCATAGCGGCGCAACCGCGGGATCAGCGCTACCAGGCTCGGGCCGTCGCTCATGGATCTGAACAGTGCCCCGCCGCGCGCTATTCCGTCAACAAGCGCAAGGGATCAGCGCGGCTCGTCCGCCAACGCCGGCAGCGCGCGCAGGTAGGCCACGACGGCGGCAAGGTCCTCCCTGGTCAGCTGGCTGGTGGTGTTGCGGACCACTTCGGCCATCGATTGCGCGGCGACATCCCCGTCCGGCGTGAGGCCGCTGAGCAGGAACTCCCCCAATTCGTCGTCGCTCCACTTCTTCAGTTTCGCGGGTGTCAGATTGGGCACGCCCTTGCCTTCCGGGCCCTTGCCTCCGGCGAGGTGCCGGTCGCGTCGCGATCCTCCCAGCGCATTGCGCGGCGTGTGGCATTCGCCGCAATGGCCGAGCGCATTGACCAGGTAGTCGCCTCGATTAAGCACGGCCGAGCGCGACGGATCGGGTGCCGATGGTCCCGGCACGAAGTAGAGCCACTTCCAGATCCCCGCGAGCGCGCGCCAGCCAAATGGAAATCTCAGCTCGTGCGGACGATTGCGCTGCGGGCTGGGCGGCAGCGAGGTGAGGAACGCCCACAGATCCCGCGCGTCGGCATCCGAGATGCGCGTGAAGGACGGATACGGGAAGGCGGGGAAATAGTGCGCCCCGTCGGGCCTCACGCCCGAGCGCAGCGCGCGCGCGAAATCTTCTTGACTCCATCGACCGATGCCGGCTTCGGGATACGCCGTGATGTTCGGCCCGTAGAACGTGCCGAAGGGGGTTTTCAGGGCCCGCCCGCCGGCATAGGGGACCGCGTCCTTGCGATCCTGCGTATGGCACCCGAGGCAGCCGCCCGCCTTGGCGAGATAGGCACCGCGCTTTGCGTCGCCCAGCGCGAAGGTCGGGCCCGGCAGCGCGCCCAGCACGAGCGCAAGAACGACGAACCCCGCTCGCGCGGGGACCGTCAACACGGCGAGGGATCTATTGCTTCTCGCGGAAATCGTCGTGACAGCTGCCGCAGACCTTGCCCACCGCGCCGATCTGGGCCTTCACCGCGGCTTCGTCGCCGCCCTTGCTGACGGCGGCAAGCTTCGCGGCCTCGTTTTCCAGCCGATTCGCGTACTCCTTGAATTTCGCGCTGTTGTCGAACACGCCCGGCAGCGTCCGGCTCTTCACGCTGCGCGTGCTCGGATCGAACCCATCCCACGACATCCTGGTCAGGTTGTCGAGGAAACCGGCGTTGCGCTGCGCGAGCTGCGCGTTGAACGGCACGCGCCCCTGCGCCATGGCGCCCAAGGGCCCGAAATACTTGCCCTGCAATGTCATGACCGCCTGGCGCTGCTTGACGAGCACTTCGGGCTTCGCCTGGGCAAACGCGGCCGGCGAGGCCGCCGCGCCGAGCGCGAGCGCAAGGGCGGCAACAACGGATTTCCTGGACATCGGGCTCTCCTCCTTGGATGGGACTACCGGGGAGAACACGCTTCCCCCGACGTTTCATCCACCCGATTCAGCGCAGCCCGGCCGCGTACTCCGCCACCGCCCTGATTTCCGCGTCGCTCATGCGCGCGGCGACCCCGCGCATCATGCCGTTGGGATCGTTGGCGCGCGCGCCGGCGCGAAACAGCTTCAACTGCGCCTCGACGTACTCCGGGAACTGGCCGGAGAGCCGCGGATACAGTCCGGGGATCCCCGCGCCATCGGGCCCGTGACAGCCGGCGCAGGCGGCCACGCCCTTCGCCGCAATGCCCCCGCGCCACACCTTCTGGCCGAGCGCCGCGCGGTCCTTGTCGCTTGCCGTGGCCGGCCGCAAGGCTTGCGCCGCGTAATAGGCGGCCACCGCGCGCATGTCGGCGTCCGTCAAAGCTGCGACCATGCCGGACATGATCGCGTTCTCGCGCGCCGCCTTCTTGCCGCCTTGCGCCTTGAAGTTGCGCAGCTGCTTGTCCAGGTATTCCGCAAACTGGCCCGCCAGCTTCGGATTGGCGCTCGCCACGCTGTTGCCGTCGGGCGCATGGCAGGCCGCGCACACCTGCTTGGCAATGCTCTCGCCCTTGGCAAGATCGGGCTTCGCTGCACTTTGCGCCGCCGCCTGTGCCGCGCAGAGCAGGCCCGTGGCGGCGAGCGCCGCCAGTAAACGATTCATGCTGCAGCTCCCCGGATCCGGTCGAAACGCCTCATTTTATTAGAATTTCATCCATGCCGGAAACCGAAAGCGCCTTTGCGTCCCTTCGCTTCCTGACCTCGGCAGCCAGGATCGAGCAGTTGCCGCCCGAGGATCTGCCCGAACTGGCGTTCGCCGGGCGCTCCAACGTCGGCAAGTCGAGCGCCATCAATGCGCTGGCGCGGCGGCGGCGGCTCGCGTTCTTCTCCAAGACGCCGGGGCGCACGCAGACGATCAACTTCTTCGAGCTCGGCGGGCGCGGCCGGCTCGTGGACCTTCCCGGCTATGGATTCGCGCGCGCGCCGCGCGCGCTGCGCGCGGAGTGGGACCGCCTGGTCGGCGGCTATCTGGCCACGCGCGGCGCGCTGGCGGGCGTCGTCGTTCTGATGGATGCGCGCCGGCCGTTCACGCCGCAGGACGAGCTGCTCCTCGAGTGGCTGCGTCCGGCCGGACGGCGCTTGCTCGTGCTGCTGTCCAAGTGCGACAAGCTCTCGCGGCAAGAGCGGGCCGCCGGTCTGAAGGCGGCGCGCGCGCGCCTGGCGTCGCTGGATCCCGTGGCGCGGATTCAGCTTTTTTCTTCCCAAAGCGGCGAAGGTGTCGAGGAGGCGCGCGCGCTGCTCGAAGGATGGCTCCGGGCAGCGCGCGAGGAATAAAAAACCCCCGGTAAAGGGGATATAAACCGGGGGGTAAAGCGCCTTAAATGAGATTAAGGCAACCCGCTCAGGGAGGAGAAGCGGGAGACGACTTGCATCGTCTGAAGGTAAGATTGGCGGCGGCGCCGAAAGTTCCTCAACCGGAATCCTCCCAAGAAATCAGCATCATGAAGATCTACGGGCAGTTCCCCGCGGTGCGCATGCGGCGCATGCGACGCGACGATTTCTCGCGCCGCCTGATGCGCGAGACGGTACTCACGGCCAATGATCTGATCTATCCGGTCTTCGTGCTCGACGGGAAAAACCGTGCCGAGGAAGTGGCTTCCATGCCGGGCATCGAGCGCGTGACCGTCGATCGCCTGCTCCCGGTGGCCGAGTCCTGCATGAAACTGCATATCCCGGTGCTGGCGCTTTTCCCGGTAATCGACCCGAGGCTCAAGACGGCAGACGGCCGCGAAGCGTTCAACGCCAAGGGTCTCGTGCCGCGGGCCGTCGCCGCGCTCAAGGCGCGCTTTCCCGGACTGGGGATCATGACCGACGTGGCGCTCGACCCCTATACCTCGCACGGTCAGGACGGCGTCATCGACAAGACCGGCTATATCCTCAACGACGTCACGCTGAAAGTGCTGGAGAAGCAGGCGCTCTGCCAGGCGCGCGCCGGCGTGGACATCGTCGCGCCCTCCGACATGATGGATGGGCGCATCGGCCGCATCCGCGCCGCGCTGGAGAAAGCGGGCCATGTGCACACGAAGATCCTCGCCTACTCGGCCAAGTACGCCTCCGGCTTCTACGGCCCGTTCCGCGACGCGGTCGGCTCGGCGAAGAATCTCGGCAAGGGCGACAAGAAGACCTACCAGATGGATCCCGCGAACAGCGACGAGGCGCTGTGGGAGGTCGGGCTCGATCTCGCCGAGGGCGCGGACATGGTGATGGTGAAGCCGGGCCTGCCCTACCTCGACATCGTGCGCCGCGTGAAGGAGGAGTTCCGGGCGCCGACCTACGTCTACCAGGTGTCGGGCGAGTATTCGATGCTGCGCGGCGCGATCGACCGCGGCTGGCTGCCGAAGAGCTGCATGCTGGAGGCGCTGGTGGCGATGAAGCGCGCGGGCGCCGACGGCATCCTGACTTACTTTGCGCTGGAGGCTGCGCGCGAGCTGAAGAAGGCGCCCTAGGGCGCCAGCGCGCGCTCGAGCGTCTGCAGGAACCGGTCGGCGTCCTGGTAGCCGATCACGCGCAGCCCGCGAATCTCGCGTCCCTGCGCGTCGAAAAAGATGATGCCCGGCGGGCCGAAGAGCGAGAAGCGCTTGAGCAGCGCCTTGTGGCCATCGTCGTTGGCGGTGACGTCCGCCTGCAGCAGCAGCATGGCATCGAACTTCTGGCGCACGCGCGCATCGCTGAACGTGAAGGCCTCCATCTCCTTGCACGACACGCACCAGTCGGCATAGAAATCGAGCATCACCGGCCGGCCGGGCGCGCGCAGCGCAGCGTCGAGCTCGGCGGGTGAATTGACGCGCTGGAAAGCGGTCGGCCCGGCGACCGCGCTACCGCCGATGAGGCCCGCCAGCGGGCGCAAGGGATCGCGGCTGCCGGCGAGCGCGCCGACC
>DATFEJ010000330.1:0-10656 GCA_035251235.1 Burkholderiales bacterium
GCGCTCGTCTTCTGGGACGAAAGCGGCTTCCGGCGCCGCGTCAGCTACTCCGACCTGACGAGCGACGTGTCGCGCGCCGCGCAGGCGCTGGCGGCGCTCGGCCTGCGCGCCGGCGACCGGGCGGCGGCCTTCATTCCCAACCTCCCGGAAACGATGATGCTCGCCCTGGCGGCGCTCTCGCAGGGCATCGTGTGGTCCTCGTGCTCGCCGGATTTCGGCGTCGACGGCGTGCTCGAGCGCCTCGGCCAGATCGAGCCGAAGGTGCTGTTCGTCGCCGACGGCTATCTCTACAACGGCAAGCGCCACGACGTGCTGGAGCGTGTGCGCGAGATCGCCGAGCGGCTGCCGAGCCTGCGCAAGGTGGTGGTCGTGCCGTACCTGGACGCCCGCCCGGACATCGACGACATCCCCAAGGCGGTGCTGCTGGAGGAGTGGCTGCGCCGGCACACGCCCGGCGACATCGCCTGGGCGCAACTGCCCTTCGACCACCCGGCGTATATCCTGTTCACCTCGGGCACCACCGGCAAGCCCAAGTGCATCGTGCACGGCGCGGGCGGCACCCTGCTCGCGGCGCTCAAGATGTACAAGCTGCACTTCGACGTGCGGCCCGGGGACCACTTCTTCTACTACACCACCTGCAACTGGGTGATGTGGAACCTGCTGTTCCACGCGCTCGCCGCGGAGGCGAGCGTGATGCTGTACGACGGCTCGCCCTTTGCGCGCGAGGCCGACATCCTGTTCGAGTACGCGCAGCGCGAGCGCTTCAGCCACTTCGGCACCTCGGCCAAGTTCATC
The DNA here is from genome assembly GCA_035251235.1 of Burkholderiales bacterium. Taxonomy (GTDB): domain Bacteria; phylum Pseudomonadota; class Gammaproteobacteria; order Burkholderiales; family SG8-39; genus JAABQT01. Next base: position 796 of record DATFEJ010000330.1, read on the forward strand.
GACGCCGTCGCCAAGCGCGGCCTGAAGCCGCGCGAGCGCTATCCCCTGCCGGGCCTGCGCATGATCGTGTCGACGGGCTCGCCGCTCGTGCCCGAGAGCTACGACTACGTCTACCGGGAGGTGAAGAACGACGTGTGCCTCGCCTCGATCTCCGGGGGCACCGACATCATGGCCGCGTTCGCCGACGCCAACGCCATCCTGCCCGTGTATCGCGGCGAGCTGCAGTGCCGCTCGCTCGGGCTCGCCGTGGAAGTGTTCGACGAGGAGGGCCGGCCCCTGGTCGGCCAGAAGGGCGAGCTGGTGTGCACGAAGCCGTTCCCCTCCATGCCGCTCGGCTTCTGGAACGACCGCGGCGGCGAGAAGTACCACGCCGCCTATTTCGCCAAATACCCGAACGTGTGGTGCCACGGCGACTGGTGCGAGCTCACCGAGCGCGGCACGATGATCGTCTACGGGCGCTCGGACGCCACGCTCAACCCCGGAGGCGTGAGGATCGGCACCGCGGAGATCTACGGCCAGGTGGAGAAGATCCCCGAGGTCGAGGAATCGGTGGCCATCGGGCAGCTCTGGCCGCCCGACAAGCCCACCGACACGCGCGTGGTGCTGTTCGTCAGGCTGCGCGAGGGACTGCGCCTGGATGCCGCGCTCGAGGAGAAGATCCGGCGCCAGGTCGGCGAGCACACCAGCAAGCGCCACGTGCCGGCGAAGATCGTGCAGGTGCCCGACATCCCGCGCACCAAGAACAACAAGGTGGTGGAGCTCGCGGTGAAGGCCGTGGTGCACGGCATGCCGGTGCCCAACACCGACGCGCTCGCCAACCCCGAGGCGCTCGAGCTGTATCGCGACATCCCCGAACTGCAGTCCTGAGGAGCGCCATGATCGTCGTCCATCACCTGAACAACTCCCGCTCGCAGCGCGTGCTGTGGCTTCTCGAGGAACTCGCCGTCCCCTACGAGGTAAAGCGCTACCAGCGCGACGCGAAGACCATGCTGGCGCCGCCGGAGCTGCGCGCGGTGCATCCCCTGGGCAAGTCGCCGGTGATCGAGGACGACGGACAGGTCCTCGCCGAATCCGGCGCGATCATCGAGTACCTGGCCGAGCGCTACGGCGAGGGGCGGTTCGTGCCGGCCGCCGGCACGCCCGAGCGGCTGCGCTACCGCTACTGGATGCATTTCGCGGAGGGCACCGCCCAGCCGCCGCTGCTCCTCAAGCTCCTCTTCGACCGCGTGGAGAAGGGCCCCATGCCGTTCTTCGTGCGGCCGGTGGCGCGCGCCATCGCGCAACGCGCCAAGGCCGGCTACGTGCAGCCCAACATCGAGCGCAACCTCGATTTCATGGAGAGCGAGCTGCAGGGCCGCGACTGGTTCGCGGGCGCCGGGTTCAGCGCCGCCGACATCCAGATGAGCTTTCCGCTCGAGGCGGCGCGTGCGCGCGGCGGGCTGGACGAAAAGCGGCCGCGGCTGATGGATTTCCTCGAGCGCATCCACGCGCGCCCGGCCTACCGGCGCGCCGTCGAGCGCGGCGGCGCCTATGCGCTGATGCGCTGATCAGGCGTCGGCGGCGACTTCCTTGCGCAGGCGCACGGCGCGCGCGAACTCCAGCACCTCGCGGGCGAGCTTCAGGCGATCCTCGGCGCTGCGCATGTAGGTCGGCACGGCGAGCACCTCGAAGCCGCTCGCCTGGATGCCCTCGGCCAGCGCCTCGTCCGCGCTGTCGATGACGATGCCGTCGATCAGGCCGCGGTACTCCATGGCTACGGCGCGCGCGGAGACCTCGCGCCCGAGCTCGCGCATCATCTTTGCCGCCGAGCCCTGCAGCGCGCGCCCGCCGATGATCGGGCTGACGGCGATCACCGGGGCGCCGCCCTTGCGCAGGGCTTCGCGCAGGCCGGGCACCGCGAGGATCGGCTGCAGCGTGTGGTACGGATTGCACGGGCACAGCACCACCGCCTCGAGGTCGCGCGCATGCAGGGCCTCGAGCACTTCGTCCGAGAGCCGCGCCTGGTCCGCGCCGGCGTACTGGAAGCCGCGCACCGCGGGCTCGCATTTCAGGTCGACGAAATAATCCTGGAAGCTCAGCGCGCCCGCATCCGTGTGCAGCATGGTGCGCACCGGGTCGTCGCACATCGGCAGCACGCGCGCCTCGATGCCCAGCCGCTGGCACAGCTCGAGCGCGACCGCGGTGGGCGTGCGCTCGGTGCGCAGCGCCTCGGCGCGCAGCAGCTGCAGCGCGAGCGCGCGATCGCCGAGCGGGATCTGCTGCGGGCCGCGCAGGCGCATGAGCATGGCGTGCACGGCGAAGGATTCGCCGGCCGGTTCCCATCCCTTGGCCGGATCGGCGATCCCGGCGAGCGCGTAGAGCGCCGTGTCGACGTCCGGCGAGACCTGCAGGCCGAGGTAGTCGAAATCGTCGCCCGTGTTGACGATGTAGGCGAGGTTCCGGCCGCGCAGACGCTGCAGGCCCTCGGCGAGCTTGGCCCCGCCGACCTGACCACCCAGTGCGACGACCGTTCCCATTCAGTGCAGCGTGGCGCGCCGGCCTTCGTAGATGCCCTGCAGCAAGCGCAGCGACCCGAGGCAGATGGCGCCGTGGGTGAGGGCGTGTCCGAGGTCCTCGACGATGTCCAGCGTCACGGGCACGTGCAGCGCCGCCAGCGTGCGCGCCGCGCGCTCGGCGTGCACGCGCGAGACCACGGCGTCATGCTCGCCATGCACCAGGTGCACGCGCGCGCCGATGCGCGCGCCGTTCTCCGGCAGGCGCGCGAAGCGCGACGCATAGGCGACCACCGCTCCGGCCAGGCCGGGCACCTGCTTGACGGTTTCCAGCGCCACGGTGCCGCCCTGCGAGAAGCCGATCAGCACCGTGCGCTCCGTGGGCACGCCGCAGTTGGTCTGCTCGCGCCGCACCAGCGCCTCGACGCGCGGCAGGATGGCGCGCACGCGGTCCATGCGGTTCTCCTCGGTCAGGCCGCGGCTCGAGTACCACTGCTGCGCCTCGCGGTCGACTTCCGACGAGGCGAAGCCGCTCGGCACCACCAGGGCGGCGCTCGGGAAGCGCGCCTGGAAGCGAAAGGCGATGGGGATCATGGACTTCGACGTCGCGCCGCTGCCGTGCAGAAACACGAACAGGTGCTGGGCGCGATGCTCCGGGGTGGGCCCGAAGCGGAAGATCTTGCCGGGCATGCGGGATCGGGGTGCGCGGCCATTCTCGCCCCAATCCGCCGCGCCTGTAAACCACTTCAGCCGACGATCAGGCAGGTGCTCGAGCCGTGGGCGTAGAGCTTGCCGGCCGCATCCTCCAGGCGGCCTTCGGCGGTGGCCGTGCGGCTGCCGAAATGCACGACCTTCGCAGATGCGCGCAGCAAGCCCGTCTGCTGCGTGATGGCGCGCACCAGGTTCACCTTCAGCTCGAGTGTGGTGTAGCCCTTGCCTGCAGCGCAGCGCGTTTGCACCGCGCAGCCCATCGCCGAGTCGAGCAGCGCGAAGGCGACGCCGCCGTGCACGGCGCCGATCGGGTTGTAGTGCTGCTCCGCCGGCGTGAGCTCGAACACGGCCTCGCCCTCCTCGACGAGCGCGAGGCGCATGCCGAGCAGCCGGGCGAACGGCGGGTCTGGGAGGCGCCCGTCGCGGATGGCGCGCAGGTGCTCGATCGGCAGCATCCTGCGCCCGGCGTCGAGCGCGGGCGCGGGATCGCTCCAGGTGACGACGAGTTCGCGCGTCATCAGTACATCGGCGCCGGATCGGGGAGCCCGGGAAGCGCGCGCTGCGCGATCTTCGAGCGCCCGGCGATGAAGTCGGCCGCCGCGCGCGCCACGCCCTCGTCCTGCAGGATGCGCCCGTGCCCCAGGCCCTGCGTGGACAGCAGGCGCGCGCCGCGCCACTGCCGGGCGACCGCCGCGCCCTGCCGCCAGGGGATCATGCTGTCCTGCCGGTCGTGGATCACCAGCGCTTCGGCGTCCAGGTGCGGCGCGACACGCGCAAGCTCCAGGTCCGCCCAGCGCACGCCGAAGCGCTCCTCGATCGCCGCCTGCATGCGCCGCCGCACGCGCTCGGGGATTGCGAACCAGCGCGCGAAGCGCCGCGAGTAGCCGACGAGGTCCGACGGCGGGCTGATGAGCACCACGCGCTCGAGCGGCAAGCCGCGCGCCATGGCAATGGCCGCCGCCGGCCCGCCGAGGGAGTGGCTGATGACCGCGCGCACGCCGCCGTGATGACGCGCTACGGTGTCCAGCACATCGGCAAAGTCGGGCAGCCCAGTAAGGCGGCCATCGGACAGCCCGTGGGCCGGCTGGTCGTAGGCGATCACGCGGTAGCCCGCCGCCAGCAGCGGCGCGACGAACCGCCGCATCTGCGTCGCGCGGCCGCCCCAACCGTGCGCGAGCAGCACCGCCGGGGCGTCCTTCGGGCCCCACCGCCACATGGCGATGTGCCGGCCCCGGTGCTGCAGGTACGACTGGCGGGCGTCGAGCAGATCGAAGACCTCCGCGCTCGGATAAAGCGGCTTGGGCGGCGTGAGGAACAACCGCTCGGCCCACAGGCCGGCCAGGCCGGGCGCGAGCAGCGACGAGGTACGCAGTGCCAGGCGCCGCGTAGCCGTTTCAAACATGAAGCGAACGTTCGTGCTATTTCTTGACGTACTCAGGGGCGTTGCGATACTCATGGTTGACCTCCTTGGAATTAGGCCGCCGCGCGCTGGCGCGGCGGAGTTGCTACGTGTCGGGCGAGCAGTTCGTCGAACGCGAGCAGCGCGCGCTTGCGCCCTTCGCGGTCGTCGAGCAGGCGGCTGTGGTTGTGGGCGACGAGGATCTGGCCGTACATCTCGAACGCGATCTGCGCCGGGTCGGTGTCGGCGCGCAGGTGGCCTTCCTCGATCGCGACGCGCACTGCGCGCTCGATCATCGCCAGTCCCCGGCGCTGGCCGTCGACCACCGAATCGCGGATCAGCCCGGGGCGGTCGTCGTACTCGTGCGCGGCGGACTGCAGCACGCAACCGCCGGGACCGGGGGCGGCTTTCCAGCCGATCCAGGCGAGAAACAGCGCGCGCAGCCTGGGCAGGCCGCGCTCGACGCCCAGAACCGGAGTCAGAACCTGCTCGGCGAAGCTCGACTTGACATGCTCCAGGGTCGCGAGCTGCAGGCCTTCGCGCGAGCCGAAGTGCGCGAACAGGCCCGATTTCGACATTCCGGTCGCATCGGCGAGCGAGCCGATCGTCAGCCCCTCGAGTCCCATGCGGCTGGCGACCTCGACCGCCTGGTCGAGGATGGCGGCCCGCGTCTGCTCGCCCTTGGTACGTCGGCTCATATGCGACAAAATAGTACGATCGTTCGTACCTGTCAAGCCGCCCGCTTGCGGGGTGGCTCCAATACCTGCCTAAGGTAGCGGCCGGTGTGGCTGTCGGCGTTAGCGGCGACTGCCTCGGGCGTGCCTTCGGCGACGATCCGTCCGCCGCCCTCGCCACCTTCCGGTCCGAGGTCGACCACCCAGTCGGCGGTCTTGACGACCTCGAGGTTGTGCTCGATGACCACCACCGTGTTGCCGGCGTCGCGCAGCCGGTGCAGCACTTCGAGCAGCAGCTTGATGTCGTGGAAGTGCAGGCCGGTCGTGGGCTCGTCGAGGATGTACAGCGTGCGGCCCGTGTCGCGGCGCGAGAGCTCGAGCGACAGCTTGACGCGCTGCGCTTCGCCGCCCGAGAGCGTGGTCGCCGACTGCCCGAGCTGCACGTAGCCCAGGCCGACCTCGAGCAGCGTCTGCAGCTTGCGGGTGATGACCGGGACAGCGGCGAAGAATTCGTGCGCTTCGCGCACGGTCATCTGCAGCGCCTCGTGCACGGTCTTGCCGCGGTAGCGGATCTCCAGCGTCTCTCGGTTGTAGCGCGTGCCGTGGCACACGTCGCAGGGCACATAGATATCGGGCAGGAAATGCATCTCGACCTTGACCAGCCCGTCTCCCTGGCAGGCCTCGCAGCGTCCGCCCTTGACATTGAACGAAAAGCGGCCCGCGTCGTAGCCGCGCGCCCGCGCCTCCGGCACGCCGGCGTACAGCTCGCGGAGCGGCGCGAACAACCCCGTGTAAGTCGCCGGGTTGGAGCGCGGCGTGCGTCCGATCGGGCTCTGGTCCACGCTCACCACCTTGTCGAAGTGCTCGAGGCCCGAGGCGCAGGCGTGCGGCGCCGGCTCCTCGCGGCTGCCGTGCAGGTGCCGTGCGATCACGCGGTACAGGGTGTCGTTGACGAGGGTCGACTTGCCCGATCCCGACACGCCGGTCACGCACACGAACAGGCCCACGGGCAGCTCGAGCCGCACGTCCTTGAGGTTATTGCCGCTCGCACCCTCGATGCGCAGCACCTGCCGCGCCTTGCGCCGGTGGCGCGCCCCGGGCACCTCGATGCGCAGCCTTCCCGACAGGTATCGTCCCGTAAGCGATGACTCACTTTCAAGAATCGCGGAAGGCGGGCCTTGCGCAACGATGTGGCCCCCGGCCTCGCCGGCACCGGGGCCCATGTCGACCACGTGATCGGCGGCGAGAATGGCCTCCGCGTCATGCTCGACCACGATGACCGTGTTGCCCTGGTCGCGCAGCCGCTGCAGGGTCTCGAGCAGGCGCATGTTGTCGCGCTGGTGCAGGCCGATCGAGGGCTCGTCGAGCACGTACAGCACGCCGGTCAGGCCCGAGCCCATCTGGCTTGCCAGCCGGATGCGCTGCGCTTCGCCGCCGGAGAGCGTCTGCGCCGCGCGCGCGAGGCTCAGGTAGTCGAGCCCGACGTTCACCAGGAAGCCGAGCCGGGTCGAGATCTCGGCGACGATCCGCTCGGCCACCGCGGCGCGCGCGCCCGGCAGCGCGAGCGCGCCGAAGAATTCGAGCGCCTGCCGCAGCGGCCAGCACGACACTTCGTGGATGCTCTTGCCCGCGACGCGCACGTGGCGCGCCTCGCGCCGCAGCCGCGTGCCGTCGCACTCCGGGCAGGCGCGCGTGTTGCGGTACTTGGCGAGCTCCTCGCGCACCACCACCGACTCGGTCTCGCGATAGCGGCGCTCGAGATTCGGCAGCACGCCCTCGAAGGCGTGCGCCTTCACGGTGCTGCGGCCGCGCTCGGCCAGGTAGCGGAACTCGATGCGCTCGCTGCCGGAGCCGTTCAGCACGATCGCCTGCACGTCGTCGGCGAGCGCCTCCCAGGGCGTCTCGATGTCGAAGCCGTAGTGCGCGGCGAGCGACTGCAGCAGCGCGTGGTAGAAGTGGTTGCGCCGGTCCCAGCCGCGAATGGCGCCGCCCGCCAGGCTCAGGTTGGGATGCGCCACGACCCGTTTCGGATCGAAGAACTCGATCGTGCCCAGGCCGTCGCAGCGCGGGCAGGCGCCCGCCGGGTTGTTGAAGGAGAACAGGCGCGGCTCCAGCTCGGGCAACGCGAAGTCGCACGCCGGGCAGGCGAAGCGTGCCGAGAAGACATGCTCCTTGCCCGAATCCGTCTCCACCGCGAGGGCGCGGCCGTCGGCATGGCGCAGCGCGGTCTCGAACGACTCCGCCAGTCGTTGCTTGGCGTCGGCGCGCACCTTCAGGCGATCGACGACCACGTCCACCGTGTGCTTGGCGTGCCGCGCGAGACGCGGAGCGGCGTCGAGGTCGTGCACCTTGCCGTCGACGCGCACGCGGGCGAAGCCCTGCGCGCGCAGCTCTTCGAGCAGATCCGCCTGCTCGCCCCTGCGGCCGGCGACCACCGGCGCCAGCACGAGAATGCGTGTCTCGGGGGGCAGCGCAAGCACCTGGTCGACCATCTGCGACACCGACTGCGCGGCGAGCGGCAGTGCGTGCTCGGGACAGTGCGGCGTGCCGACGCGCGCGTAGAGCAGCCGCAGATAGTCGTGCACTTCGGTGACGGTGCCGACGGTGGAGCGCGGGTTGTGGCTGCCCGCCTTCTGCTCGATGGCGATCGCCGGCGACAGGCCCTCGATCAGGTCGACGTCGGGCTTGTCCATGAGCTGCAGGAACTGGCGCGCATACGCCGACAGCGACTCGACATAGCGCCGCTGTCCTTCCGCGTACAAGGTGTCGAAGGCGAGCGAGGACTTGCCCGAGCCCGAGAGCCCGGTGATCACCACCAGGCGGTGGCGCGGCAGCTCGAGGTGCAGATTCTTGAGATTGTGCGTGCGCGCGCCGCGGATGCGGATGTTGCCGATGCCGTCCATGGTCCCGGGAAGAGAGGGCAAACTTGCTACTATAGCGAGTCCCGCATCCACGTTTCCAGCTTTACTTCCCTTGGTCATGGAATCCGCGCGCATGAGCGCCGACGAGCTTCGGGCGGGGGCGTCGCTCGCCGGCATCTTCGGCCTGCGCATGCTCGGCCTGTTCCTCATCCTGCCGGTGTTCGCCGTGCATGCGCCGCAGCTCGCGGGCGGCGACAACCTGGTGCTGGTCGGCATCGCGCTCGGCGTCTACGGCCTGGTGCAGGCCATGCTGCAGATTCCTTTCGGCATGGCGTCGGACCGCTGGGGCCGCAAGCCGATGATCGTCGGCGGCCTCGTGCTGTTCGCCGCCGGGAGCTTTCTCGCCGCGGCGGCGCAGGACATCTGGTGGACGATCGCCGGCCGCGGCCTGCAGGGCGCAGGCGCGATCTCCGCTGCGGTGATGGCGCTCGCCGCCGACCTGACGCGCGAGCAGCACCGCGTCAAGGTGATGGCCATGGTGGGTGCGACCATCGGCTTCAGCTTCGCCTTGTCGCTGGTGGCGGCGCCGGCGCTTTACCACTGGATCGGCATGGGCGGGCTGTTCGCGCTGACCGGCGTGCTCGCGCTGGCAGCCATCGGCGTGGTCATGACGATGGTGCCTCGGGTGCCGCCGCGGCCGGTGGCGCCCGCTGACGCCCCCGGCGCGCTGCGCTTCGCGCTGTTCGATTCCCAGCTCCTACGGCTCAACGCCGGGATCTTCGTGCTGCATGCCGTGCAGATGGCCATGTTCGTGGTCGTGCCTCCCCTGCTGGTCGCTTCCGGCCTGGCCGTCGCCTCGCACTGGAAGCTGTACCTGCCGGCAGTGCTCGCCTCGTTCGTGCTCATGCTCCCGGCAGTGCTGCACGCGGACCGGCGCAACGCGGGACGCAGCGTGCTGCTGGGCGCGATCGCGCTGCTGGTCGCGGCCGAAGCCGGGTTCGCACTCAGCGGGCTGGGCCTCGCGGCGCTCGCGCTCCTGCTGGTCGGCTTCTTCAGCGCCTTCAACGTGCTCGAGGCCCTGATCCCGTCGCTCGTGTCGCGCGTTGCGCCGGCGCATGCCCGCGGCACGGCGATCGGCGTCTACAACACGGCGCAGACCCTGGGTCTGTTCTGCGGTGGCCTGGCGGGCGGCTGGATCGCGGGGCGCCTCGGCCCGCATGCGGTGTTCGTCGCCTGCGCGGCGCTGGCGGCGGCCTGGCTGGCCGTGGCCGCCGGCATGCGGCCGGTCAACCGGATCGCGGCTGAGTCGTTTACGATAAGTACGGTCAAAGGGAGGTAGCCATGGCATCGGTCAACAAGGTCATCGTAGTGGGCAACCTGGGGGCGGACCCGGAAACGCGGTACCTGCCGAGCGGCGAGGCGGTGACCAACATCCGCGTCGCCACCACCGACCGCTGGAAGGACAAGGCGAGCGGCGAGATGAAGGAGGCGACCGAATGGCACCGCATCGCCTTCTTCGGCCGCCTGGCGGAGATCGCGGGCGAGTACCTGAAGAAAGGCTCGCAGGTCTACGTCGAGGGCAGCCTGCGCACCCGCAAATGGCAGGACAAGGACGGCAACGACCGCTACAGCACGGAGATCCGCGGCGACGTGATGCAGATGCTCGGCTCGCGCGCCGGGTCGGGCGAGCCGCGCGCCGCCACCGCGCCGGCCGAGCCCGGGGA
>DATFEJ010000155.1:0-6814 GCA_035251235.1 Burkholderiales bacterium
CGGCGCCGGCGCCCGTGGCGCGCGCCGGGGCGGACGAGACGCGCAACGACTGGGCGTTTCCCCATGTGCCGGACAGCGAGGTGCGCAGCGCCATCGAGGAGCTGCGGCGCGCCCTGCGGCTGCGCGGCCGCGAGGTGCTCGATTTCGACCTGGGCGCGGGCGAGGCCGGAACGGAGGAGGAGTTCCTGCGCATGAGCGACGAGGACGTGGCGCGCGAGATCGACCGCATCCGCGACGCGTACCGCCGCATGTACCCGCCCGCGCCGCAGCCGGCGCCGGCGAGCTCCGCGGGCAACGACGAGGACTTCCTGCGCATGAGCGACGCCGACGTCGAGCGCGCCATCGCGCGCATCCGCGTCGCCTTTCGCAGCGTCTACCCCGGGGCGCCGGACGGCGCCGACGCCCTGCAGGACGCCTCCGCAGAGGAGGATTATCTGCGCATGAGCGACCAAGACATCGAGCACGCCATCGAGAAGATCCGCAGGGCGTTCCGCCGCCGGGCGGTCTCGTGAGCGCCGACGCCCGTTCCGCGACGACCGTCATCGGGCGCGGCACGCGCATCGAGGGCTGCGTGCAGTTCAGCGGCGCGCTGCTGGTGGAAGGCAGCGTGCACGGCGATGTGCGCGGCGAGGGCAAGGCGCCGGCGACGCTGGCGCTCGGCAGGCAGGGCAGCATCGTCGGCTCGGTCGCCGCCGTCGACGTGCGCTCGGAAGGCCGGATCGAAGGCACCGTGTCCGCCGCCGGAGCGGTCGAGCTGCTGGCGGATTCCACGACCAGCGGCGAGATCAGCTACGAGAGCCTGCGGGTGCGGCGCGGCGCCGTGCTCGACTGCGTGCTGCGACCGCTCAGGACAGAGGCCTGAGCTTCTTCTCCTCCGCGGCGGTGAGCACGCGCACGCAGGGCTGGTAGCCCTCGTAGACCACGCCGTGCATTTCCATGCGCTTCTGCGAGCGCAGCAGGTCGGCGAGGTATTCGGGGATATTGCGCGTGATCGCCTGGCCGGGCACCAGCACGGGAATGCCGGGCGGGTAGGGCACCACCTGGTCGGCGCACACGCGCCCGGCGAGCGCGCGGTTCACCCGCTCCTTGTCGTCGAACACCGGCACCAGCTCGCCGCCGCAGTAGTAGGCGTCGCGCGGCAGGAAGCGCAGCCGGGTGAAGGCCGGGATCTCCGGCGTGCGCACCAGGCGCCGCGGCGCGCGCTTCTCGCGCGCGATGCGCATGAAGGCGTCGTACAGACGGGAAACCTTGGAGCGCGTGGTGCCGATGGTGAGCAGCAGGGTGAGCGTGTTGAAGGTGCTTTTCTCGGTCTGGATGTTGAAGCGCTCGAACAGCACCTTCTGCAGGTCGTCCACGGTGTAGCCGCAGCCGGAGATGTCGACGGTCACCTTGGTCGGGTCGAGCCGGATGCCGTCGTGCCTGAGCTCCTCGGGCAGCAGGTCCTCCAGCTCGAGGCTGCGGAACACCCCCGTCGAGTTGATCTGCTGGCGCAGCTCGCGCGCCAGCGCGAGCGTGCGCGACAGCAGCTTGTAGCCCTCCATGACCGCCTGCTTCCTCGCCACGTCGAGGCTGGCGATCAGCCCGTACTGCGGGCTGGTCGAGGTGTGCATGTTGAAGTTCTCGCGGAACAGATGTTCCCGGAAATCCGGGTCGTTGACGTGGATCATCGAGGCCTGCGAGAAGGCCGAGAGCACCTTGTGCGTGGACTGCGTGGCGTAGTCGGCGCCGGCTTCCAGCGCCGTGGGGCGGAACTCGGGATGGAAGCGCGCGAAGCCGTACCAGGCCTCGTCGATGATCACCTTGATGCTGCGCGCATGCGCCGCCTCGATGATGGGCTTCAGGTCGTAGCGCAGGCCGTCGTAGGTGCACGAGGTGAGAATGAGCGCCTCCGCGTCCGGGTGCCGCCGGATCGCCTGCAGCAGCGTCTTCTTCGGCACCGGGCCGTACAAGCCGTACTTGCGGTTGAGCGCCGAGTCGAGATAGACCGGGTGCGCGCCCGAGAGCACCACCCCGTGGTGCACGCTCTTGTGGCAGTTGCGGTCCAGCAGCAGCTTTTCGCCCGGCGCGAGCAGCGTCTGGAAGATCACCTTGTTGGCGGTCGAGGTGCCGTTGGTGGCGAAGAACGTGCGCCGCGCGCCGAAGGCCTGCGCCGCCATGTGCTGCGCCTCGGCGATGACGCCGCGCGGCTCCATGAGCGAGTCGAGCATCGGCACGGACACCGACAGGTCGGCGTCGAACACGTGCTCGCCCATGAACTCGTAGAAGTCGTTCACCCAGGGGCTGCCGCGCAGCGATTCGCCCGAGGAGTGGCCCGGCGTGTGCCACTGGTCCTTCGCCATCCACACGTAGTTCTTCAGCTGGTCGGTGAAGGGCGTGCGCGCCTTTTCCTGGATCTGCGCGTTGAGGATGCGGTAGATGCCGCGGTAGTCGCGCTCCTCGCGGTAGAAGTAGCCGTCCACCGACTCGGTGAACAGGGCATCGACCACGTCGTCTTCCTTCTCCTGCGCGATCAGGATGTAGACCGACAGCTCGGGCCGCAAGCGCGTGATGCGTTGCACGAGCTCGAGCGCCGAGACCTGCAGCCTGCGCTGGTGGTGGCCGGTGCCCTGGCCGTTCTGCTTGCCCAGGGTATACAGCGTGTCGTCCACCAGCACCGCCTGGATGTCGCCGTCCAGCTCGATGGCGGCGAGCGCTTCCTTGGCGGTGGTGACGCCGGCGAAGGTGATGCCGAGCGGGTTATCGAGCGAGCGCGCGGCGGCGTTCAGGCCCTTGACGAACTCGCGCAGCACCAGCTGTTCGTCGTTGATGACGAGGATGCGGCTGACGGGCTTCGCCATAGGGGGCGCAAGTATAATCCCGCATGACCGCGAGGAATGCGCCGCGCCCGGCGGGGCGCGGTCGAGCGTTGCGGCGGCCGGGCGCCGCTAGCGCATGCCCTTGATGGCCTGCGCGAGGCGGCTCTTTTGGCGCGCGGCGGCGTTGCGGTGCAGGATGCCTTTCGCGGCGACGCGGTCGATCACGCTGCGCGATTTTTCCAGCGCGGCGGCCGCGGCGGCCTTGTCCCCGCCGGCGATCGCCTTTTTCACGTTCTTGATGGCGCTGCGCACTTCGGTGCGCAGGGTGACGTTGTGCGCGCGGCGCACGATCGCCTGCCGGGCCGACTTGCGCGAGGATTTGATGTTGGCCATGACCTTGATCCGTTGGCAAAAAAGGGGCGAATTCTAGCATGAAGGTCCCGGCCGGAATCGCGCCATGAACCTGCTCCGGGCCCTGGCCACCGTCAGCAGCCTGACGTTCCTGTCGCGCGTGCTGGGCTACGTGCGGGACTTCTTCATCGCGCGCCTATTCGGCGCGGGGCTGGCCACCGACGCTTTTTTCGTGGCCTTCCGCATCCCCAACCTCCTGCGGCGCATGTTCGCCGAAGGCGCCTTTTCCCAGGCCTTCGTGCCGATCCTGTCGGAGTACCGCAACCGCCAGGCCCCCGAGGAGACCCGCGCGCTGGTCGACGTCATCGCCACGGCGCTCTTCCTGGCGCTCGTTCTGGTGACCGCGGCCGGCATGCTGGCCGCGCCCCTGCTGGGCTACGTGTTCGCACCCGGCTGGTTCCACGCCCGGCCCGAGCAGTTCGACCTCACGGTGCAGATGCTGCGCATCACGTTCCCGTACATCCTGTTCATTTCCCTGGTGGCGCTCGCCGCCGGCGTGCTCAACACCTGGAGCCGCTTCGCGGTGCCGGCCTTCACCCCGGTGCTGCTCAACGTGTCGTTCATCGTCGCCGCGGCGTTCTTCGCCGAGCGCTTCGATCCGCCGGTGCTCGCGCTCGCCTGGGCGGTGTTCGTCGGCGGCGCGCTGCAGCTCGCGCTGCAGCTGCCGTTCCTCGCGCGCCTCGGCATGCTGCCGCGCTGGCGGCTCGATCTGCGCCATCCGGGGCTCACGCGCGTGCGCAAGCTCATGCTGCCGGCGCTCTTCGGCGTCTCGGTGACGCAGATATCGTTCCTCATCAACACCATCTTCGCCTCGTTCCTCGTGGCGGGGAGCGTGTCCTGGCTGTATTACGCCGACCGGCTGATGGAGTTTCCCGCGGGATTGCTGGGCGCCGCCCTGGGCACCATCCTGCTGCCGAGCCTGTCGCGACACTACGCCAGCGGCGAGGGCGAGGAATACCAGAAGCTGCTCGATTGGGGATTGCGCGTCACGCTCGTCCTCGCGCTGCCTGCGGCGGCGGCGCTCGCGGTGCTCGCGGTGCCGCTCATCGCCACGCTGTTCCACTACGGGCGCTTCACCGCCGACGATCTCTGGATGACGCGCCAGGCGCTCGCCGCCTACAGCCTCGGGCTCGTGGGCATGATCCTGGTGAAGATCCTGGCCCCGGGCTTCTACGCGCGCCAGAACGTGGTCACCCCGGTAAAGATCGGCCTGCTCACGCTCGCGGCCACCCAGCTCATGAATCTCGCCTTCATCGTGCCGCTCAAGCACGCGGGCCTCGCGCTGGCGATCGGGCTGGGCGCGTGCCTGAACGCGGCCCTGCTGTACCGCTACCTGCGCCGGCACGGCATCTACACGCCGCAGCCCGGCTGGCTCGCGTTCGCTGCCAAGCTGGGGCTCGCCGTGTCGGCGATGTCCGCGTTGCTCTATGCGGCCATGGGACCCGCCGCATGGTGGCTGAGCGCGCCCTGGCAGCACAAGGTGGCCGCGACCGGCGGCCTGGTGTTCCTCGGGGCCGGCGCGTACGGCGCGATGCTGCTCGTCCTGGGGTTCCGCCTGCGCGATTTCGTGCGCCGCGAGCCATCGTGAGCGCGTCCCCGGACCGCTTCGCCGAGCTGCTGGCGCGCGACGAGGCGGAGATCGACCTGGCGCGCGCCTGCCTGCTGATCGCCGCCGACGCCTATCCGGGGCTGGACGTGGAGGGCTACCTCGGCGAGATCGAGCGCTTCGCCGCGCGCCTGCGCGGACGGCTGGCGCCGGGCGAGCCGGCCGAAGGCCGCGTCGTGGCCCTGAACCGCTTCCTGTTCGACGAGCTGGGCTTTGCCGGCAACGCCGACCATTACTACGACCCGCGCAACAGCTACCTCAACGAGGTGCTGGACCGACGCACCGGCATCCCCATCACGCTTTCGGTGCTGTACCTGGAGATCGGCCGGCGCATCGGGCTCGCGCTGGAGGGGGTGTCGTTCCCGGGCCATTTCCTGGTGCGGCTGCGCCTGCCCGGCGCGATGCTGGTGCTCGATCCCTTCTCGGGCGGCGAGGCGCAGTCGGAGACCGACCTGCGCGAGCGTCTGCGACGCGTCATCCCGGAAGGCGAGGCCGACGGGGTGCCGGTGTCGGAGCTGCCGCTGGACGCGTTCCTCGAGGCGGCCGGCAAGCGGCAGATCCTCGCGCGGCTGCTGAGGAACCTCAGGGGGATCTACCGCGAAGCCGACAAGCCGCAACGCCTGCTGGAGGTGCTCAATCGCATGCTGATCGTGGCGCCGGAAGCGCACGGCAGCCTGCGCGAGCGCGGCCTGCTGTACCAGCGGCTGGAGTGCTATCGCGCCGCGCTCAAGGACCTGCAGGAGTATGCCGCGCGCGAGCCGGACGCGCCCGACATGGACGATGTGCGCGCCGCAGTGCTCGAGCTCACGGCGCGTTGCGCCCGGCTGAACTGAGGCGCTAAGCCGCGGCGGTGCGCTCGGCGATCCCGGCCGCGGCGCGCAGCTCGCGGGCGCGCTTTTGCACCGCCGCGTGCAGGGCGGGCTTGTAGCCCAGCGCGAAGAACACCTCCGCGGCGAGGAAGATGGGCGCCACGAAGATCTGGAACAGATTGTCCGCCAGCGCGGGCTTGCGCCCCTCCCAGACGTGGCCGATCAGCTGGATCACCCAGCCGCCGCCGAAGAACACCGCGAACCAGGCGAGGCCCGTGGCGAGCGGCTGCAGGGCGATTCGATCCGCCAGGTAGAGCAGGACCGCGTTCAGGACCAGCATGGCGAGCGCCAGCGGCACGTCGAGCACGAAATACCAGGCGAGCACCACGGCGGCGAGCAGCATCGCCGCGGTGAGCGGCACGCCGCCGACCTCGATGCGCGCCCAGCCCAGCGCGACGAACAGGCCGAAGATGATCATCGGCACGCCGACGAAATGCGTCGCCTTGTTGCGCGCATCCTGGTGGTACGCCGCGTAGAAGCCCATCTGCTGCTCGAGGGTCTGCATGGGACCTCCCTGAAAGCCACTATAATTCAGCATTTTACACACGCGCTGATGCGGGTTACGCACGGGTCCATCACGCCGGGGAGCAGCCGTCTGGCGCTCACCATCGGCAATTTCGACGGCGTGCACCGCGGCCATCAGGCGATGCTCGAGCGCGCCGTGGCGCGCGCTCGCGCCATGCAGCTGCCTTGCTGCGTGCTCACCTTCGAGCCGCATCCGCGCGAATTCTTCACGCCGGCCACGGCGCCGGCGCGGCTCACGCGCCTGCGCGAGAAGCTCGAGCTGATGGCCGCGGCGGGGGTGAGCCGGGTGCACGTGGCGCGCTTCGACGCGCGGCTGGCCGCGCTCACGGCCGAGCGCTTCGTCGCGGACATCGTGGCGCATGGCCTGCGCGCCGCCTGGCTGCTGGTGGGGCGCGATTTCCGCTTCGGCGCGAAGCGGGGCGGCGACTTCGCGCTGCTCGAGCGGCTCGCCGGCAGCCACGGGTTCGAACTCGAAGCGATGCCCGAGGTCGCGCTGCAGGGCGAGCGTGTCTCCAGTTCCGCGGTGCGCGCGGCGCTGGCCGCGGGCGACCTCGCGGCCGCGCAGCGGCTGCTCGGCAGGCCCTTTGCCATGAGCGGGCGGGTGGCGC
>DATFEJ010000165.1:0-13051 GCA_035251235.1 Burkholderiales bacterium
CTGATGCAGCAGCACCTGGGCGGCACCATCGTCGTCGCCAACGTCGGCGGCGCCTCCGGCACCAAGGGCGCGAAGGAAGCCAAGGACAGCCCGGCCGACGGCTACACCATCTTCGCCATCCACGATTCGATCCACTCCACCTACTACACGGGCGTGGCGGACGTGAACTACACCGACTTCGAGCCGCTGTGCCTGGTGAGCTCGACGCCCTCGGTGCTGACCTCCAGCCCGAAGGCGCCCTGGGCGGATGCAAAGGCGTTCCTCGCCGACGCCAAGGCGCGCCCCGGCCAGGTGGTGGTCGGCGCCTCGCTCGGCTCGACCAGCCACTTCTTCCCGGCGCTGATCGAGAAGGCCGCCGGCATCAAGTTCAAGTACGTGTCCTACGAGGGCCTCGCGCCGCGCATGAACGCGATCCTCGGCGGCCACATCGACCTCACCGACGCCAACCTGACGCAAAAGGGCAAGGTGGAGGCCGGGCAGCTGAAGTTCTTCGGCATCGCGACCGAAAAGCGCAATGCCGAGATGCCCAATGTGCCAACGCTGAAGGAGCTCGGCGTGAACGTGGTGTACGACGTCAACCGCGGCATCATGGCGCCCAAGGGCACGCCCGAGCCGGTGCTCGCCAAGCTGGAGGCGGCGTGCGCGGCGACGGTGAAGGAGCCCGCGTTCGCCGAGTCCATGAAGAAGCAGGCCACCGACGTGCGCTACATGGACCGCAAGCAGTACGCGGCCTGGCTCAAGCAGAACGACGATCTGAACAAGAACCTGGCGAAGGAGCTGGGGCTCTCGAAGCGCTAGACCCGGATTGAACACGCGCAGCGTGTTGGGTCGCGACGGCTGGGCGGGGCTCGCGGTACTTGCCGCGAGCCTCGTTCTTTTCTGGCTCACCCTCGGGCTGAAGGACAGCCCGCTGGTGCCCATCGGTCCGGGCTACTACCCGCGCATCGTGCTCGGCGTCGCGGCCGTGCTGTCCGCCTGGCTCGTGGCGTCGGCTCTGCTTTCCCGCCGGCGCGAACGCCCGCTGCCGGCTGTGCACTACGGCATGGTCGTCGCCATGTTCGCCGTGTTCGGCCTGTACGTCGGGGCGCTGCCGTTCCTCGGCTTTCGCGTCGCCACGTTCCTGTACGTCGCGGCGGCGAACGCCCTGCTCGATCCTCCGCGCGGTGCCCGCGGATGGGCGCGGATCGCGCTCGTGGCGTTGCTGACCGTCGCCGCGACCTACTTCATCTTCGAGCGCTACCTCCTGGTGTTGCTGCCGCGCGGCAGCTGGACCGGCTTCTAGGCGATGTTCGAGCTGCTCGGCGCGGGACTGGCCAACCTGATGCAGATGAAGTACCTGTTGCCGCTCGCCATCGGCACCCTGGCGGGGATCGTCGGCGGCGCGCTGCCCGGCGTGACGATCACGATGACCATCATCGTGGTGCTGCCCTTCACCTTCGGCCTCGATCCGCTGCAGGGGCTCGCCGCCATGACGGGCGTCTATGTCGGCGGCTCCGCCGGCGGACTGGTGACCGCGGTGCTGCTCGGCCTGCCGGGGACGCCCTCGGCGATCGCCACCACCTTCGACGGCCACCCGATGGCGAAGAAAGGCGAGCCGGGGCGCGCGATCTGGATCGGCATCTGGGCATCGTTCTTCGGCGGCCTGCTCGGCGGCGTGTTCCTGATCGCCGCCACCGGGCCGCTGGCGCGCATCGCGCTGCAGTTCGGTCCCTGGGAGTTCTTCTCGCTGTTCATCCTCGCGCTGTCGATGGTCGCCGGCCTGGTCGAGTCTTCCCTCGTCAAGGGCCTGCTGTCGGGCGCGCTGGGCTGCGTGGTCACGATCCTCGGCAGCGATCCGGTGATGGGGCAGGAGCGGCTGACGCTCGGCATCCCGTTCCTCAAGGGCGGCGTCGATTTCCTGCCGGTGCTGAGCGGCGTGTTCGCTTTCGCGCAGATCATGACGGAGCTCGAGCGCGGCGCCGGCGCGCGCAGCGCCGCGGCCGTGGCCCGGGCAGCGAGCCTTGCCGTGCGGCAGGCGAAGGTGATCTGGGAAGTGCTGTCGCGGCCCGTGCTCCTGTTGTGGTGCGCGTTCATCGGCGTGCTGATCGGCGTGCTGCCGGCCATCGGCGGCAGCGCGGCGAGCATGATGGCCTACGATCAGGCGAAGAAGCTGTCGCGCCACCCGGAGCGCTTCGGCACCGGCACGCCCGAAGGCATCATCGCGTCGGAGGCCTCCAACAACGCCAACGTCGGCGGCTCGCTCGTGACCATCATGGCCTTCGGCATCCCGGGCGACGCGGTCACCGCGGTGATGCTTGGCGCCCTGACCATCCACGGCATCCAGTCGGGGCCGCTGTTCATCTCGCAGAACGCGCAGATCGCCTACGGCATGTTCGCCGCCTACCTGGTGGCGCATCCGATCATGGTGGCCCTGTTGTGGGCCGGATCGCGCTGGATGCTGCGCGTGACCACGGTGCCCAGGGCCGTGCTGTTCCCCGTGGTGCTGGTGCTGTGCGTCATCGGCGCCTACGCGCTCAACAACACCATGGCCAACGTCTACGTCCTGCTCAGCTTCGGCGTGCTCGGCTACGCGATGGTGAAGTTCGGCTTTGCGCTCGCGCCCTTCATCCTCGGGGTGATCCTCGGCGACCAGATCGAGATCAACCTGATCCGCGCCGTCATGACCGACCCGGACCCGTGGCTGTTCCTCACGCGGCCGATCTCCGGGCTGCTGATCGTCGCGTCGGTCGCCTCCGTGCTGTTCGCGCTGTGGCAGCACCGCCGGCAGCAGCAGCGGCTCGCAAAGAACGCCGATGGGGATGCGGACTTCTAATTGACAAAAGCTATACTTGGCGCCCCAGACACGAATCGAACGTGCGACCTGCCCCTTAGGAGGGGGCTGCTCTATCCACTGAGCTACCGGGGCGCGCGGCGCGATTTTACTCGCTTGAGACTGCTGCTACTTCCCCTGCTGTTCGGCATCGTCGGCACCGCCGCCGCCCAGGCCTGGTCCTGGGACGACGGCACGGTGCCCTTCGTCGTCAC
Organism: Burkholderiales bacterium; assembly: GCA_035251235.1. Classification (GTDB taxonomy): domain Bacteria; phylum Pseudomonadota; class Gammaproteobacteria; order Burkholderiales; family SG8-39; genus JAABQT01. The sequence continues at coordinate 3,025 of DATFEJ010000165.1, forward strand.
GCCGAACGAGATCGTCGAGCGCATGCTGCGCATGGCGGAGGTGGGCAAGGGCGACCATCTCATCGACCTCGGCTCGGGCGACGGGCGCATCGTCATCGAGGCCGCGAAGCGCGGCGCGCGGGGCCTGGGCGTGGACATCGACCCCTCGCTCGTCAAGCTCGCCACCGAGAACGCGCAGAAGGCGGGCGTCGCGGGTCTGGCGAGGTTCGAGACGCGCGACATCTTCGACACCGACCTGTCGGGCGCGAGCGTGGTGGCCTTCTACCTGCTGCCCGAGCTGAACGCGAAGCTCCTGCCCCGGCTGCTCGCGCTCAAGCCCGGCACGCGCATCGTCTCGCACGACGGCGGCATCGGCGACTGGCCGCCGGACGAGCGCCTGGAGATGCGCGTGCCGGAGAAGGCGGTCGGCGTCGGCGGGCTGTCGCGCGTCGAGCTGTGGATCGTGCCGGCGCGTGCCGAGGGGCAATGGCGGGCGGAGGTGCCGGAGCACGGCGGGCGCTGGACGTTCCGCATCGTGCAGCGCTACCAGGAGCTCGAGGTCGAGGCCGGCGCCCAGGGGCGCGACCTGCTCGTGCACGCGTCGCGGCTGCGCGGCAGCGAGATCAAGCTCGCCGTGACCGGCATCGTCGGCGCGCGCGCCTGGAACCACCTGTTCGAAGGACACATCGACGGCGGCCGCATCAGCGGCCGCCTGCGCGTTTCCGACGGCAACCAGACGAGGAGCTATCCATGGACGGCAGCAAGAGTTCCGTAGGCGCCGCGCCGCAGGCGCTGCTGACAGTACCGGACGGCGTGCTGCTGATCATCGGCATGGTGGTCGGCGCCGGCATCTTCAAGGCGCCCTCGATCGTCGCCGGCAACGTCGGCGGCGGGCTCGAGTTCGCGCTGCTGTGGATCGCGGGCGGCGTCGCCTCGCTGTGCGGCGCGCTGGTGTACGCGGAGCTCTCGGGCCGCTTTCCCGAGACGGGCGGCGAATACCGGTTCCTCGAGCGCGCCTACGGCGGCGGCGCCTCCTTCGTGTTCGCGTGGGCGCGCATGACGGTGGTGCAGACGGGCGCCATCGCCGCGGTGGCTTTCGTCTTCGGCGACTACGCACAGCAGATCCTGCCGCTCGGTGCGCAAGGCGGCGCGATCTACGCGGCGCTCGCGGTCGCGGCGCTCACCGCGGTCAACCTCGTCGGCACGCCGCACAGCAAAGGCCTGCAGAAGGTGCTGAGCGCGACGCTGTTCATCGCGCTCGCCGCCGTGGCGCTGGCCGGCATCCTCGGGCCGGGCACGCCAGCGGCCGCCGCGGCTGCCAAGTCCTCGGGCGGCGACCTCGGGCTCGCCATGATCTTCGTCCTGCTGACCTATGGCGGCTGGAACGAGGCGGCCTACATCGCCGGCGAAGTCCGCGAGGCGCGGCGCAACATGGTGCGCATCCTGGTGGGCGGCATTCTCGCGGTCACCGTGCTCTACCTGGTGGTGAACTTCGGCTACTACAGCGCGCTCGGGCTGCAGGGCATGCGCGACTCCAAGGCGGTGGCGGTGGACGTCGTGCGCCTGGTCGCCGGCGGCGGCGGCGCGGTGGCCATCGCACTGCTGGTGTGCGTGTCCGCGCTGACGACGATGAACGCCGCCATCCTCACCGGCGCGCGCACCAACTACGCCTTCGGGCGCGACGTGCCGCTGCTCGGCTTCCTCGGCACCTGGCGCGCGGCGGGCAGCACGCCGGCCAATGCGCTGCTGCTGCAAGGCGCGCTCACGCTGGTGCTGGTGCTCGCCGGCTCCTTCACGCCGGACGGCTTCTCCTCGATGGTCGCGTACACCACGCCCGTGTTCTGGACGTTCTTCCTGCTGTGCGGCATCGCGCTGTTCGTGTTCCGCGCGCGCGCCGGGCTGCCGGAGTCCTTCCGCGTGCCGCTGTTCCCGCTGGTGCCGCTCGTGTTCTGCGCCACCTGCGCCTATATGCTGTATTCGAGCGTGAACTACGTGCGCTTCGCCGTGAGCTTCGGCAACGCGGTGCTCGCCGGCATCGCCGTGATGGCGCTTGGCATTCCGCTGTATTTCCTCGCGCGGCGCCGATGACGCTGACCGAGCTGCGCTACATCGTGGCGGTGGCGCGCGAGCGCCACTTCGGCCGCGCCGCGCAGTCCTGCCACGTGTCGCAGCCGACGCTGTCGGTGGCGATCAAGAAGCTCGAGGAGGAGCTGCACGTGCAGCTGTTCGAGCGCGGCCCCGGCGAGGTGGCGGTGACGCCGGTCGGCCAGCGCGTGGTCGAGCAGGCGCAGCGCGTGCTGGAGGAGGCGGCGCGCGTGAAGGAGATCGCGCAGGCTGCGCACGATCCGCTCGCCGGGCCGCTGCGGCTGGGCGCGATCTACACCATCGGGCCGTACCTGCTGCCCAAGCTCATCCCGGTCCTGCGCCGCAAGGCGCCGACCATGCAGCTGCTGATCGAGGAGAACTACACGCATCGCCTCGCCGAGATGCTCAAGCAGGGCGAGGTGGACGTGATCCTGGTCGCGCTGCCGTTCGCCGAAGCCGGCGTGGCGACGCGCCCGCTGTACGACGAGCCCTTCTTCGTCGCGCTGCCGCAGGGCCATCCGCTGGAGAGGAAGAAGCACATCAGCGCCGACGAGCTGGCGCGCGAGAGCCTGCTGCTGCTCGGCACCGGGCACTGCTTCCGCGACCAGGTGCTCGACCTGTGCGCGAGCGCGCAGCGCGGCTCGCGCGGGACGCTGGCGCGCACGCTGGAGGGCGGCTCGCTGGAGACCATCCGCCAGATGGTGGCGAGCGGCGTCGGCCTCACCGTGCTGCCCGGCACCTCGGTGCAATCCGGCGAAGCGAGCGAGCTGATCCGCATCCGCCCGTTCGCGCGGCCGGTGCCCGACCGGCGCGTGGTGATGGCGTGGCGCAAGAGCTTTCCGCGGCCGCAGGCGATCGAGGCGCTGCGCCAGGCGATTCTCGAGTGCGAGCTGCCGCAGGTGACGAAGATTCATTAGGCGTCGGGCAGGCGACGGAAGGGGCCTTATCGCGGGTTTGGCCTTTCAAAGAATCTCCCCTTTTCTGGCCGGGTGATTCTTCCGGCCAGAAAAGGGGAGACCGTTTTGTATTGCGTGTGCGGCGCGCTATCGCCGGCACGGTCGCTTGCATGAGGGAAGGTCGGTCACCGCCCGCGGTAATTTCATGCGGAACTGTTGCGCCGCGCCTTGCTGCGGCGCGATAGACTGCGGTCCCATGAGCACGCCCGCGCTGCGCAGCCCCACCGCCATCCTCGTCGCCTGTTGCGTGATCCTGTGCATCGGCTTCGGCGTGCGCTCGGGCTTTGGCCTCTTTCTGCAGCCGATGAGCCTGGAGAACGGCTGGGGACGCGAGACGTTCTCCTTCGCCATGGCGGTGCAGAACCTGCTCTGGGGCGTATTCGGCCCGTTCGCCGGCGGCATCGCCGATCGCTACGGCGCGGGCAGGGTCGTGGTGCTGTGCGGCATCGCCTACGTGCTCGGGCTGGTGGTCATGGCCTTCACCCAGACGCCGCTCGCCCTGCACGTCGGTTCGGGCTTTCTCATCGGCCTGGCGCTCTCGGGCAGCACCTTCGCCGTGCTGCTCGCCGTGATCGGACGCGTCACGCCGCCGGAGAAGCGCAGCACGGCGCTCGGCATCGCGACGGCCGCGGGCTCCTTCGGCCAGTTCGCCATCCTGCCGATCACGCAGCTGCTCATCTCGAGCTTCGACTGGCGCAACGCGCTGCTCGGCCTGGCGCTGATCGCGGCGCTCATCGTGCCGCTGGCGTTCTTCGCGCGCGGCAAGGGCGCGCCGCACGCCGGCCCGCAGCAGTCCTTCGGCGAGGCGCTGCACGAGGCGGCGCGCGAAAAGGGCTTCCACCTGCTGTTCTGGGGCTACTTCGTGTGCGGCTTCCACATTTCGATGCTGACCGTGCACCTGCCGTCCTACGTCACGGACAACGGCCTGAAGCCCGAGCACGGCATGACCGCGCTGGCGCTCATCGGCCTGTGCAACATGATCGGCTCGTTCACCTCCGGCTGGCTGGGCGGGCGCTTCAGCAAGAAGTACCTGCTGTCCGGCATCTATTCGCTGCGCGCGGTGGCGATCCTCGTGCTGATCTCGTTCCCGCTCAGCCCGCTGACGTTGTACGGGTTTGCCGTGGTCATCGGCTTCCTCTGGCTGTCCACGGTGCCGCTCACCAACGGCCTGGTGGCGCAGATCTTCGGCCTGCGCTACGCGGGCATGCTGGCAGGCATCGTGTTTTTCGGCCACCAGATCGGCAGCTTCATCGGCGTGTGGCTCGCCGGGTGGCTGTACGACCAGACCGGGAGCTACCACGGCGCGCTCGTCATCTCCATCGGCCTGGGCGTGTTCGCCGCGCTGGTCAACCTGCCGGTCAACGAGAAGCCGCTGGCGGAAAGAAGGCCCGCGGCCGCCGCGGCGTGAGCGCCTGGAAGTGGGCCGGGGTGGCGCTGCTCGCGCTGGCGAGCGCCGCCATCTTCGCCTCCTACCTGCGGCCCGACATGGTCGTGTCGTTCGGAAACGCCCTCCTGGCGATGTGCGGTTTTTGACGGCACGCGTCGACCCGAAGGGCCATCATGGCGACTGGCCTATCGAAGGAAGGATGCTGCGCATGACAATCGAACGGGCAGTGACGCGCGCGCTGGCGTCGGCCGTGCTCGCGCTGGGTGCCGCCGCGGCAAATGCGGCCGACGTGAGCGTGGGCGTCAGTGTTTCCGGCGAGATCGCCCCGGGGGTGTATGGCCGGGTGGACGTCACCAACCGGCCGGCGCCGCCGTTGGTCTATCCGCAGCCGGTGATCATCGTGAAGCAGCCGCACACGGCCGCGATGTCGCCGATCTACCTGCACGTGCCGCCCGGGCATGCGCGCGACTGGTCCAAGCATTGCCGCAAGTACAGCGCCTGCAACCAGCCGGTGTACTTCGTGAAGTCCGCGGAGTACGAGACCGGCTACAAGGGACCCGGCAAGGGCGCCGGCAAGAGCGCGAGCAAGGGCAAGGGCAAGGGCGGCTGAGCCGCGCGCGCGGCCCGCTACACTGGGAGGATGACGGGCCACGAGGATCTGGCGGCGCCTTCCGCCTGGGTGGAGCGCTGGGCGGCGCTGGTTCCGCAGGGCAGGGTGCTCGATCTCGCCTGCGGCGGCGGGCGGCACTCGCGCTTGTTCCTGTCGCGGGGCTACGAAGTGCTCGCCGTGGACCGCGAGCCGCTTGGCGTCGCGGGAGTGCGCTGCGTACGCGCTGACCTCGAGGACGGCAGCCCCTGGCCCTTGCCCGGCGAGCGCTTCCAGGGCATCGTCGTCACCAATTACCTGCACCGGCCGCTCTTTGCCCTGATCGAGCAGGCGCTTGCCCCCGGCGGCGTCCTGATCTACGAAACCTTCATGCAGGGCAACGAGCGCTTCGGCAAGCCCTCGAACCCGGCTTTTTTGCTGCGCCCCGGGGAACTGTGGCGGGCCTTCGGCGGTCTGCAGGTGGTCGCGTTCGAGCAGGGCCGCGCACGCGCGCCGAAACCGGCGATGATTCAACGACTTTGCGCGATCCGGGGCTGAATGGCGATAAAATCGCCGCCACACCGTCGCGCTAAGGAGCCATCCCCATGATTACCGGCAGCCTGGTCGCCATCGTCACCCCGATGCAGGAAGACGGCCGCCTGGACATGGCGCGCTTTCGCGAGCTCATCGACTGGCACGTGGCGGAGGGCACCGACGGCATCGTGGTCGTCGGCACGACGGGCGAGTCGCCCACGGTGGACTTCGACGAGCACAAGGAGCTGATCCGCGTCGCGGTGGATCACGCCAAGGGGCGCATCCCGGTCATCGCCGGCACCGGCGGCAATTCCACCGCCGAAGCCGTCGAGCTCACCGAATCGGCGAAGAAGGCCGGCGCCACCGCCTGCCTGTCGGTGGTGCCCTACTACAACAAGCCCGCGCAGGAGGGCCTGTACCGGCATTTCCGCAAGATCGCCGAGGACGTGGGCCTGCCGATGATCATGTACAACGTGCCGGGTCGCACGGTCGCCGACCTGGCCAACGACACGGTGATGCGCCTGGCGCAGGTGCCCGGCATCATCGGCATCAAGGACGCGACCGCCAACATCGAGCGCGGCACCGACCTCATCAAGCGCGCGCCGCGCAATTTCGCCATCTACAGCGGCGACGACGCCACGGCGCTCGCGCTCATCCTGCTCGGCGGCCACGGCACGATCTCGGTCACGGCGAACGTCGCGCCGCGCCTCATGCACGAGATGTGCGCCGCGGCGCTGGTCGGCGACGTGAAGAAGGCGCGCGACATCAACCTGCGCCTGCTCGGCCTGCACCAGAAGCTGTTCGTCGAGGCCAACCCGATTCCCGTGAAGTGGGCGCTGGCGCAGATGGGCCGCATCGGCGCGGGCGTGCGCCTGCCGATGACGCCGCTCGCCGAGCGCTTCCACGACGTGGTGCGCGGCGCGCTCGCCGAGGCGGGCATCGCCATCCCGGGCCTGCGCGTGGTGGAAAAGCGGGCGTGAGGCGTTCGTTCGCCGCCGTCGCGCTGGCGCTGCTGGCGGCGGCCTGCTCCACCGACGACCTGGTCGATGGCACGAGCCGCATCGAGTACAAGTCGGCGCAGAAGCTCCCGCCGCTCGACGTGCCGCCCGACCTCACGGCACCGCCGCGCGACGGGCGCTACCAGGTGCCCGACAGCGCCCGCGGCGCGGCCACGCTCTCCGGCTACCAGGCCGGGCGCGCCCAGCAGCAGGGCCAGCCGCGCGGCGATCCGTCGGTCCTGCCGAGCGTCGAGGGCGTGCGCGTCCAGCGCGACGGCAACCAGCGCTGGCTGGTGGTGAATCAGCCGGCCGAGAGGCTGTGGCCGGTGATGAAATCCTTCTGGGTGGAGAACGGCCTGCTGATCGAGCTGGAGGTGCCGGAAGCGGGCGTGATGGAGACGGGCTGGGCGGAGAACCGTGCCCTGATCGACCAGAACCTCGTGCGCAGCAAGATCGGTTCGATCTTCGCGCCGCTGGCCTCGACCGGCATGCGCGACAAGTACCGCATGCGCCTGGAGCGCGCGCCCGACGGCGGCACCGAGGTCTACATCAGCCACCGCGGACTCGAGGAGGTGTACGCGACGCTGGTGGAGGGCGCCGGCGAGACCGCGTGGCAGCCGCGCCCGCCCGATCCCGAGCTGGAAGCCGAGTTCCTTCGCCGCTTGATGGTGCGGCTGGGAACGCCCGCCGAGGAGGCCAAGCTCAAGCTCGCGACGGCGCCGGTGCCGGCCGCACGCGCGACCTTGCGCAAGGGCCCGGAGGGCGCGCCGCTGCTCGAAGTGTCCGAGTCGTTCGACCGCGCGTGGCGCCGGGTCGGGCTGGCGCTCGATCGCGTCGGCTTCACGGTGGAGGACCGCGACCGGCAGAAGGGCCTGTATTTCGTGCGCTATGCCGACCCGCAGACCGGCACGAAGAAGAAGGAGGGCCTGCTCGACAAGCTCGCCTTCTGGCGCGACGACAAGCCGGCGATCAAGCCCGAGCAGTATCGCGTGGCGGTCACAGGTGCCGACGCCGCCAGCCACGTGCAGGTGCTCGGCCAGAGCGGCGCCGCGGAAGATACGCCGACCGCGAACCGCATCCTCGGCCTGCTGCACGAGCAGCTGAAGTAGTGCGCTTCGCCTCGCTGGGCAGCGGCAGCAAGGGCAACTGCCTGGTCGCCGAGGCCGGCGACAGCCGCGTGCTGCTCGATTGCGGCCTGTCGCCGCGCGAGACCGAGCGGCGGCTCGCGCGCCTGGGGCTCGCGCCGGCGGACCTCGACGGCATTCTCGTCACGCACGAGCACGACGATCACGTGGGGCATGCCTATCCGTTCGCCGCGCTGCACGGGCTGCCGGTCTACCTGACGCATGGCACCCGGCGCGCGCAGGAGGAGGCCGGCAAGAGCGCCACGGGCGTCGAGCTGCGCATGATCGAGGGACGCGAGCCGTTCGCGCTCGGCGCGCTGCGCGTCGAGCCTTTCACCGTGCCGCACGACGCGCGTGAGCCGGTGCAGTTCGTGGTCGGCGACGGCGCGCGGCGCCTGGGCGTGCTCACCGACCTGGGCGCGCCGACTGCGCACGTCGAGGCGATGCTCTCGGGGTGCGACGCGCTGGTGCTGGAAACCAACCACGAGCTCGAGCTGCTCTGGGCCGGCGACTACCCGAAGTGGCTGAAGGAGCGCATCGCCGGCCCCTTCGGGCACCTGGACAACGGCGCCGCGGAGCGGCTGCTCGGCGCGCTCGACCGCTCGCGCCTGCAGCACGTGATCGCCGCGCACCTGTCGCAGCAGAACAACCGCGCCGCGCTGGCGCGCGCGGCGCTGGCGCGCGCGCTGGGCTGCGCCGAGAACTGGGTCGGCGTCGCCACGCAGGACGAGGGCTTTGGCTGGCGTTCGCTATGAGAAAACGGGGTCAGAGCAACATTTCCTGACCCGGCGGCGCCAACGTCGCGGTGCCTGCGTTTGTCTTTCCATGGTCTCGTGTTTTTTGGCCGAGTGAATCTTCCGGCCAAAAAACACGAGATCGTTTTGAAAGGCAACGGCAAACGCACGGCGCCCGCGCACCGGCGCAACAATGTTGTTCTGACCCCCTTTTCCTACAGCCCCAGCGTCGTGCCGGACACCGCCGGGTAGGACGCGGACCAGATTTCCTGGAAGCGGCCGCGCATGGCGAGCGCCTCGGTGTCGTCGTGCAGGCCGAGCGCGCCGCGGAAGAACTGCGCCACCGGCCGGCGCAGGTAATGGTTCTGGTCGAGCACGAGGAAGCTGTCCTGCAGGTTGCGGATCTCCTCGTGCGTGCGGTGGATCTGCATGGCGTGCGCGTAGCGCGCGAGCAGCGACATCAGACGCGGGCACTGGCGCGTCACGTGGTCGATGTCGTGCACCACCATGTAGAGGCGCCGCGTGCGGCTGGCGGCGAGGAAGGCCTTCAGCCGCTCGATGCGCGCCGCGTCGTTCAGCCGCAGCGCCTGCAGGTCGGGGTCGAAGATGCGCAGCTCGCGCCCCGGGGCGGCGAGCAGCCGGTCCACGGACTGCTGGAAGACCGCCTCGCTGTCGAACTGCAGGTACTCGGTCTGCGGCGCCTCGTCGCTCACGGCCTTCGCTCCAGGTGCAGGTACCCCGACAAATACCAGCCGTAGGCGGCCTCGGCAAGGGAGGACGGCAGGCGCGCGCGGCGCCCGTCGGCGAGGGCGCGCAGCGCGGGCCGCGCCTCGAGCGCCTCGCCGTTGAGGTAGATTCGCGCGCCGCGATACAGCATCAGCGTGCGCCGGTCGAGCGCGACCGGCGTGCGGCCTAGGCGGCGCGCGAAGTCCGCGAGCGGCATCGGCCGGCGCGGCGGAGCGAAGACCACGTGGGGCTTGGGCGTCGTCAGGTAGCGGCCGAGGAACTCCCCGGCCTCCCGCTGCGTCCAGCGGATGCGTCCGAGCACCGCGGCAGCATGTGCGGCCATGGCGGCCGGAATCTCCGCGCCGCGCCGCGCCGGCCGCAGTCCCGGGTCGCGATAGCGCGCTTGTGGCAGGCCGCGCTCGTGCAGGAAATCGAGGAACGCGGCGGCCAGCTCCTCGCCCTGCGGCGCGCGCAAGCCCACCGAGCAGGTCTGGCACTCCTCCAGCGCCACGCCGTCGTGCGCCCAGCCGGGCGGGAGATAGAGCACGTCGCCCGGCTCGACGAGGTACTCCTCGTCGGGCGTGAAGTCGGCGATCAGCCGCAGCGGCGCGCCCTCGAGCATGCGGAAGGCGCGCGGGCGCTGCAGGCGCCAGACGCGGCGGCCCGTGCCCTGCACGAGGAACACGTCGTAGGAATCGACGTGCGGTCCGACGCCCCCGCCGGGGGCCGCCCAGCTCACCATGACGTCGTCGAGGCGCGCCTGCGGCAGGAACGAGAACCTCCGCAGCAGGGCATCGGCCGCCGCCCGCTGCAGGTTGACGCCGCTCACCAGCAGCGTCGCGTTGCGCGCCAGGGCGGGGCAATCGAGCGGCCCGTGCGCCACGTCCCAGCGCTTGCCGCGCCGCCGCACGAGGCGCG
>DATFEJ010000158.1:0-4411 GCA_035251235.1 Burkholderiales bacterium
AGCGGCCGCGACGCCGCCCGCGCCCGCGCACACGAGCTCTGCGCCGGGCACGGCGGCGCGCAGCACCGCGAATACCTCGAGAAGCTCCGGGATGCCCTTCGCGGCCTCAATGCGCCCGAGGAACAGGATCACGTTGCGCCGCCCGCGCGGTGCCGGCACGGCCTGCGTACGCACCGGGTTGGGAATGCAGGCGACGTTCGGGGTGAACTGCTCGAGCCACGTGCGCCAGCGCTCGGTGAGGGCGATCACCCATGCCGCGCGCGCGAGGAAGTGGCGCACCACGCGCCGGCCGAGCGGCCCGCACTCCTCCTCGTAGAAGCGCACGAAGCCGCCGCCGTGCAGGTGCAGCACCACCGGGCAGCGCGCCGCGTGCGCGATCGCCATGAACACGCACTTGCGCCAGAAGCTCGCGCGCGAGGCGCAGTGCACGTGCACCAGCACGCGCCGGTGCGCGGCGACGAGCGTGAGGAAGCGGCGCAGGCCGCGCAGGGCGGCGAGCAGCTTCGCCCCCGCGCCGCCGTCGCAATGCGTGGCCACGTAGTCCACCGGCCAGCGCTCGAAGGCGCCCGCGGCGCGCCAGGCCTCGACCACCGCCGCGATGCCGCCGCGCGTCTCGCGCGCGGTACCGAGCATGACGATGCGCCGGATCACGGCACCACGTCGAAGGCGTCCACCACCACGTAGTTGTTGGTGGCGGCCGGGTTGCGGCGCCCGGTCGCCTCGATCGCCAGCGTGTGCTCGCCCGGCGCGAGGCCCGAGAGCGCGTAGGCGGTGGCCTGGTAGCCCTCGGCGCCGGCCGCGTAGGTGTCGACCTCGGCGATGAACATGCCGTCGAGGTACACGTTGGCAATGCCGGTGCGCGCCGCGCGCAAGCCCACCCAGCGCACTTCGGTGCCGCTGAAGCTGAAGCTCGCGCGCGAGCCCGGAGTGTTGGAGACCGCCGCCGTGCCCTCGCTCCAGGTGCGGTTGCGGTTGCCCTGGACCCAGCTGCCGCTGTAGCTGACCGCGGCGTCGGTCTCCTGCGAGCGCACGCCCGGCGCGGTGACGTCGAAGGCATCGACGATCACGCGCGCCGCGCTCGCCGACGGATGCCTGAGGCCGGTCGCTTCCACCGTAAGGGTGTGTGCGCCGTCGGCCAGGCCGCCCGCGGCGTACACCGCGTCCTGCACGAAGTGCGTGGGCGCGTACAGGTCGACTTCTGCGGCGAACGCGCCGTCCACGTACACGCGCGCGATGCCCGCATCGGGGCCGCGGTAGCCGCGCCAGGCGGCCGAGGTGCCGCGGAAGGAAAGCGTGGCGCGCGCACCCGCGGCCTCGCTCACCTTCGCGTCGCCCGCGCTCCAGGCGATGCCGGAAGTCTCCTGCTCCCACGTCCCGGCGTAGCTCACCTCCGGGTCGGTCTCCTGCAGGTGCGACACGGCGGGCGCCGGCACGTCGAAGGCGTCGACCTGAATGTGGTTCTGCGCGGCCTCCGCGTTCTTCAGGCCGGTCGCCTCGATCACCAGCGTGTGGCTGCCGGGGGCGAGGCCCTTGACGCTGAGGATCGGGGCGCGCGGCTCGTCGGTGCGCGCGAAGAGATCGACGTCGGCGAGCTGCACGCCGTCGAGGTACACGCGCGCGATGCCGCTGCGGCCGCTGCGGTAGCCGATCCAGGTCGCCGCGGTGCCATCGAACGTGAAGGTGGCGCGCGCGCCGGGCAGGTTGGTCTGCGCCGCTGCGCCGCCGCTCCAGGCGAACCAGCCGCCCTGGGAAGCGCCCCAGCCCACGCCGAAGCTCACCGACGGGTCGGACTCCTCGTAGCGGCGGATCGCCTGCGGCACGCCGTTCGCCACCGTCACGGTGACCGGCGTGGAGGTGGCGCCATTGCCCGCGGCGTCGCGCGCCACGGCAGTGAGCGTGTGCGAGCCGTTCGGCACGCTCGAGGTATCCCAGGCGACCTCGTAAGGGGCCGCGGTGTCCTCGGCGCCGTGATCGGCGCCGTCGAGCCGGAACTGCACCCCGGCGACGCCGCGGTTGTCCGAGGCGCTCGCCTTCACCACGACGATGCCCGAGACCGTCGCGCCGTTGGCTGGCGCGCTGATGCTGACCGACGGCGGCGTGTTGTCCGGGCACGGCAGCAACGGCAGGCAGACCTGCGCGTGGGCGCGCGGCGCGAACGCCGCGAGCAGCACGAGGGTCGCGGTCCAGAACGGGAGGTCGCGGGGCTTCATGGGCTTTCCTTTCCTTCAGTAGGCGGGGGCCGCGCGCAGCGCGGACATGCCGGCCGGGCGTCGCGGCGCCGGCGCGAGCTGCTCGAGGTACCACTCGACGGTGCGCGCGAGGCCTTCGTCCACGCGGAAGCGCGGCACGTAGCCAAGCAGCCGCGCGGCTTTGTCGCAGCCGCCGACCGAGAACGCGATGTCGCCGGGGCGGAAGCCGCGGTGCACCGGCTTGAGCGCCGCCAGTTGCCTGAAGCGCGGCGCGAGGCGCGCGCGGATCAGCTCGAACAGCACGTTGAGCGAGGTGGCCTCGCCCGCGGCGACGTTGTAGACCTGGTTGAGCGAGTGGCGCCGCGAGGTGGTGGCCGCGAGCAGGTTCGCGCGCACCACGTTCTCCACGTGGCAGAAGTCGCGCGTCGTGCTGCCGTCGCCGTTGATGTAGACGCGCTCGCCGCGGATCATGGCGGCGATCCACGCCGGGATCACCGCGGCGTAGGCGCCGCGCGCGTCGTGGCGCGGGCCGAACACGTTGAAGTACCGCAGGCCGATGCTCGGAAAGCCGAAGCAGCGCGCGTACACCGCCGCGTACTGCTCGTTCATGCGCTTGGTCGCGGCGTAGGGCGAGAGCGGCTCGCCGATCGCCTCCTCCACGCTCGGCGCGCCCGGGTGGTCGCCGTACACGGCGCTCGAGCTCGCGTACACCAGGCGCTTGGCGCCGGCCTCGCGCGCCGCGTGCAGCACGTTGACGAACCCGGTGACGTTGGTGTCGTGCGCGGCGAGCGGGTCGTCCAGCGAGGCCGGCACGCTGCCCAGCGCCGCGTGGTGCAGCACGATGTCGGCCCCGGCGCAGGCCTCGCGGCAGGTGGCGCGCGAGCGGATGTCGCCCTCGACCATGCGGAACCGGCGCCAGCGCTGCGAGCCGACCGCCTTCCTCGCCTGCGCGAGGTTGTCGCGCTTGCCGGTGGCGAAGTTATCCAGCCCGCGCACCGTCTGCTCGAGCTCGAGCAGGCGCTCGACGAGGTGCGAGCCGATGAAGCCCGCGGCGCCGGTCACCAGCCAGCGACGGGGTTTCTCGCGCAGGGACCGCTCGACGTCGTCTTGCATCGCCATCGCTCTCCGGTGTTGTCCGAGGCGATTCTCGGGTGACGGGCGTGCACGACGTTGCGCCGCGCCATGGTCCGGATGGAGGGTCGGGGCCGGGCGTGAGCCGGATGGACTATGCGAGCTCCCCCAGCAGCCGCTCGTACTTGTCCACCATCGCCTTCTCCGAGAAGAACGCCTCCACCACCCCGCGCGCGCGATCGCCCATCCGCCGGCAGGCCTCGGGATCGGCGAGCCGCACGAGCCGGTTCACCAGCGCGCCGGTATCGCCGACCGGGAACAGGAACCCGTTGTTCCCCGGCACGATCATCTCCGCGGCGCCGCCCACGTCGGAGTGCACCACGGGCTTGCGCATCGCCATCGCCTCGATCGCGGCGAGCGAGAAAGCCTCCGTCACGCTGCACAGCGCCACCACGTCGCAGGCTTCAAGATACGGCCGCACGTCGTCCTTCACGCCCGTGATCGCCACATCGCCCGCGACGCCGTGGGCGCGCGCGCGCGCCTGCACCGCGCCGCGCATCTCGCCATCGCCGATCATCAGCGCGCGCGCCGGGATGCCCAAGCCGCGCAGCCGCGCCACCGCCTCGACCATCTGCACGTGGTTCTTCTCGGGCCTGAGCAGCGCCGACATGCCGATCACGTAGTCCGAAGGCGCGAAGCCGAACGCGGCGCGCACGCGCGCGCGCTCCGCGGGCCCGCACAGGTCGCAGAACGCGTCGATGTCCACGCCGTTGTGGATGACGTCGTTGCGCCGCGAGAACACGCCGCGCAGCCGCCAGTGCCGGCGCTGGCGCTCGCTCACGAACACGGTGCAGGCCGCGCTCCAGAAGAACGGCCGGTACAGCGCCATCTGCGCGCGCTGCTTCGCGCCGATCAGGCGCGTGGTGTGGAAGGTCACGGCGAGCGGCGCCCCGAGGCGCGCCAGGCGCCGCGCGAGCCCGGCGTAAAGCAGCGCGTAGCCGTTCACCGCGACGAGCGCCTGCGGCCGGAGCGCCGCGAGCTTGCGCGCGAGCGCGCCGAGCGCGCGCAGGTCGAGGTAGCGCCTCGCTTCGAGGCTCCTCAGCGTCACCGCCGGCCGCTGCGCGGCTCGTGACGGTGTGGGTGTCGGATCG
>DATFEJ010000129.1:0-2797 GCA_035251235.1 Burkholderiales bacterium
CAGCTCGGCAAGCGACGCGTAGCGCGCGGAGACGAGCGCGTCGCGCGCATCCTCGCGCGCCAGGATGGCCGCGAGGCAAAAGCCCGCGGGCAGCTCGGCCGGCACGTCCTTCATCGAATGCACCGCGAGATCGGCACGGCCGTCGGCGAGCGCCTGCTCGAGCTCCTTCACGAACAGGCCCTTGCCGCCCACCTTGTCCAGCCGCACGTCGAGCAGCTCGTCGCCGCGCGTGGACAGCGGCAGCAGCCCGACCTCGAGGCCCGCGTGCAGCGCCTCGAGCCGCGCCTTGACGTGCTCGGCCTGCCAGAGCGCCAGGCGGCTGCGGCGGGTGGCGATCGTCAGGCGCGCGGCCACGCTAGCCCTCCTTCACCAGCGCGCGCACCTCCGCCCACTGGCGCCGGCTCACCGGCAGGCGTTCGGGCACGCCGTCGAGCACCACGTTCCAGTGCGCCTCGTCGTCGCCGTGCGCCGCGCGCTCGAAGCCGCGCACGGCGGCGCGCGCCACCAGGCAGCTGCGGTGCACGCGCACGAACAGCTCGGCGAACTCGCGCTCCAGGGCCACCAGCGGCTCCTCGATGAGGTGCTCGGCGCTGCGCGTGCGCAGCGTCACGTACTTCATCTCGGCGCGCAGGTAGACGATGTCGCGCACCGGCACCAGCACGATGCGGTGGCGCTCGGTGACCGACAGGTACTCGCGTGCGCGCGACGAGGCCTTCGCCAGGCGCTCGCCCGGGGGAGGCCCGCCCGCGCTCGCCTTGCGCAGCGCCGCGGCGAGGCGCTCGGCGCGCACCGGCTTCATCAGGTAATCCAGGGCGTTGAGCTCGAAGGCTTCCACCGCGTGCCGGTCGTGGGCGGTGACGAAGATGACCGCCGGCCCGTGCTCCAGCGCGGCGAGATGGCGCGCCACCTCCAGCCCGCGCATGCCGGGCATCTCGACGTCCAGCAGCAGCACCTGCGCGCCGCTCTCCGGCAGGCGCTCGACGGCCTGCAGGCCGTTCGGCGCTTCGCCGACCACCTGCGTGGGCAGCTCGGCGGCGAGGTCGCCGAGCAGCTCCTTCAACCGCTCGCGCGCGGGCGTCTCGTCGTCGGCGATGAAGACGCGCAGCATCGCCTCAGCCTTTCGCCGTCCGGTAGGGCATTTCCATGTCCACGACGTAGCGTCCCTCGGCAATGCGCATGTGAATGGCGGCTTCCGCGTCGAAGAACAGCTGCAGCCGCTCGCGGATGTTCTCCAGCGCCATGCGGTTGCCCGCGCGGTGCGCGTGCTCCTCGATGTAGGGATTCTCCACGCGCACGTACACGCGAGCGCCGCGGCGCTCGATGCGCACCCGCACGCGCCCCTCGCCCGCGCCGGGCTCCACGCCATGGTAGACGGCGTTCTCGAGCAGCGGCTGCAGCACCATCGGCGGCATGAGGGCGTCGAGCGGCGCCGCGTCCAGCTCCCACTCGATCGCCAGGCGCTCGCCCAGGCGCAGCGTCTCGAGGGCCGCGTAGCGCTCGAGCAGCGCGAGCTCGTCGGCGAGCGGCACGAAGCTGCGGTTGTCCTGCATCAGCACGCGGAACAGGTCGGCGAGGTCCTCCAGCGCGCGCTCGGCGCGCCGCGGGTCGCGCCGGATGAGCGACAGCACGGCGTTCAGGCTGTTGAACAGGAAATGCGGCCGGATGCGCGACTGCAGCGCCTGCAGCCGCGCCTCGGCGAGCGCCGGCGAGTAGGCGCGCGCCAGCAGCCGCAGGTAGGCGAGATTGAGGAGCGCGACGAGCGCCGTCAGCACCAGCGTGCGCGCGAGGCTCGGCACGAACTCCACGGCCGGCGCGATGGCGGCGTGCACCCCGGCGCCGACGGCGAGCGCGATGCCCACCACCGCCGCGCATCCCTGCCAGTAGGACAGGAGCGCGAGCAGCGGCGAGACGGCATACAGCGCGGCGAGCGCCAGGGCGAGTCCGGGCTCGAGCGCCGCGGCGAGGAGCATGAACCGCTCCAGCGCCGCCGCCCAGCCGGGCGCGGCGGCCAGCACCGCGGCGAAGGCGAGCGCGTTGGTGCCCAGGAGAATGCGCGCCACCACGCCCAGGTTGCGGAAGTCCGGCAGGGCATCGGCCGTGAAGTTTTGCTTTATACTCATTGGCATACCGCGGCGCGCCGCGATTCCCAGTATGCCCCATGGCCCCTCCACGCACCAAGCGGCCGCCACGCGCTAAGCCCGCCGCCCGCGCGGCGGCCGCGCCTTGGTCGGCACGGTTCGCGGAACCGGTCAGCGACCTCGTGCAGCGCTTCACCGCGTCGGTGGCCTTCGACCGGCGCCTGGCCGAGGTCGACATCGAGGCCTCGCTCGCGCACGCGCGCATGCTCGCCGCCTGCCGCGTGATCTCGCGCCAGGACCTGGCCGACATCGAGCGCGGCATGGCGGACATCCGCGCCGAGATCGCCGCCGGCGGCTTCGCCTGGTCGCTCGAGGCGGAGGACGTGCACACCAACATCGAGCGGCGCCTCATCGCCCTGGTGGGCGAGGCGGGCAAGCGCCTGCACACGGCGCGCTCGCGCAACGACCAGGTGGCCACCGACGTGCGCCTGTGGCTGCGCGGCGCGATCGACGAGGTCGACGCCCGCCTCGCCGCGCTGCAGGACGCGCTGCTCGGCCAGGCCGAGCGGCACGCGGCGCTGGTGATGCCGGGCTTCACGCACCTGCAGGTGGCGCAGCCGGTGACCTTCGGCCACCACCTGATGGCCTATTTCGAGATGCTGGAGCGCGACCGCGCGCGCTTCGCGGGCTGCCGCGCGCGCGCCAACCAGCTGCCGCTG
>DATFEJ010000174.1:0-4813 GCA_035251235.1 Burkholderiales bacterium
AGGCCTTCGAGCGCCGCGTCGAGGTCCGCGGCGCGCAGCTGCGCGAGCAACTCCTCCTGGGCGAGCGGTCCCCACAGCCCGTCGGAGCACAGCAGCAGGAGGTCGCCGCGCTCGAGCCCGGCCGAAGAGGCGGGCACGATGCGCGGCGCCACCGGCCCGCCGAGGCATTGCAGCAGCACGTTGCGCTCCGGATGCACGGGCACATCCTGCTCGCCGATCGTGCCCTCGTCGAGGAGCTTCTGCACACGCGTATGGTCCCTGGTGCGCGCCAGCACCTTGCCGCCGCGGATCAGGTAGAAGCGCGAATCGCCCACGTGCAGCCAGTAGGCGCGCGCGCCCTGCACCACGCAGGCCGTCACCGTGGTGCGCGGCACCTCGGCGAGGCCGCGCGCCCGCGCCGCGCGCCCGAGCAGCGCGTGCGCGCTGGAGATGCGCCGGTACAGGAAGCGGTCGGGGTCGGCGAGCCGCGGCATCGCCGCGCGCTCGAACTCGGCGCCCAAGTGCTCCACCACCAGCTGTGCCGCGACGTCGCCGTTGGCGTGGCCGCCCATGCCGTCGGCCACCACCAGCAGGATGCTTTCGGGCGTGCGCCAGACCCCCAGGCGGTCCTGGTTGTAGTCGCGGCCGCCGGCCCGCGTCTTGAAGGCGATCGTGCTGCTCACGCCGCGCCTCCCGCTGCACCCGGCGCGCGCTCGCCGAGCAGGACCTTCTGCAGCTCGAAGACGCTCTGCGGGCGCGCCATGGGGTCGAGGCGCAGGCACCAGTCCACCGTCTCGAGCAGCTCGTCCGAATACCGCCCGGCGAGTGCCTTGCGCGCCGGCGCCATGCGGTCCCTCTTCTGCCGCTCGGCGGCGTCGGGCGGCGGTTGCGCCGTCAGGCAGGCGTACAGGGTCGCGCCGATGGAGTACACGTCGCTCCAGGGCCCGAGCTTCGTGCGGTCGTGATGGCGCTCGGGCGGGGCGAACCCCGGCGTGAACAGCGGCGGCAGCGCCGGCGCGTCGGCCTCCAGCACCACGCGCGCCGCGCCGAAGTCCAGGAGCAGCGGCGAGCCGTCGCTGCGCAGGTAGATGTTGCCCGGCTTGATGTCCAGGTGCAGGAGCCGGCGCGCGTGCACTTCGCGCAGGCCGTCGAGCAGCTCGAGGAAGGTCTGCCGCACCCAGAGCTCGGCGGGCGGCTTCTTCTGCGCGAGGATGCGGTCCTTGAGCGTGCCGCCGCTCTCGTGCGACATCACCATGTAGGCGGTATCGTGCGCGCTGAAGAAATCCAGCACGCGCACCACGTTGGGATGCGACAGGCTGGCGAGCGCCCGCGCCTCCTCGAAGAAGCACTTCAGGCCGTGGCGGTAGGCGGCGGCGGTCGACGCCGGCACGGTCGGCACCGGCGAGCCGCGCGTGCGCGTCGCCAGGGTGGCGGGCAGGTACTCCTTGATGGCGACCGGCGCGCCGCCCGCGTCCTGCGCGAGGTACACGAGCGAGAACCCGCCGGAAGCGAGCACGCGCGTCAGCCGGTAGCTGGCGAGCGGCTGGCCCGCCGCGAGCGGCTCCCGGGTGCCGCCGCGCGCCCGCTTCGTGCTCTGGAAGAAGCCCATCAGGCGTCGGGCGGCAGGCGCGGCTCGACCACGCGTTCCCCGATCAGCCGCGCCGGAAGTACAGCTCTTCGATCAGGGCGAGCGCGGCGCCCGCCGACGCCGGGCGCCGGCCGGGATCCTTGGCGAGCAGCGCGTCGATGAGCGGCTGGAACTCGTCCTGCGCCCTGGGCAGCGGCGGCGGCGCGTCGTGCAGGTGGCGCTGCATGAGCTCGCCGGGCGTTTCGGCCTCGAAGGGCGGCCGCTTGGCGAGGATCTGGTACAGCAGCACGCCGGCGCTGTACAGGTCCGAGCGCGCGTCCACGGGCTTGCCGGCGATCATCTCCGGGCTCATGTAGTTCGGCGTGCCGAGCAGCGTGCCCTGCTGGGTGATGCTGGGCGCGCCGACCACGCGCGCAATGCCGAAGTCGACCATCGCCAGGCTGCCATCGTCGCGGAACATGACGTTGTGCGGCTTCAGGTCGCGATGCACCACGCCGGCCTCGTGCACGTCGCTCAGCGCGCTGAGCAGCTGGCGGAAGATGGACAGGGTCTTGCCCTGGTTCACGTAGTTCTCGGCGAAGTAGGTGCGCACGTCGCCGCCGCCGATGTACTCCATCAGGATGTAGGCGCTGTTGTCGCTGAAGCCGTAGCTGAAGATGCGCCCGACGTGCCGGCTGCGGATGCGGCCGAAGATCTCGTACTCGCGCAAGAAGCGCGTAAGGAAGTCGGAGTCGTGGACCAGCTCCTCGCGCAGGACCTTGGCGGCGATCGGCGTGCCGCCGCCCTCGGGCGCCACCAGGTAGACGCGCGACACCGCGCCCTCGCCCAGCGCGCGCACCAGGCGGTAGCCCTCGATGCGCAGGCCCGATTGCGGGTCGCCGCTGGCAATGGCCTGGGTGTCCAGCTGCACCGTCTCGTCGTTCGACTGCAGGCCCCTGGCCGTCATGGCGTCGGTGACGATGCGCCGCAGCTCGTCGCGGTCCAGGCGCTCCTTGGGCAGGTAGTCGTCCGCCCCGGCCTTGATGGCCTGCACCACCACGCTCTCGCTGCCCTCGCCGGTGATGATCACGACCGCGGGGCAATGCTCGCGCTGCTTGAAGCGGCGCAGCCATTCCAGGCCGTTCTCCGCCCCGAGGCGGTAGTCGAGCAGCACCAGGTCGTAGGCGCCCAGGTCGAAGTCGGCGCCCGGAAAGCCGCGCGCCACCGGGTCGTACAGCTCGACCTGCGCCTGCGGCACGGCGAGCTTGAGCATCTCGGCGATCAGCAGCCGGTAGGACTCGTCGTCGTCGATGGCCAGCACGCGCATGGGGTCCCGCTCCGACCGGCTCAGGACGCGTTGCCGGATCCGGTGCGCAGCCGCCCGGCGATCGACGGCAGCGACAGCACCTCCATGGCGGCGCCGAGCGCGATGGCCTCGCGCGGCATGCCGAACACGACGCAGCTCGCCTCGTCCTGCACGATGGTGCGTCCGCCCGCCTGCTTGATCTCCAGCAGCCCCTCGGCGCCGTCCTTGCCGCCGCCGGTGAGCAGTACGCCGGTGGCGCCCGCGCCGACGCGCTTGGCCGCCGAGCGGAACAGGATGTCCACCGACGGCCGGTGCAGGTTGACGGCTTCCGCCTGCGCGAGGTGCGCGATGTAGCGCTTCGGGGTATCGGTGCGCCGGATGAGGAAGTGCAGGTCGCCCGGGCCGATGTAGGCGTGCCCCGGGAGGATCGGCTCGCCGTCCTCGGCCTCCTTCACGTTGATCTCGCAGGCCGCGTCCAGCCGGCTGGCGAGCGGCTTGGAGAAATTCTCCGGCATGTGCTGCACGATGAGGATCGGCGGCGAGTCGGCCGGCATGGCCTGCAGGATCTCCTGGATGGCGTGCGTCCCGCCGGTGGAGGCGCCGATGAAGATCACCTGCGGCGTGTCGACCGCCTTCTTGCCGGCCGTCTTGCGCCGCGGCGGCACCGGGGTCGGCGGCTTGGGCTCGCGCGCCACCACGCGCGCATTGGCGGCGGCGCGGATCTTGTAGGCGATCACTTCGCCGTAGTCCTGGCCGGCGGCCGCCCCGGGGCGCGGCTTGGTGACGAAATCCACCGCGCCCATGTCCAGGGCGCGGAACGTGATGTCGGAGCCCGCCTCGGTGTGCGAGGACACCATGATCACCGGCGTCGGCTTGACCTGCATGAGCTGCTGCAGGAAGGTCAGTCCGTCCATGCCCGGCATCTCCACGTCCAGCGTGACGACGTCGGGCTTGAGCTCGCGCACCATGTCGCGCGCGACGAAGGCGTCGGGCGCCGTGCCGACCACCTGCATGTCGGGCTGCTCGTTGATCACCGCCTTGAGGACGTTGCGCACCAGCGCGGAATCGTCGACCACCAGCACGCGGATGGTCATCGGGCCTCCGGGCGCGGCATGCGCGGCGGCGCGTCGCCGGCGCCGGGCACCCGCTGGTAGACCGCGTGCGCGACGCGCGTCCAGCGGCGCACGGCGTGCGCGTAGTACTCGGAATGTCCGGCGAACAGCAGTCCGTCTTCGTGCAGCAAGGGCGCGAACTTCTCCAGAACGGCCATCTGCGTGGCCGCATCGAAATAGATCATCACGTTGCGGCAGAAGATCGCCGCGAACGGCCCGCGCCGCGGCCACTCCGGCGCGAGCAGGTTGTGATGCTCGAAGCGTACCATGCGCGTGACCTCCGCCCGCGGACGCAGCTTGCCCTCGTTCGCCCCCGTGCCCTCGAGGAAGAAGCGGCGCAGGCGCGGCTGGGCGACGTCGCTCGCGCTCGCCCGGGGGTAGACGGCGGCCTGCGCGCGGCGCAGCACGTCGGTGTCGATGTCGGTCGCCAGCACGCGCACCGGCGCCTCGGGCCCCAGCGCCTCCAGCGCGGTCATGGCGATGCTGTAGGCCTCCTCGCCGGTCGAGCAGCCCGCGCACCAGATGTCCAGCGGGCGCGGCGCGCGCGCCGTGCGCAGCAGCTCGGCAAGGATGTCGAAGTGCGCGGCCTCGCGGAAGAAGCGCGTCAGGTTGGTGGTGAGCGCATTGATGAACTGCTGCTGCGCGACGCCGTCGCCGGCCTCCACGATCTCCAGGAACTCGCGCATGGCGCGCAGCTTGCGGGCGCGCAGCACGCGCGACAGCCGGTTGTACGCCATGTCCATCTTGCCGCCCGACAGCGAGATGCCGGCGAGCGCGTGGGCGAGCCGGCGCACGCGCTCGAAGTCCGCGTCGGTCATCTCGAACTCGCGCTCGGCGCGCAGGGCCGCG
>DATFEJ010000123.1:0-7440 GCA_035251235.1 Burkholderiales bacterium
CGTCGGCATGCTCGATCAGGCCGAGCGCCCGTGCGCGATGCTCGCCTACGGCGACCTGAAGCGCGTGGAGCTGGCCGTCGCGCTGGCCGGCCGCCCGCGCCTGCTGCTCATGGACGAGCCCGCCGCGGGCATGGCCGCGGCCG
Source organism: Burkholderiales bacterium (assembly GCA_035251235.1). Taxonomy (GTDB): domain Bacteria; phylum Pseudomonadota; class Gammaproteobacteria; order Burkholderiales; family SG8-39; genus JAABQT01. The sequence continues at coordinate 144 of DATFEJ010000123.1, forward strand.
AGCGCGATGCGCTCATGCGACTGGCAGGGGTGCTCGCCCGCGAGGAGCAGGTCGCGGTGCTGTTCACCGAGCACGACATGGACCTGGTCTTCACGCACGCGCACCGGGTGATCGTCCTCGCCGGCGGCGAGCTGATCGCCGAGGGCCCTCCACAGGCGGTGCGTGCCAACGCGCGCGTGCGGGAAATCTACCTGGGCGCCGCCGATGATTGAGGTGCGCAGCCTGACCGCGGCCTACGGGCGCGCGCAGATCCTCTTCGGCCTGGACTTCCAGGCGCAGGCGGGAGAAGTGCTCGTCCTCCTGGGCCGCAACGGCGCCGGCAAGTCCACCACCCTGAAGAGCCTCATGGGCCTCGTGCCGGCGCGCGGCGGCGAGGTCCGCCTGCAGGGCGAGCGCATCGATGCCCTGCCCGCGCACCGCATCGCCCGCTGCGGCCTGGGCTACGTACCGGAGGACCGCCGGATCTTCACGGACCTGACCGTGCGCGAGAACCTGGAAGTCGGCCGACTGCCGCCGCGCGCCGGGTCCGCGCCGTGGACGCCCGAGCGATTGTTCGGGCTGTTTCCCGGTCTCGAGGCGATGCAGTCGCGCCTCGGGGCGCGGATGTCGGGCGGCGAGCAGCAAATGCTGGCGATTGCGCGCACGCTCATGGGCAATCCGCGCGTGTTGCTGCTCGACGAGCCCGCCGAGGGACTGGCGCCGATCGTCGTCGACCACCTGGCGGCGGCAATCCTAGCGCTCAAGACCGAAGGGATGTGCATCCTGCTCAGCGAGCAGAACCTGCGCTTCGCGCGGCGGGTTGCCGATCGCGCGTGCCTGCTCGAGCGCGGCCGGATCCGCGCCTCGGGCACGCTGGAGGAGGTGCAGCCCGCCTACGCGCCCTAGCCTAGTAGCGGAAGGGCTCCGCGCACTTGATGATGTCGGCGACGGTCGGCTGCTCCAGGCAGTGCCGGGCGTCGTCGTTCATGTGCACGACCCTGCGCTTGCCGCCCGCTGCCGCCGTCTTCATCGGCTTGGCGTCGGCCTTGGGCGCGGGCTGGGACCCCTGCTCCACCTTGATTCCGGCGGGCTTGGCGGCCTCGCTCTGGGCGGCCACGCCGCCGGCCGGCAAAAGCACAAGTAGTGCAATAAGTCCGCTCGCTAAGGCGTTGTTTGCCATGGGCCTATCCTTGTCCGTGTACCCCTCCCCAGCATCCTAGAGCGAACGGCCGCCGGACGCAAATCTCCCTAAAGCCGCTTCGCCGTTTCCCGCAGCACGTACTTCTGGATCTTGCCGGTCGCCGTGGTCGGCAGGTCTCCGAACACGACTTTCTTCGGCACCTTGAAGCGCGCCAGGTTGTCGCGGCACCACTGCAGGTACTCCTCTTCCGTCGCCTGCATGCCGGCCTTGAGCTGCACGAAGGCGCAGGGCGTTTCGCCCCACTTGTCGTCCGGCCGCGCCACCACGGCGGCGAGCGCCGTGGCCGGATGCTTGTACAGCGCGATCTCGACCTCGACCGAGGAGATGTTCTCGCCGCCCGAGATGATGATGTCCTTCTTGCGATCCTTGATCTCGACATAGTTGCTCGGATGCCAGACTGCTAGATCGCCGGTGTGCATCCAGCCGCCGCGGAACGTCTCGGCCGTCGCCTTTGGATCCTTCAGGTAGCCGAGCATGACGGTATTGCCGCGCACCAGGATCTCGCCCATCGCGGCGCCGTCCTTCTTCACCGGCTTGCAGGTCTCCGGATCGCCCACGATATGGCCCTCGACCACCTGGTAGCGCACGCCCTGACGCGCCATTTCCACCGCGCGCCGCTCCAGCGGCAGGCTGCGCCACGCTTCCTGCTCGGCGCACAGCGTCGAGGGTCCCTGCAGCTCGGTCATGCCGTAGATGTGCAGCACCTTGAAGCCGAGCTCTTCCATGCCCTTGATGACCTTGGCCGGCGGCGGCGAGCCGCCGGTCATGATGTGCACCGGCTGCGCGAAGCTGCGCCGCTGCTCCGCCGGGGCGCCGATCAGCATGGTGAGCACCGTCGGCGCGCCGCACATGTGCGTCACGCCGTGCTCGACGATCATCGGGAAGATCTGCGCGGGGTCCACGGCGCGCAGGCAGACGTGCGTGCCCGCCATGGCGGTCACCGACCACGGGTAGCACCAGCCGTTGCAGTGAAAGAGCGGCAGCGTCCACAGGTAGACCGGGTGGACGGGCATCGCCCAGGCGACGACGTTGCCCAGCGACTCGAGGAACGTGCCGCGGTGGTGGTAGACGACGCCCTTCGGCCGCCCCGTGGTGCCGCTCGTGTAGTTCAGGGCGATCGGGTCGGACTCGGACGCCGGCAGCGACCAGGCGAAATCGGCGCTGCCCGTGCGCAGGAATGCCTCGTATTCGAGCTTGCCGAGCCTCTCGCCGGGGCCGGTGTACAGCGGATCGTCGACCTCGATCACCAGCGGCTTGCGCTTGAGCTTGCGCAGCGCCGGCCCGACCACGCCCGCGAACACGCGATCGGTGATCAGTACCTTGGCCTCCCCGTGCTCGAGGATGTAGGCCACCGTATCCGCGTCGAGCCGGGTGTTGATGGTGTTCAGCACGGCGCCCAGCATCGGCACGCCGTAATGCGCGTCCAGCATCGCGGGCACGTTGGGCAGCATGGCCGACACGACGTCCCCGCGACCCACCCCGCGCTTCGCCAGCGCGGAGGCGAGGCGCTTCGCGCGCTCGAAGAACTGCGCGTAGGTGATGCGCGCGCCGCCATGCACGACCGCGACCCGCTCGGGATAGATCTCCGCGGCGCGCGGCAGGAAAACGATCGGCGAGAGCGGCACGAAGTTCGCCGGCCCCGGCCGGAGCGTGGACCACAGCTCGCTCTTTTTGCGCACCGCAACAACGCGTTTCTTCTTGGCCATGCCGCCCTCCCCGTTCTACACTGGCTGCGCAAATCTACTCCTAGGAGGGGGCCCCGTGAAAAAACTCGCTCTGGCCGTTTCGCTCGCGCTCGCCGCGGGCGTAACGCATGCGCAGACCATCAAGATCACCGGTTTCGGCGCCAAGTCCGGCGTCGTGCGCTCGTTCGGCGTCAACAGCGAAGCGGCGATGCTCGCCGCGGCGGACGTGATCAACAAGGGCGGCGGCGTCAAGCTCGCCGACGGCTCGAAGGCGAAGATCGAGGTCGAGTTCCTCGACGACCGCTGCGACGCCGCGGAAGGCATCTCGGTGATCCGGCGCATCGCCGGCACCAACGCCGTGGTGGCGGTCGGCCCGACCTGCTCCAACGTGGCCGAGCCGCTGTTCGGCATCCTGCAGAAGAAGGTCGACGACGCGAGCGACTCGGGCCTGCAGATGCCGGTGTTCACCGACGTCGCCATCAAGGTCGGCCTGGCGAAGATCTCGGAGTGGGCGTTCCGCAACGTGCCCAACGAGATGACGATGTACAACTCGCTGTTCTACTGGCTGCACACCCAGCATCCGGAGCTCAAGACCGTGTATGGCGGCGTGGAGGAAGACTTCGCGCACTCGCGCGCCACCTGGTACGTGGTGATGAAGCCGCGCGCCGAGGCGAGCGGCTTCAACGTGGTCGGCAATACCAAGTGGCTGCTGGCGGACACCAATTTCGCCACCCAGGTGCGCGAGATGAAGAAGGCGAACGCCGACGTCGTCGCCATCTCGGCGCATCCCTTCTCCACCTGTGGCGTGCTCAAGGAAATGCAGCGCCAAGGCGTGAAGCCCAAGCTGCTCATCGGCCTCACCAGCTCGTCGAGCCTGGAGACGCTGCAGGGCTGCGCCAAGCAGGCCGAAGGCATCATCATTCCGACCTCGTTCGCGCCGATCAACAAGGAAGCCGTCGCCGCCGCCAAGACGACCGCCCAGTTCAAGGGCGCGGCCGACCTGCACTCGATGGCGGCCTGGGAGAACATGTTCATTCTCAAGCAGGTCATGGAGTCCGAGCGCATTTCCGGCAAGCCCGGGGACGTGCAGGCGGACCGCCGCAAGATCCGCGACGGCCTGGCCAAGCTGAGGACCACCAACGGGCTGATCGGCGTCACCAAGCGCGACGCCGAGCGCGAAGCCGACAAGCCCTTCCTGTTCGTTCAGGCGCGCAAGGGCGAGTGGAAGGTCCTGCACAACCCGCTGTAGACGCGAGGAGAGGGAGCCGACGGGCGCGGTGACCCCGCGCCCGTTTTTTTGCCCATGCTCGATTTCTTCCAGACGCTGTCCGACGGCGTGCTGTTCGGCGCCACCTATGCGCTGATCGGCATCGGCTTCACGCTCGTCTTCGGCGTGATGCACAAGATCAACATGGCCTATGCCGCCGCCTCGGTGGGCGGCGCCTACGCGGGCCTGCTCGTGCTGCAGGTGATGGCCGGCGCGCCGCCCTGGCTGGTCTTCCTGGGGGCGTTCCTCGCCGGGGGACTGCTCGGCTGCGTGGTGTACGCCCTGTGCTTCCACTTCATCCCGCTCGCCAGCCCGCTGGCCACGCTCATGTCCACCGTGGGCATGCTGCTGCTCATCGACGAAATCGTCGTGCACGTCACCGCCGGGATGCCGCAGGCGTATCCGGCGATGTTCGACGACGTCATGCTGCGAGCGGGCGAGTTCAGCATGCGCGGCGACCTGCTGCTCGTCTTCGGCGTGTCGGTGCTGGCGATGGTCGGGCTCCTGCTGGTGCTGTACCGCACGCGCCTCGGCCTCGCAACCCGGGCGGTGTCGCAGCAGCCCGTGGCGGCGCAGCTCTGCGGCATCCGCCTGGTGCGCGTGAACGCCCTCACCTTCGTCGTCACCGGTCTCCTGGGCGGACTGGCCGGCGCGCTCATCGGCGCCTCGGTGGGGACGCTGTCGCCGCTGCTCACCGTGCCGCTCACCGTCAAGGGCCTGATCGTCACCGTGATCGGCGGCCTGGGCAGCATCCCGGGCGCCATCGTCGCCGGCTTGCTGGTGGGCGGCTTCGAGAACGTGCTGCAGCTGTACCGCGGCGTCACCGAGCGCGACTTGTACGTCATGCTGCTGCTGTTCGTGTTCCTCGTGTTCCGGCCCGGCGGGCTGTTCGCGGCCAGGGCCGGCAGGGACTAGCATGGACTTCTATTTCGGCCTGGCGCAGCTGATCGGCGTGCATACGCTGCTCGGTCTATCGGCGTACATCGTCCTGCTGACGGGCCAGGTGAGCCTGGCGCAGGCCGGGTTCTTCGCCGTCGGCGCCTACACCGCGGGGATGCTGACCGTGCTCGCGGGCTGGCACCTCGTGCCGGCCCTCGGTGTCAGCGCCTTCACCGGCGCCGCCGTCGCCTGCGCCGTGGGCTTTCCGGCGCTGCGCGTGAAGGGCCTGATGCTGGTCATCGCCACCCTCGCCTTCGGCGAGGGGGTGCGCCTGTTCTTCTTCAATTTCGATTACCAGGTCGCCAAGGGCGGGCTCAAGGTGGGGCCGCTGGGCGGCGAGGGCTTCCGCCAGATCCGCTTCTTTCCGGAGAACGGCTGGGAGACCTGGGAAGTGATGCTGTTCATCTGGGCATTCGTGGTCGCGGCCATGGCGCTTCTGTGGTGGTTCGACCGCTCGCGCTACGGCACGGTGCTGCGCGCCGTGGGCGAGGACGAGCTCGCGGCGCAGTCCGTGGGGGTCAACCTGACGGCGGTGAAGGTGAGCGCCATGACGGTGGGCGGCGCCATCGCCGGCGTGGGCGGCGGCCTGTACGCGCACTACACCACGCACATCGAGCACGCCAGCTTCAGCATTCTCGTCGCCACCTTCGCCATCGCCTACCCGATCGTGGGGGGCTTGCGCAGCGTATTCGGCACGCTGCTCGCAGTGATCTTCGTGCAGGGGTTCCTGGTCGAAGGGCTGCGCTTTCTCGGCGACTGGCGCAACCTCCTTTTCGGCGCGCTGATCGTGCTCGCCATGAACCTGCGGCCAAGCGGTTTCCTGGGGAAGGGCCGGCATGCTTGAGCTGAGGTCGCTCTCGCGGCATTTCGGCGGCGTGCGCGCCGTCGACGGCCTGGACCTGACGGTGCAGGAGGGCCAGATCTTCGGCCTCATCGGCCCCAACGGCTCGGGCAAGAGCACCACGGTGAACGTGATCACCGGCCTGTTCGCGCCGACCGCGGGCACGATCCTGTTCCGCGGGCGCGACATCGGCGCGCTGCCGACGCACCTGCGGCTGCGCGCAGGCATCGCGCGCACCTTCCAGAACATCCGGCTGTTCGGGCAGCTGAGCGTGTGGCAGAACCTGTGGGTGGCGCAGAACTCCGCCGAGGACCAGGCGCGGCAGGGATTCTTCGCGCGCTGGCTCGGCGGCCAGGCGGGGGTGCGCGAGGAGATCGCGCGGCTGCTCGAGTTCTCCGGGCTGGCCCACAAGCAGGACGAGCTCGCCGCCAACCTCGCCTTCGGCGAGCAGCGGCGCCTGGAGCTGGCGCGCGCGCTCGCCGCGCGCCCGAAGCTCCTGCTCCTGGACGAGCCGGCGGCGGGCATGAACAGCGAGGAGATCGGACAGTTGCGCGAGCGCATCCTCAGTTTGCGCGGCAGCGGCGTCACCATCCTGCTGGTCGAGCACGTCATGGAGCTGGTGATGGGCGTCACCGACCGCATTGCGGTGCTCAACTTCGGCCAGAAGATCGCCGAGGGCACGCCCGCCGAGATCCAGGCCCATCCGGCGGTGCGCAAAGCCTACCTCGGAGGCGAGGCGGCATGAGCCTGCTCAAGGTGGAAGACGTGGTCACCGCCTACGGCAAGATCGAGGCGCTGAAGGGCGTGTCGCTCGAGGTGGCCGAGGGGACGATCACCTGCCTGCTGGGCCCGAATGGCGCGGGCAAGACCACGCTGATGATGACCATCGCGGGCATCCTCAAGCCGCGCCGCGGGCGCGTGCTGCTTGCCGGCGCCGACATCGCCGGGCAGGCGCCGCATGCCATCGTCGCGCGCGGCATCGCCCTGGTGCCCGAGAACCGGCTGGTGTTCCCGGCGATGACCGTGCTGGAGAATCTGCACGCCGGCGCCTATCAGCGACGCGACAAGAATGCCGTCGCCGAGGACGTCGAGCGCATGTTCGCGCGCTTCCCGCGGCTGAAGGAGCGCCATGCGCAGCAGGCCGGCACGCTCTCGGGCGGCGAGCAGCAGATGCTCGCCGTCGCGCGCGCGCTGATGTCGCGGCCCAAGGTGCTGCTCATGGACGAGCCTTCCCTCGGCCTCGCGCCCCTGGTGGTCGAGGAGATCTTCCGCATCGTCGCCGAGCTGCACCGCGACGGCACCACCATCTTCCTCGTCGAGCAGAACGCGCACATGGCGCTCAAGGTGGCGCAGCACTTCTTCCTCATCGAGCAGGGCAAGGTGAC
>DATFEJ010000271.1:0-8011 GCA_035251235.1 Burkholderiales bacterium
CCCACGCGCGACGGCGAGACCTCCGTGGAGCTCGCGCTGCGCGCCGGCCACACCGCCATCGCGGACATGCTCAAGCGCGCCCGCAAGGAGCGCGACGCCGCCCCGGCCCCCGCGCGCTGAGCCGTCCCGGCCCGACTTGCAGGCGCCGGGCGATGGCGCGACAATGCTGTACGGATATGCAGTAAAGCACATGAGCACCGCCACCACCCTCCCCGCCGCCCCGACGATCGCCCCGCAGGAGATCTGCCGCGACGCCCTGCTGGAGAAGTACGCCAAGGGGGGCGAGTCCTCCATCGCCGAGGTGCGCGCGCGCGTGGCGCGCGCGCTCGCCCAGGCCGAGCCCGAGGCGCGCCGCACCCACTGGGAGCGGCGCTTTCTCGAGGCGCTCGATGGCGGGTTCATCCCCGCGGGGCGCATCAATTCGGCCGCCGGGGTGCAGCTGCAGGCCACGCTCATCAACTGCTTCGTGCAGCCGGTCGGCGACTCGATCTCCGAGACCGTCGACGGCAGGCCCGGCATCTACACGGCGCTGCAGGAAGCCGCCGAAACGATGCGGCGCGGCGGCGGCGTGGGCTACGACTTCTCCTCCATCCGCCCGAAGGGCGCCGAGGTGAAGGGCACGCACTCGCGCGCCAGCGGCCCGGTGTCCTACATGCGCGTCTTCGACCGTTCCTGCGAGACGGTGGAATCGGCCGGCGCGCGCCGCGGCGCGCAGATGGGCGTGCTGCGCTGCGACCACCCGGACATCGAGGAATTCATCCACGCCAAGGACCGGGGCGAGCTGTCGAATTTCAACCTCTCGGTGGGCGTCACCGACGCCTTCATGCAGGCGGTGGAAGCCGACGCGCAGGTCGAGCTGGTGCACAAGGCCAGGCCCTGGCCGGGGCCGGACGTGCGCCAGCGCGAGGACGGGCTGTGGGTGTACCGCACGCTGCCGGCGCGCGCGCTGTGGGACCAGATCATGCGCTCGACCTACGACCATGCCGAGCCGGGGATCCTGTTCCTCGACCGCATGAACCGCGACAACAACCTCAACTACTGCGAGACGATCGAGGCCACCAACCCCTGCGCCGAGCAGCCGCTGCCGCCTTACGGCTGCTGCTGCCTGGGCTCGGTCGACCTGACGCGCTTCGTGCGCTCGCCGTTCGCGCCGGAGGCGGTGTTCGACTTCGACGCCTTCGGCAAGGTGGTCGAGGTCGCCGTGCGCATGCTGGACAACGTGCTCGAGGTCACCGCCTGGCCGCTCGAGGCGCAGCAGCGCGAGGCGATGGCCAAGCGCCGCGTGGGCCTGGGATTCACCGGGCTGGGCGACGCGCTCATCATGCTGCGGCTGCACTACGACAGCGACGCGGCGCGCGCCATGGCGGCGCGCATCGCGGAGGCGATGCGCGACCGCGCCTACCTGGCGTCCGTCGAGCTGGCAAAGGAGCGCGGCGCGTTTCCGCTGTTCAACGCCGACCTGTACCTCTCGGGCACGAGCTTCGCCGCGCGCCTGCCGGAGGAGGTGAAGGCGCGGGTACGCGCGCACGGGATCCGCAATTCGCATCTGCTGTCGATCGCGCCCACGGGCACCATCAGCCTGGCGTTCGCCGACAACGCCTCGAACGGCATCGAGCCGCCGTTTTCCTGGACGTATACCCGCAAGAAGCGCATGCCCGACGGCAACCTGCAGGAGTTCCCGGTCGAGGATCATGCCTGGCGCCGCTTCAAGGCGGCGGGCGGCGACATGGAGCGGCTGCCGCCTTACTTCGTGACCGCGCTCGAGCTGTCCGCCGCCGCGCACGAGAAGATGGTCGCCGCGGTGGCGCCGTTCATCGACACCAGCATCTCCAAGACGGTGAACGTGCCGGAGGACTATCCGTACGCCGAATTCAAGGACCTGTACCTCGCCGCCTGGAAGTCCGGCCTGAAGGGCCTCGCCACCTACCGGCCGAACAAGGTGCTCGGCTCGGTGCTGTCGGTCGACAAGCCGCAGGACTTCGTCGAGGACGACGTCAACCGCCGCATCCGCATCAAGTCGGTGCCCGAGCCGGTGCTCGCCAGCCTGCGCTGGCCGGGCCGGCCCGAGTTCTCGGCGGGCAACCTGTCCTGGACGTACATGATCGAGCACCCGAGCCATCACTTCGCCGTGTTCGTCGGCGAGGCGGAAAACGGCGGCGCGCACGCGTTCGAGGTGTGGGTCAACGGCAGCGAGCAGCCGCGCGGCCTGGGCGCGGTGGCGAAGACGCTGTCCATGGACATGCGCGCGCACGACCCCGGCTGGCTGCGCGTCAAGCTCGACACGCTGGCCAAGACCTCCGGCGACGACGCCTTCGACATGGCCTTCCCGCCGCACGGCGAGAAGCGCCACATGCCGTCGGTGGTGTCCGCGCTGGCGCAACTGGTGCGCTGGCGCGTCGAGCAGCTCGGCGGCCTGGCGGGCGAATCGCAGGCGGACGCGTTCGCCAGCGTCACGCCGCTGCTGGATGCGATGTTCAGCCTCAAGGAGCCCAAGACCGGCGCCGACGGCACGATGTCCTGGACTGTCGACGTGCACAACCCGCGCACGGGTGACGATTTCGTGCTCGGGCTGAAGGAGATCGCGCTGCCCGACGGCACCACCCGCCCCTACTCGATGTGGCTGTCCGGCGAGTATCCGCGCGCGCTCGACGGCCTGTGCAAGCTGCTGTCGCTCGACATGCGCGTCATCGACCCGGGCTGGATCGGCATGAAGCTGCACAAGCTGCTCGACTTCCCCGAGCCGCTCGGAGACTTCCTCGCCTTCGTGCCGGGGTCGCGCAAGCAGCAGAGCTATCCGTCGACGGTGTCGTACCTGGCGCGGCTCATGCTGCACCGCTACGCCATGCTCGGCCTGCTCGACGAGGACGGCGTGCCGGTGACGGGCGCGGGGCTCATGCAGGCGCCGGCGACGCGCGGCGCGCCGGTCATGCAGGGCCTGAAGTGCCCCGAGTGCGGCGCCCACACGCTCATCCGCAAGGACGGCTGCGACTGGTGCAGCACCTGCGGGTATACGGGAGTGTGCGGCTAGGCGGCACCCTTTCCGCCTGATTCCACCGTCACACGGTCGCACCTACTAGGAATCGCCGCAAGAAGTCGCCCGGAACGTTCCGACCCGCTGGGAACCGTCAGCCAGATTGATGGTGTAAGAGCCCTCAACTTCCGTTGTCCGCATTGAAGGTCCAATCGTAACCTCCCCATTCGCACAACGAACCACCTGTAGGTTTCTACGGTCCGTACCCCGTAGCTCGTGACAGGCTAGCAGATCATTCACCGAGTACCTTGTCGCAGTCTCTGTCGGCGACGATGCGATGAATACCAGTGGATTGTTGAATCGTTCTCGCACGTCGGCACAGTTGCCCAGTCGCGAATAGACCCAAAGCCCCAATCGACCTTTGGTGTCGACAGTCATGTACGAACTAAAGCGACTACCTAGCAACTCTGAGATCTTTGTATCCCAGTACTCTCTGATAGCTAGTCCTACACCAATCACAACTATCACCCCTACGACAAGGATTGTCGTCTTCAGCGCCCGGCGCGCAACAATCCTAAACATCTAGTGGAGGACGGGGCGACAAGCCAAATGGAATCGAGTCTCCGTCCGGAACCTCGTTGATTGGACTGGCGCCAAACGCAGGCCGACGTCCAGATGGGTCTTGCTGCACAGGCCTACCAAGGAGTCCAGCGACATGAGCTCAACATTCCCACGGACTCGGGAAACTACGCCAGCGTTGATCAGTCCTCGAGACCCCACTGCTCGCGTCATGCCGCCTTGGTTTGTCTTTGGCGCGGGCTCGCACGGGACACCTTCTCCCCTGAAGCCCGTGCCCGCATCGTGGCCTTGTACGCCGCCTGCACGGCGCGGGGCTGGGCCGCAGCGACCAAGAGAAGTGCTCGCGCCGGCCCCTGCGGCTCCCGGCGCCCTTGCTCCCAGCCTCGAACGGTGCCGACACTGACGCCCAGGAACCCCGCAAACGTCTCCTGGGACAGCCCAAGCTCGTCGCGAATCACCTTTACGTCAGCTCCCTTGGGTTTGGCCACCTCCACGACACGCAGCTTCTTCTCGCCACGGCGCCAGGCGGCAATCTCGTCCAGTCCGGCAAGGATCTCTTTCCCGAGGTTTCGCTTCATTTGTCGAGCAGCTCCAGTTTGGCGGCGATTCGCTTCAAGGTCGCCCGGTCGATGTCGGTCCTCTCGCTCTTGCCGTACATCGTCAACAGGTAGATCTGTTCGGGCGCTTTCGCCCAGTAGTAGATCACCCGAACTCCGCCGGACTTGCCCTTGCCCTTCGCGGCCCAGCGCACCTTTCGAATGCCGCCTGATCCCCGGATGATGTCACCGGCATCCGGGCGCTCCATCAGGTAGCTCTGCAGTCCGCGGTATTCCTCATCGGAGAGCCAGTCCTCGAGCAGCGCTGAAAAGGCCGACGTCTCGATGAAGAGCACGCGGCCATGCTACGTCATTGACGCATGTGCGTCAATGACGTATTACCCCGCCGGCCCGGCCGCCCAGAGCAGCCCCACGATCGTCTTCACGTCGGTGAGCCGCCCGTCGCGCGCCATCGCCTGCGCCTCGGCGAGCGGCAGCGAGAACACCTCGAGGAACTCCCCTTCGGCGAGCTGCTGCTGGCGCTGCTCGAGGCCGCGCGCGAGCCAGATCTCGATCACCTCGTCGCTGTAGCCGATGGCGTTGTGTATCTCGCCGAGCCGGCGCCACTCGCGCGCCACGTAGCCCGTCTCCTCCAGCAGCTCGCGCTTGCCCGTCTCCAGGTGGTCCTCTCCCGGCTCGAGCTTGCCGGCGGGGATCTCGACCAACACCCGGCCAAGGGGATAGCGGTACTGCCGCTCGAGCACCACGCGATCGCCGTCGAGCAGCGCGACGATAGCCACGGCGCCGGGGTGGCGGATATACTCGCGCACCGACTCGCTGCCGTCGGGCAGGCGCACGCGGTCGCGGTAGACCTTGAGCAGGCGCCCGCAGAACACTTCCTCGCCCGCGAGCAACGTCTCGGCGAGATCCTTCGGCACTAGAGCGAGCGGATGGCCGCCTGGCAGAGCGCCATCAGGCCCTGCGGCAGCAGGCCGAGCGCGAGGAGCCCCAGGCCGTTGACCGACAGCAGCCAGCGCGCGGTGCCGCCGCCCGCCGGCACGGCCACGCCCACGGGGTCGTCGAAATACATCAGCTTGACGACGCGCAGGTAGTAGAACGCGCCCACCAGCGAGAAGGCGACCGCCACCACCGCCAGCCAGATCTGCCCCGTCTGCACGACCGCCGAGATGACGGCGAACTTGGCGTAGAAGCCGGCCATCGGCGGGATGCCGGCGAGCGAGAACATCATGAGCAGCATGAGGAAGGCGAGCCAGGGATCGCGCCGGTTCATGCCCTTCACGTCCTCCAGCCGCTCGCACTCGACACCCTGGCGCGAGGCGAGCAGCAGCACGCCGAAGGCGCCGAGCGACATCAGCACGTAGACCGCCGTGTAGAACATGGCGGCGCCGTAGGCGTCCACCGCGTTCAGCCGGTTGCCGCCCACCACGCCGGACAGCAGCCCGAGCAGCATGAAGCCCATGTGCGAGATCGTGGAGTAGGCCAGCATGCGCTTGAGGTTCGACTGCGCGATGGCCGCCAGGTTGCCGAGCGCCATGGACAGCACCGCGAGCACGGTCAGCATCTGCTGCCAGTCGATCGCCAGCGCCGGCAGGCCGTTCACCAGCAGCCGCAGCGCCATGGCGAAGGCCGCGATCTTGGGCGCGGTGCCGATCACCAGCGTGACCGCGGTGCTGGCGCCGTGATAGACGTCCGGGATCCACATGTGGAACGGCACGGCGCCCAGCTTGAAGGCGATGCCCGCGACCACGAACACCAGCCCGAACACCAGCAGCGTGCGCACGCTGCCCGAGCTGGCGGCCAGCGCCGCCGTCTGCGGGCCGATGTCGGTGAACAGCAGCGAGCCGGTGGCGCCGTAGATCATGGACATGCCGTACAGCAGCAGCCCCGAGGCGAGCGCGCCGAGCACGAAGTACTTCATCGCCGCCTCGGTCGAGGCCGCGCTGTCGCGGTTGAGCGCCACCAGGGCGTACAGGCACAGCGTCAGCAGCTCCAGCCCCAGGTACAGGGACAGGAAGCTGTTGGCGCTGATCATCACCAGGATGCCGAGCAGCGCGAACAGCAGCAGCGTGAGGAACTCGCCGCCCAGCAGGCCGCGCTCGTGCAGGTAGGGCCGCGCGTACACCAGCACCGCCGATACCGTGACGAAGGCGAAGAGCTTGAGCACGTGCGACAGCAGGTCCGACACGAACAGGCCGTAGAAGATGTAGTAGCGCGTGCCCTCCGACTCGGAGAGCACGAACAGCGTGGCGAAGAAGGCGAGCAGCAGCACGCCCTGCGCGAACAGGTAGCTGAAGCGCCGGGTCTCGCTCCTCGAGGCGAGGTCGACCAGCATGAGCGCGCAGGCGCCGGCGAGCAGCACCATTTCCGGCAGCGCGCGCAGGTGGCTGAGGAGCTGGGCGAGGGTCATAGCTTGGATTGCGCCACGTGGCGCAGCAGCTCGTTGACCGAGGCGTGCATGACCTCGGTGAAGGGCAGCGGGTACACGCCCATGGCGAGCACCGCGGCGGCGAGCACCCCGAGCACCAGCGCCTCGCGCGGATTGAGGTCCTTGAGCGCGGCGACGTGCGCGTTCGCCACCGCACCGAAGATGACGCGCTTGTACATCCACAGCGTGTAGGCGGCGCCGAACACCAGCGTCGTGGCCGCGGCGAAAGCGAGCCAGGGGCTCTTCTGCATCGCCCCCATGATCACCATGAACTCGCCGACGAAGCCGCTGGTGGCCGGCAGCCCGCAGTTGGCCATGGCGAACAGCATCATGAGCGAGGCGAAGCGCGGCATGGTGTTCACGACGCCGCCGTAGTCCGCGATGGCGCGCGTGTGCATGCGGTCATAGAGCACGCCGACGCACAGGAACAGCGCTGCGGAGACGAAGCCGTGCGAGATCATCTGCACCAGGGCGCCCTCCACGCCCCAGGCGTTGAAGACGAAAAAGCCGAGCGTGACGAAGCCCATGTGCGAGATCGAGGAATAGGCGATCAGCTTCTTCAGGTCGGTCTGCACCAGCGCCACCAGGCCGATGTAGACCACCGCCACCAGCGACAGCGCGATCATCAGCCAGGCGAGCTCGCGCGAGGCGTCCGGCAGGATCGGCAGCGTGAAGCGCACGAAGCCGTAGGCGCCGAGCTTGAGCATGATGGCCGCCAGCACCACCGAGCCCCCGGTGGGCGCCTCGACGTGCGCATCGGGCAGCCAGGTGTGCACCGGCCACATCGGCACCTTGACGGCGAAGGCGAGCAGGAAGCCGAAGAACAGCCACTGTTGCGCGCCGAGCGACAGCGGCAGCTTGTGCCAGTCGAGCACCGCGAAGCTGCCGCCCGACTTGCCGTACAGGTAGAGCAGCGCGATCAGCATGAGCAGCGATCCGGCCAGCGTGTAGAGGAAGAACTTGACCGCCGCGTACACCCGGTTCGGCCCGCCCCACACGCCGATGATGATGAACATCGGGATGAGCGTCGCCTCGAAGAACACGTAGAACAGCACGCCGTCGAGCGCCGCGAACACCCCGTTCATCACGCCCGAGAGCATGAGGAAGGACGCGTAGTACTGCCCGACACGGCTCTCGATCACGCTCCAGCCGGCGATCACCACCAGCACGGTGATGAACGAATTGAGCAGCACGAACAGCACCGAGATGCCGTCCACGCCGAGGTGGTAGTGGACGTTGAACTGCGGGATCCAGGGCGCGAGCTCGACGAACTGCATGCCCGGCTGTGCCAGGTCGAAGCCGGCGTACAGCGGCAGCGTGACAAGCAAGCCGAGCAGCGCGCCGGCGAGCGCCAGCGCGCGCTGCAGCGGCGCGCGCGGGTGAGGCACGAGGTCGAGCAACGGCCCCGGCTTCGTGACCTGCGTCCAGGTCCGGCCTCCGTCGGCGCTCCGGAGGAGGCGTTCGCTCGACGCGTCGTAG
>DATFEJ010000114.1:0-3851 GCA_035251235.1 Burkholderiales bacterium
CGGCGCCCGCGCACACGGCGGAGGCCGCCAGCGCGAGCGCGAGGCCCGCGACCAGCACCGGCTTCCTGCCGTACCGGTCCGACAGCGGGCCCCAGACGAGCTGGCCGCCGGCCAGGCCGAGGAAGTACGTGGTGACCGTGAGCTGCATCTCGGCGACCGGCGAGCCCAGCGCGCGCGCCGCCACGGGCAGCGCCGGCAGCCAGGCGTCGGTGCCGAGCGCGGTCAGCGCGAACAGCACGCCGAGCAGCACGGTGAACGGGAGCGAAGCGGATCGGGATTCCAAGATAGGATTGGATTCTAATGGCACGCTACGACACCGTCGTTCTGGGCGCGGGCATCGTCGGCATCTGCACTGCGCTGCACCTGCAGAGGCGCGGCCGCGCGGTGGCGCTCGTCGACCGGCGCGGCGCGGCCGAGGAGACCTCCTTCGGCAACGCGGGCCTCATCCAGCGCGAGGGCGTCTATCCCTACGGCTTTCCGCACGACTTCGGCGCGCTCGCGCGCTACGGCCTGAACCGCACCATCGACGCGCATTACCACCCCTCGGCGCTGCCGAGCCTGGCGCCGTTCCTGTGGAAGTATTGGCACTACTCGCGCCCCGCGCGCCATGCCGAGGTGGCGCGCCGCTACGCCAAGCTCATCGAGCACTGCGTCGCCGAGCACGACGCGCTCGCCGCCGAGGCGGGCGCCGCCGACCTCATCGTGCGCGGCGGCTGGATGAAGATCTTCCGCACCGAGCGCGAGCGCGACCTGCGCTTCGCCGAGGCCGAGCGCTGGCGCGGGGATTTCGGCGTGGAGCACCGCCAGCTCGACGCGAAGATGCTGCAGGAAGCCGAGCCCTACCTCGCGCCGGTGCTCGCCGGGGCGATCCACTGGACGCAGCCCACGCGCACCATCGACCCGCAGGGGCTCGGGCTCGCCTACCTGCGGCGCTTCGAGGCGCTGGGCGGCACGTTCCTGCAGGGCAACGCCGCGACGCTCGAAGCCGACGGCCAGGGCTGGCGCATGCGCACGGCGGCCGGACCGCTCGCGGCGGGCGCGGCGGTGATCGCGCTCGGGCCGTGGGCCGACGTGCTGACGCGCGCGCTCGGCTACGATTTTCCGCTGGCGGTGAAGCGCGGCTACCACATGCACTATCGCGCGGCCGGCGGGGCGAAGCTCAACCTGCCGGTGCTCGACGTGGAGCGCGGCTATTTCATGGGGCCGGTTGCGCGCGGCATCCGCCTCACCACGGGGGCGGAGTTCGCGTTGCGTGATGCGATCAGGACACCCGTGCAGCTCGGGCGCGCGGAGCCCATCGCGCGCGACCTCTTCCCGCTCGCCGAGCGCCTGGACAACGAGCCGTGGATGGGGGCGCGCCCGTGCACGCCCGACATGCTGCCGGTGATCGGCCCGGCGCCCAAGCACGCGAACCTCTGGTTCGCCTTCGGCCACGCGCACCACGGCCTGACGCTCGGCGCTGTGACCGGACGCCTCGTGGCGGAGATGGTCACGGGCGAGGCGCCGTTCGTGGATCCGGCCCCGTACTCGGCATCGAGGTTCGGCGGCTGAGACCGGCTAGGAGGCGCGCCGGCGCGCGCCGGCCAGCGATTGCGAGGGGCTCTCGCCGAAGCGCCGGCGGTACTCCTGCGCGAATCGGCCCAGGTGCGTGAAGCCCCAGCGCGTCGCGACCACGCTCACCCGAGCCGCGGGATCTCGCAGCAGCTCCTCGCGCACGCGCAACAGCCGGTGATTGCGCAGGTAACGCATCGGCGAGATGCCGTAGGCATCCTTGAAATGCTGGATCAGGGTGCGTCCCGCCACGCCCGAAGCGCGCACCAGGTCGCCGAGCGCCAGCGGCTGCCCGGCATTCTCCCGCAGATAGTCCACGGCACGGCGCACGTCGCGCGGCGAGATGCGGCGGTCGCGGCGACGCAGGCCCTCGGAATGATTGTGCGGCACTGAGTGCAGCAGGCTGGTCATCACCAGTTGCTCGAAGTCGGCCGCAACCAGGGGCTGGGACAGCGTACCAGCGACGTGGGTATCGCTCGCGAACGCGTGCAGCAGCCGCGCGAAGCCCAGCCCGGGGCCGCCGTCGAGGCCGAGCGCGGGCCCTAGGCGCAGCGGCTCGCGCGGCGCGTCCCCCAGAAGGTCGGCCAGGTGCCGCGTGAGGGCGTCGGCGTGGATCGACAGGCACAAGCGCGCCAGGCCCGGGCCGAACTTGAGCGTGTGCTCGTCGGGCGGCGAGGTCAGCGCCGCGTGCCGCGGGTCGTACTCGAGCCTGCTCCAGCCTGAGACCACCGAAAGGCGCCCGTGCATGGGAAGGTGCACCCAGTAGTCCGCGCGCGCCGGTGACACGTGCGAAGCCGCGGGCGCTCCGTAGCGGATGTAGCCGAGCCACAGGCGTGGCAGGTAGACGCCGTTATAGCGCACCTCGAAGGCCGCGCGATCGCGCTCGCCGCCCTGCAGGTCGAACCGGACGTGGCGCGCGCGCAGGAAATCGCGCGTCTCCTCGAAGTCCCGGCTGTGCAGGATCGGCCGGCTGGCGAGCGGCTCGAGCATGCGTGCATAGTATCCAGAGGCGAGCGCCCTGCCGGTAACGCCGCCGTAACCCGCTTGTTTCAGTCCGGTAATCGTGCGCTTTCCGGATAGCGGCTGCCGTCAGCGGCTTTCGCGCGGCGCGCCGTGCGACTAGGTTGGCGGCCCGCAACCCGAATGGAGGACATCGCCATGACGCTGAGAATCAATGACTTCGCACCGGATTTCGAGGCCGACACCACCGACGGCCGCATCCGATTCCACCAGTGGCTGGGCGACGCCTGGGGCGTGCTGTTCTCGCACCCCAAGGACTTCACGCCGGTCTGCACGACGGAGCTCGGCTACCTCGCGAAGCTCAGGCCGGAATTCGACCGGCGCAACTGCAAGGTCATTGGACTGAGCGTCGACCCGGTCGAGAGCCACGTCGCCTGGTTCAAGGACATCCGCGACACGCAAGGCGATGCGCCCAACTACCCGGTCATCGGCGATGCCGACCTGGCCGTGTCGCGCCTGTACGGCATGCTGCCGGCGGACGTGGCGGGCAACGCTGGCGGGCGCACCGCAGCCGACAACGCCACCGTGCGCAACGTCTTCGTCATCGGTCCCGACAAGGCAATCAAGCTGATCGTGGCCTATCCCATGAGCACGGGCCGCAACTTCGACGAGATCCTGCGCGTGCTGGATTCGCTGCAGCTCACCGCGCGGCACAAGGTGGCGACGCCGGTGAACTGGCGCCAGGGTGAGGAGGTGATCATCCTCGCGTCCGTCCCCGAGGAGGAGGCGCGCAAGCGGTTTCCCGCGGGCTGGAAGGCGCCGCGGCCCTACCTGCGCATCGTGCCGCAGCCGCAATGACGGTCCCGGGCGCGCGCGGCAGCCTCGGGCTCCTCGCGGGCAGCCAGGCGATGCTGTTCTCGGTGACCTCCACGCTGGTCGCCGTGAATGGCCTCGCCGGGCTTGCGCTCGCACCGAGCGCCGTGCTCGCCACGCTGCCGGCGACAGCGGTCATCCTCGGCACGCTCGCCGTGACGATGCCCGCATCGCTGCACATGCGCCGCGTGGGGCGTCGCCTGGGCCTGGTGCAAGGCGCCTTGATCGGTGTCCTCGCGGCCGTCACCAGCGCGCTGGCGATGGCGCTGCACAGCTTCTGGCTGTTGTGCGCCGGGGCGCTCGCCTTCGGCGCCTTCAACGCCTTCGGCCAGTACTACCGCTTCGCCGCCGCCGATGCGGCGCTCCCGGAGCGACGCGCGAGCGCGGTGTCCGTGGTCCTCGCGGGCGGGCTGGTGGGCGGGCTGATCGGCCCGGCCGCCAGCCGCTACACCATCGACGCGTTCGGC
>DATFEJ010000230.1:0-9167 GCA_035251235.1 Burkholderiales bacterium
GGCGCGGCCGGCGCACGCGCGCCAGCGCCAGCGCGCGCACCAGCAGCCGCTGCACTTCCAGGTCGCTCGCCACGCCGGCGTGGCCGTAGATCTCGGCGCCGATCTGGATCGGCTCGCGCGTCGCGGCCGGGCCCGCGGGCCGCGTATGCAGCACGCTGCCGCAGTAGCACAGGCGCGTCACGCCCTTGCGGTTGAGCAGGTGCGCGTCGATGCGCGCCACCTGCGGCGTGATGTCGGCCCTGAGGCCCATCATGCGGCCCGAGATCTGGTCCACCACCTTGAAGGTGCGCACGTCGAGGTCGTGGCCGGTGCCGGTGAGCAGCGAGTCCGTGTACTCCAGCAGCGGCGGGATCACCAGCTCGTAGCGCGCGCGCGCGAACAGGTCGAGGATCGCGCGGCGCAGGCGCTCGATGCGCGCGGCCTCCGCCGGCAGGATGTCCTCGATGTACTCGGGCAGGAGCCAGCGCATGTCAGATCGCCAGCGCGAGCAGCAGCAGCCCGATCAGCATCGACGTGAGGCCGAAGAAGCGGATCTGCCCGTCCGTGAGCTGCGTGATGCGGCGGAACGCGTCGCGCCAGAGGCTAGGCGCGAGGAAGGGGAGGAGCCCCTCGATGATCAGCATGAGGGCGAAGGCCAGGAGGAAAGTGCTCGCCATGCGGCCTCATTTCCGCGCGCCGCCCCTGCCACCGGGGTCCCTCAAGTAGCGGAAGAAATCCGAGCTGGGCTCGAGCAGCAGCAGGTCGCTGCGGCCGCGGAACGTCGAGCGATAGGCTTCCATGCTGCGATAGAAGGAATAGAACTCCGCGTCCTGGCGGAAGGCCTGCGCATACGTCGCGGCGGCGCGCGCGTCGCCTTCGCCCTTCACGCGCTGCGCGTCCCGGTAGGCCTCGGCCAGGATCACCTCGCGCTGGCGGTCGGCGTCGGCGCGGATGCGCTCGGACTCCGCCGCGCCGGTGGAGCGCTGCTCGTTGGCGATGCGCTTGCGCTCGGCCTCCATGCGCCGGTACACCGACTCGCTCACTTCCTGCGGCAGGTCGACGCGCTTCAGGCGCACGTCCACGATCTCGACGCCGATGCGGCGCAGGTCCTGGTCGGCCTTCTCGCGCACGCGGCCCATGACGGAATCACGCTCGCCCGACACCACCTCGTGCACGGTGCGCCCGCCGAACTCGTCGCGCAGCGCGCCGGAGATGGTCTGGCGCAGCCGGCGCGTCGCCTCGCCCTCGTTGCCCTGCACCGAGACGAAGTACTGGCGCACGTCGACGATGCGCCAGCGGATGAACGAGTCCACCAGCACCGGCCGGTTGCCCGAGGTGAGGAAGCGCAGCGGCTCGGCGTCGTCGTAGGCGAGGATGCGCATGTCAAACAGGCGCACGTTCTGGATCATCGGCCACTTGAACTTCAGGCCCGGCTCCTTGATCACCTCTTTCACTTCGCCGAACTGGAACACGATGGCGTTCTGGCGCTGGTCGACCGTGAACAGCATGCTGGAGCCGACGAGCACCAGCGCGACGAGGATGGCGACGACGGGCCCGAGGGCTCTCATGTCAGCGCTCCACCCGCTCGCGATTGCGCAGCGTGTCGCGCGAGCGCGGGCCCGGATCCATCGGCAGCGCCGCATCCGGCGTGCGCTGCGAGGCCTGGGACTCCGTGAGCCCGGCGACCCCCGCCTGCTGCATCAGCTTGTCGAGCGGCAGGTACAGCAGGTTGCCGCTGCCCTTGGCGTCGATCAGGATCTTGGAGGTCGACGACAGCACGCTCTGCAGGGTCTCGATGTAGATGCGCTCGCGCGTGATCGCCGGCGCCTTGGCGTACTCGGCGAGCACCTGCCGGAAGCGCGAGGCCTCGCCCTCGGCGCTGGCGACGACGCGCGCCCTGTAGCCCTGCGCTTCCTCGCCGAGCCGCGCCGCGGCGCCGCGGGCGCGCGGAATGACGTCGTTGGCGTAGGCCTGGCCCTCGTTCTTCTGCCGCTCGCGGTCCTGGCCGGCCTTGACCGCGTCGTCGAACGCCGCCTGCACCTGCTCGGGCGGCTGCGCGTTCTGGATGGTCACGCGGCTCAGGTCGATGCCGGTCCGGTAGCTGTCCAGGATCTGCTGCATCAGCACCTGCGCCTGGTTGGCGATGTCGTCCTGGCCCTCGTACAGGATGGAGTCCATCTTGCTCTTGCCGATGATCTCGCGCATCGACGCTTCGGCGGTCTGCATGGCCACTTCCTCCGGCCGCCGGTTGTTGAACAGCCAGGCCTGCGCGTCCGTCACCACGTACTGCACCGCGAACTGCAGATCGACGATGTTCTCGTCGTCGGTCAGCATGAGCGACTCTTTCAGCACCTTGGTCTTGACGTTGTTGCGGTAGCCGACCTCGAGCGTGCGCACCTGCGCGAGGTTGACGATCTCGTGCGACTGGATCGGGTAGGGCATGCGCCAGCGCAGGCCCGGCTCGGTCTGTTCCGTGTAGCGGCCGAAGGTCAGCACCACGCCGCGCGAGGCCGCGTCCACCACGTAAAAGCCGCTCGCCAGCCACACGACCACGATCAGCGCGACCAGCACCCCGGCGCCGCCGCCCAGCAAGCGCCCGGAGGGCGGCGAGGGCGGCAGGTTGCCACCGCCGCGGCGCGCGCCGAACAGGCTGTTCAGCTTGCGGTTGAAGTTGCGCCAGAGCTCGTCCAGGTCGGGCGGGCCCTGGTTGCCGCCGGGGCCGCGCGGGCCGCCCTGGCGTCCCCAATTAGGATCGTTCAGCGACATTACAGAGAGAGAGATTCCGGAACAGGCGTGCGGGCTTGCCGCGGTTTGGCGGCCTCGGCAATCGCGCCCCGCAGATCGGCGAGGCCGGCACCGCTGCGCGCGCTCACGAACACGCGGCGAATCCTACCATACTCGTCGCGCTCGACTCCCGGCGCCAGGCCCGCGGCGTCGATCTTGTTCCAGACGAGGATCTGCGGGATGGCGCCGGCGCCGATCTCGGCGAGCACCTGGTCCACCTGCGCCGCCTGCTCGCCGCGCGCGGCCGAGGCCGCATCCACCACGTGCAGCAGCAGATCGGCATGCACGGTCTCCTCCAGCGTGGCGCGGAACGCCGCCACCAGGCCGTGCGGCAGGTCGCGGATGAAGCCGACCGTATCGGACAGCACGACCGCGCCGCCTGCCGGCAGCCACAGGCGCCGCGACGTGGTGTCGAGCGTGGCGAACAGCTGGTCGGCCTCGTAGGCCCCGGCGCGCGTCAGCGCATTGAACAACGTCGTCTTGCCGGCGTTGGTGTAGCCGACGAGCGAGAGCGAGAACACGTCGCGCCGCGCGCGCGCGCGCCGCTGCACATGCCGCTGGCGGCGCAGCGTCTCCAGCTTGCCGCGCAGCACGCGCACGCGCTTGGCGAGGTAGCGACGGTCGAGCTCGATCTGCTTTTCGCCGGGGCCGCCGGTCTTGCCCAGCCCGCCGCGCTGGCGCTCGAGGTGCGTCCAGCCGCGCACCAGGCGGCTCGACAGGTGCTCGAGCTGCGCGAGCTCGACCTGCAGCTTGCCCTCGCTGGTGCGCGCGCGCTGCGCGAAGATCTCCAGGATCAGCTCGGTGCGGTCGAGCACGCGGCGCCCGAGCGCGCGCTCCAGATTGCGTTCCTGCGCCGGCGAGAGCTCGTGGTTGAAGATGACCCAGGCGGCGTTCAGGCCCTCGGCCGCGCGCGCGATCTCCCCGACCTTGCCGCTGCCGACATAGAACTTCGGGTCCGGTCGCGAGCGGCGCCCGCGCACCGTGGCGTGCCGCGGCACGCCCGCACTTTCCACGAGCCGCACCAGCTCCTCGACCCCCTCCTGGTAACCGGGATCGCCGAAGTCCAGGCCAACGAGCACCGCGGCCTGAGTGTCGGGCGCCGCCGTCGCGCTCAAGCGTCCTTGTCTTCTCCGCCGCCCAGGCTGATGGCGCGCGCGGGCACGACGGTGGAGATGGCGTGCTTGTACACCATCTGCGTCACGGAATTGCGCAGCAGCACGACGTACTGGTCGAAGGACTCGATCTGGCCCTGCAGCTTGATGCCGTTCACCAGGTAGATCGACACGGGAACGTGTTCCTTGCGCAGGGTGTTCAGGAACGGGTCTTGTAGCAGCTGCCCCTTGTTGCTCATGTTCTTGGCCTCACTCGCGTGCGGTGAGTCGCTACTGTAATTGAATCCACAGGGGTTTTCTATACCGGCGGCGTCGGCGGCACGACGTCGCCGCACTGCGCCCGGTGCCGGAGCGCGTGGTCCATCAGCACGCAGGCGAGCATCGCCTCGGCGATCGGCGTGGCGCGGATGCCGACGCAGGGGTCGTGGCGGCCCTTGGTCTCGACGGTCGTCGGCCGGCCGTCGACGTCGATCGTGCGCCGCGGCAGGCGGATGCTGGACGTGGGCTTGAGCGCGATCGACACGGTGACCTCCTGGCCGGTGGAGATGCCGCCGAGCACGCCGCCGTTGTTATTGGCGACGAAGCCCTGCGGCGTCATCTCGTCGCCGTGCTCGCTGCCCTTGTGCTCCACTGCGGCGAAGCCGGCGCCGATCTCCACGCCTTTCACCGCGTTGATCGACATCATGGCCGCCGCGATGTCGGCGTCCAGGCGCCCGTACACCGGCTCGCCCCAGCCGACCGGCACGCCGCTGGCGACGACGTTGACGCGCGCGCCGCACGAATCGCCGCTCGCGCGCAGCGCGTCCATGTAGGCTTCCAGCGCGGCCACCGTGCCGGCGTCGGGCGCGAAGAACGGATTCGCCTCCACCGCCGACCAGTCGCGCAAGGCGATGCGATGCGGCCCGAGCTGCGCGAGGTAGCCGCGCACCTGCACGCCGTAGCGCGCCGCCAGCCACTTCTTCGCGATCGCGCCGGCGGCGACGCGCACCAGCGTCTCGCGCGCCGAAGCGCGCCCGCCACCGCGCGGGTCGCGCACGCCGTACTTCTGCCAGTAGGTGTAGTCCGCGTGCCCGGGGCGGAACTTGCGCGCGATCTCGGCGTAGTCCTTGGAGCGCGCGTCCTCGTTCCTCACCAGGAAGCCGATCGGCGTGCCCGTGGTGCGGCCCTCGTACACGCCGGAGAGGATCTCGACCGCGTCGGTCTCGCGCCGCTGCGTGACGTGGCGCGAGCTGCCGGGCTTGCGGCGGTCGAGCTCGCGCTGCAGGTCGGCGGCCGAGAGCTCGAGCCCCGGCGGGCAGCCGTCCACCACGCCGCCGTACGCGGGCCCGTGCGATTCGCCGAACGAGGTGACGCAGAACAGCGTGCCGAAGGTGTTGCCGGACATGCCGGCGATTTTACACGCCGGCCCCGCTCGCTCCGGCTACGCCGGCCAGTTCTTGATGTAGCCCTTCAGCATCTTGTTCTCGAATTCCTGCTCTTCGAGCACGGCCTTGGCGACGTCGCGGAAGGAGATCACGCCAAGGAGCTTGCCGTCCTGCACCACCGGCAGGTAGCGCGCCCCCGATTCGAGCATCGTGCGGCGCAGGTCGTTCACCTCCATGTCGGGCTCGGCGGTCACCGGGTCGCGCACCATGATGTCGCCGACGCGCACGTCGCCGATCGAGTCGCCGCGCTGCGCGAGCGCCCGCAGGATCTCGTGGAAGGTGAGCACGCCCAGCAGGCGCCCCTGCTCCACCACGATGAGCGATCCCAGGTTCTGCTCCGACATGGTGCGCACCGCGTCCGCCGCGCGGCCCGCCGGCTCGATCGTCAGCAGCCGGTTGCCCTTGACCCGCAGGATCTCCTTGACTTGCATGACGGCCTCCCGGTGGTGGAATCCGCCGGCCGATGGTAGTCCAAACGCATGGATGGGGACAGACCCCAGCTGCCGTTATGCAAAGGTATCGCCGGTTTGGAATTTCTCAGATCTCGTGACTTTGCCCGATGAATCTCCGGGCAAAGTCACGAGACCATGGGAAAAGCAACGGAGGCACGGGGTTGCGCGCGCCCCTCACACCAGTATCGCCGCCAGCCCGAGCAGCATCCCCATGCTGACCACGTCCGTGGCGGTGGTGAGAAAGATGCTCGAGGCGGTCGCCGGATCGAATCCCAGGCGCTTGAGCGTGAGCGGCACCAGGGCGCCCGAGAGCCCGCTCGCCACGCAGGCGCCGATCATGGCGACGAACACCACGAACGACAGCACGAAGGCGTGCGGCGAGCTCTGGTTGCTCGCCGTGACGTACATGCCGATCGCCGCGACCAGCCCCACGCCGGCGCCGTTCAGCAGCCCGAGCCCTGCTTCCTTGGACATCAGCGCGCGCGCCGCGCCGGGCTTCAGCTCGCCGATGGTCATGCCGCGCAGCGTCACCGCCAGCGCCTGGCAGCCGGTGTTGCCGGACTGGCCGGCGAGCACCGGCAGGAACAGCGCCAGGATGACGAGGCGGTCGATGGTGTCCTGGAAGACGCCGACCACGGCGGCGGCGAGGAACGCGGTCAGCAGGTTCAGCTGCAGCCAGGGATGGCGCATCATGAGGCTGCGCTGCCAGGGCGTACCCAGGCGCTCCTCCTTCTCCACGCCGACCATGCTGCCGGGCTGCGCCGCGATGTCGAAGGCGCGCGCCTCGAACATGCTCTGGCCGCGCACCAGGCCGCGGATGCGGTTCTCGGCGTCCACCACCGGGTAGACCGGGTAGTGGCGGTCGAGCACCTGCTTCATCGCGTCCTCGAGCGGCGTGGGCGCGTGCAGCGCGAATACGTCGGTGAGCATGACGTCGCGCAGCGCCTTGCCGCGCTCGTTGAACAGCAGGTCGCGCATGGTGACGATGCCGAGCAGGCGCTCGTCCTCGTCCACGATGTAGATGTAGGTGATGAAGGCGTTGCGCACCATCTCGTGCAGCGCCTCGATCGCCTCGCCCACCGTGGCCTGCGGCGGAAACGCGGCGTACACCGGCTCCATCATGCGGCCGATCGCGCCGTCCTCGTATAGCGCGTTGGTCTGCCACTGGCGCGCGATCTCGGGCGGCGCCGCGGCCAGCGCGCGCTCGCGCGTGTCCACCGGCAGGCGCGCGAGCACGTCCTGCGCGAACCCGGGCGAGAGCTTGAGCAGCGCCGCCGCGACCTCGGCGCCGCCGTAGCGCGCGAGCTTCTCGGCGGCGCCGCGCGGCGCGCGCAGCTTCACTTCCTCGGCGAGGTCGATGGCCGAGCGCTGGATGGTGGGGCGGTCGATGGATTCCAAGGCGGCTCTCCCTTTTCCCCCCGGCGTCTAGAGTCCCACTGCGTCGGCGACCAGCTTGCGCAGCTCCCGGCGGAGCCGCGTGCGCAGCGCCGCGTGCCGGCGGCCGCGCGCCAGGTTCTTCAGCTCCCACGGATCGCGCTCGAGGTCGTAGAGCTCGTCCAGCTCCCCGGCGGTTCCGCGGTTCACCCAGTGGATGAGTTTGTGGCGGTCGGTGCGCACCGCCTTGTAGGTCATGCCGACCAGCCAGGGCATCGCCTGCTCGGCCCAGTACTCGATCAGGAACGATCTTCGCCAGCCCTTGCGCCGGCCGGCGAGCAGCGGCGCGAACGAGCGGCCCTGCACCTGCGGGCCGGGCTTCCCGCCGCCGAGCTCGATCAGCGTCGGCGCGATGTCCTGGCAGATGACCAGGTCGCGCACGCGCGTGCCCGCCCGCGCCTTGCGCGGATAGCGCAGCACGAAGGGCGAGCGGATGCCCTCCTCGTAGGCGAAGCGCCGCTCCGGCCCGAGGCCGTGCTCGCCGAAGAAGTAGCCGTTGTCGCCGAGAAACAGCACCAGCGTGTCTTCGAGCTTCCCCTGCCGCCCGAGCGACGCGAGCAGCATGCCCACGCCCTCGTCCACCGAGGCCATCATCCGCGCGCGCTGGCGGATCTCCTCCTGCGAGCCCGCCTGGATCGCGTCGAGCAGCGCTCGCGAACGCTCGGCGCCCTTCAGCGCGAACGCCTCCGCCCAGGCGGGTGCCTGCTTGGCGAGCTCGGCGTAGCTGCGCATGTTCGGCGTCTTCGGGAACGTCGCCCCGGCATACAGGTCGCGGTGGCGCTCGGCGGGGAGGTAGCCGCCGAAGCGCGTCATGTCGAGCGTGCCGTCGGCGGCCTGGTGCGCGTCCGGGTGCACCGCCTTGTGCGCGAAGAACAGGGCGAAGGGCCGCGAGCGCTTGCGCTCGACGAAGGCGAGCGCCTCCTCGTTGAGCAGGTCGGTCATGTAGCCGCGGCGCGTCTCGTAGGCGCCGTTGACGTTGAGCTTCGGGTCGTTCAGGCTGCCGTGGCCGTCGAAGCTCACCCAGTGGTGGTAGCCCGGGCGCGGCATGCCGTCGTTGCCCATGTGCCACTTGCCGACGTGCCCGGTCTCGTAGCCCAGCTCCTGCAGCGCCAGATGGTAGTTGGGCAGCCGGTGGCTCATGGCGTCGCGCGCCACGTTGTCGATGATGCCGTGGCGGCTGGCGTACTGGCCGGTCACGATCGAGGCGCGGTTGGGCGAGCAGATCGGCGTGGTATGGAACGCGCGCTCGAACAGCGCGCCTTCGGCCGCCAGCCGGTCGATGTGCGGCGTCCTCAGGTAGGGGTGGCCGCC
Source organism: Burkholderiales bacterium (assembly GCA_035251235.1). GTDB lineage: Bacteria > Pseudomonadota > Gammaproteobacteria > Burkholderiales > SG8-39 > JAABQT01. The sequence continues at coordinate 8,497 of DATFEJ010000230.1, forward strand.
CGCGCCGAACTCGTCGTAGCGCAAATCGTCGATCAGGACGACAATGAAGTTCGGCTTCATGGGGCGCCAGTCTAAGCGACCCTGCGGCAAGTGCGGAATTTTTCCCGGCGTTTGCGCCGGGGGTTCCGTATGCTGGCCCCGAGCTCTACCGGCTGAAAGGAGGCGCGTCGATGGCGGGCATTCCGGGACAGGCGAACCTGCAGCAGTGGCTCGGGCAGCAACTGCTCGGACCGCTGGACGACGCCCTGGCGCTCGCGCGGCGCTACCGTGAAGTCGACGCGTTCCACGACTACGTCGTCGACCGCGCGCGCCTGGTGATTCCCGCCGTCGTCCTGATCGCGGTCGCCGGGGTCGCCTGCGGACTGGTGCCGATCATGGCGCTGGTGGGCACGCGGCCGATCGCGGCGCTGGCCGGCCTGCTGCTCGCGCCCGTCATGCTGCTCGGCAGCCTGTTCGTCCTGACGCTGATGTTCTTCTCGTGGCTGGAGGAACGCTCGCTCGCCCGCTCGCTCGGCCACCGCACCGGGCCGCGCGAGTCCAAGGCGGCGCGCTGGATGCGCAAGAAGCTCGGCGCCGATCTCGGCAGGCTGCCGCGGGTGCCGTGGCTGCTGGCGGCGCTGCTCGTCGCCTTGCCGTTCGCGATCCTGGCGAACCTCGTGCCGGTGGCCGCG